>CALAMD010000134.1 GCA_937925695.1 uncultured Bacillaceae bacterium | reverse complement strand
AGAGAAAAATAAAAGTCAACAAGTAATTAAAATTACATAAGCAATATTAACCACGAGAAATAATATAACATAGATTTAAATGCAGATCAATAGAAAACTAATATTTTTTTCACTTTATATATTTACACACTGTCTTCATCGGCGATCAATGTCATAGAATAACCTGTTTGAATAGATGAGTTGAACTACTTTATTATGCTTCTAATGTTTAAACTTGTCTCTCGGTTATACATTTATATATTTTGCACATCACAAGTCTAAATTTTTATATATAATTCTCATCTAATAATAACAATGATGCACCTACATCTTTGCTTCCCGATTTGTACAGTTAAAAATAAAGGTTATCATTGTTACCAAAGACAACCTTTAATAGTAATAAGGAAATAATTAAGGATCAATCTAACCTATCTTACTTACTACGGTTCATTGAATTTAATACTGGAGTTAAATATTTTAAATACTCATCTTTTGGAGCTATTCTTTTAAAAAGTTGAAATAAGGTCTGATATCTAGAAGTCATTGCTTTTTTTACGCTAGCATCAATCCGATAGTCTTCTAAATCCATCAGAATCTCTTCCATTTCCCTTTTCAATAAATACTCTATTTCTTTTTGCTCTTGATCATTAACGAGGAAACCTAACATGTAAACCACTCCTAAATGTGTTGTCATATGATTAGCTTCTATATATAGTTTGTTCGCGTTTCTATATTGTAAAGGATGTGCTAATTCGAGATATTGGCTAATTTAATAATTCCCTGTTTACCAACAAATATGCATCATTATCAACGTTAAAATGGTTATTTCGCTAATACGCCATAGTTTTGTAAAAATTTTGTGATATAAAAATTCTGTTAGCTTGTACATATTTATTCCATTCTTCTCATAGACATAAAGTAATAACGAGGCATGTAAGGGGGTCGTGTCAATGCACTTCTATGTATGGAAAATAAGCAACTGGAAACGATGGCTTGTTGTTATTGCGTTAGCCTTATTTACTGCCATCCTAATTTGGTTGGATCAATTTGGCGCATTTTCGATATTCTCATCTAAAGAACAAACAACAGCACTCGTCAAAGGAAATCCAAATGAAAACAATATCGCTATTACATTTAATATCAGCTGGGGCGATGAAAGAGTCCATCCCATTTTAGAAGAACTTGCACACCATGATGTACAAGCTACTTTTTTCGTAAGTGGGGAATGGGCAGAAAGGCATCCTAACATACTTGAAAAAATATCTGAGAACAAACACGAATTAGGGATGATGGGGTATCGTTATAAAAGTTATTTAAAGCAAGAATTATCTGAAGTACAAAAAGATTTGTATCATGCTCAAAACATCTTCAACAAATTAGGTTATGACCAAATAAAATTATTGAGGACACCAAGTGGTCATTTTAATGAAGAAATTATTGATCTTGCCAAAGAACAAGGATATGAGGTTGTTCATTGGAATGTCGATCCACACGATTGGGAAAATCCTGGCACTCAAATAATTGTTGACCAAGTGATGAAAGAAACATCTAACGGTGACATTATTTTGTTACATGCTTCAGATGCTGCCAAGCAAACGGCAAATGCTTTAAAAACAATCCTTCCTGGTTTGAAAAATAAAGGTTTTGAATTCGTGACGATTTCAGAACTCATCTCTCAAGTCCATTCGGAATCAGAATTAGTACAATAAAAAAACTCTAATGATTTTTAAGCTCATCTGGACGAAAGACACAATAGAGCTAAAAAATCACTAGAGTTTTCCCTTTTTATTTTCTATGCATTTAATTACTCTTGGCTACATCCATGTTGTTTGGACTTTTAGACCGAGGTGCTTGTTTTTTCTCATCATCGGTTGCCGTTAAATGATGTAACTTTAGCAATTGATATGTATTACATGCCAGCAATGTAATAATCATTAAAGTCGCATGATCAACTTCACCTGTTCTTAGGCCTGGAACCCATTCAATAGCCGTTAGCACAACCATAAAGAATAGCGCTGGGACAAATGCTCTTTTATGGGTTTGTTTTGCCTTAACATAAGCAATCAGAATACTATAAATGAGTATAGCAAATGAAATTAAGATGAAGATATATAAAGCTATTTCCCCATCGGCCCCAATATAAGGGAAGTAAATCAAATCGAAGACAACAAATCCGACGATTAATAATTGAGTCGTTGGCCAAAATGAACGGAACAAGCTTAAACCAAATTGATTGATAAACATATAGGCAAAGAAACCAGTTTGACTGATAACACTAAATAGAAAACCATAGATCATATACCAAAGAAGCAAACCGATTAAATTTAGCCATTCACTAGCTTGAATCGAATCTAGATAATCGCCACCGCTGACAATGAAACTTGTCACCAAACAAACAAGACCACCTAAAATCAATGTTTTGAAAAATAGTCCTAACCATTTACGAATATTCAAGCGAATTCCCCCCTACACTTCTCTCCGCTGTAAAATATTATCAATTACCTATTTGCAGTAAGTCATTTACTTGTTAAAGCTATACTACCACAAACAACTCTTTTTCCTTAATAATGTGCATAATTTTCCCGCCCTTCTGTCATATTAAAAATGGAAGGAGGTATCTGGATGAAACGGATTCAATTTGTTTTTGTTATTATTTTTGTAATGATGTTGTTAAATGCTTGTGGTGGCAGTGACAATAATGCGAAGCAAGATGGTAATTATGAAACAACGAAAAAAATGGTCGTTGATATATTACAAACCGAAGACGGCAAAAAAACCTTGCGGGAATTAATGACCGAGGAAGAAATGAAGCAACAACTTGTCATTGAGTCTGACGTCGTCAAAAGCTCCATTAACGAGATGCTCGGATCTGAAAAAGGGACTGAAATGTGGAAAAAACTTTTCAGTGATCCGTCATTCGTCGAGGATTTTGCTAAATCCATATCCGATGAGCAAGAAAAATTAATGAAGAAACTAATGAATGACGCTGAGTTCCAAAAACAGATGATGGATCTGCTACAAAACCCTGAAATAAACGAACAAATGCTTTCGCTGATGAAAAGCCAACAATTTCGTTCTCATCTAGAAGAAGTTGTTCAACAAACATTAGAAACACCTTTGTTCCAGTCAAAAATGTCTGAAATATTGCTGAAAGCAGCTGAAGAACAGCAAAAATCCCAATCTGGCGGAGGTGGTGAAGGCGGAAAACAAGAAGGCGGTAGCTCCGGCGAAGGATCAGGCGATGGAGGTTCTTAATAAACGTAAAAGAGGCGACCTTTGCCACCTCTTTTACGTTTAATTCTCTTTTGATTCAATTGTTGTTATTACTTTTTCAGCAATCCGTCGATACTCTTTACCGATCGGATGATGTTCTTGATAAACAGAAGGTGCAAAAATATCTTCCTCTTCATAAGGTTGTTGTAATGGAATTTGTCCAAGCACTTCTGTATCTAACACTTCCGCTAACTTTTCACCACCACCACGGCCAAAGACATATTCCTTTTCGCCGGTTTTTTCGCTTTCAAAATATGCCATATTTTCAATAACACCTAAGATTTCATGATCCGTCTTCAAAGCAAGTTGTCCAGCACGGGCTGCAACAAAGGCTGCCGTTGGATGTGGGGTCGTGACGATAATTTCATGGCACTTTGGCAATAAATCATGAACATTTAACGCCATATCACCTGTTCCCGGTGGTAAGTCAAGTAATAAATAATCTAAATCGTCCCACTCGACTTCCTTAAAAAAGCTATTCAGCATCTTACCAAGCATTGGGCCACGCCAAATAATCGGTGAATTATCCTCAACGAAAAAGCCCATCGAAATCACTTTCACACCAAAGCGATCAACTGGAATGATTTTTTCATTACGAACAACTGGACGCTCTTCAATGCCCATCATATCAGGCACACTAAAACCATAAATATCAGCATCTATAATTCCAACTTTTTTCCCGAGCCTACTTAATGCGATCGCGAGGTTGACCGTAACTGTGGATTTACCTACCCCACCTTTACCACTAGCAATCGTAACATAATGAGGTTGGTCTTTTCTATCTAAGATCGTTGCTTCACCTTGCTCAGCAGTCGGTTGGAATTTACGAATTGTCTCTTCAGGTAATTGGGCAAACCGTAGACCAACTGTTGTGGCACCATTTTTCTTTAAAATCCCAACAATTTCTTGCTGCAGTTGCATTTGTTCAGCTGTATTTGGCTTACCAATTGCCAGCTTAACGCTCACATGGTTTCTCTCTTCTCTAATCCTTACCTCTAAAATCCCATCTGTCTCTTCCAATGTTCTATGTAAAAAAGGGTCTTTTACTTGACCGATTAATTCAATCACTTTTTCCTTAGTTAGCACTAGCCACCATCCCCTTCAAGCTTATTACGTTAAGGCTAGTATAACATAAATCAAAATATATCTAAGTGATTTGAATGATCAGTCAATTACAATTTAACCAAGGTCCTTCTAATCATCTGTCATATCTTCTGTAAAATATCGCAAAATACCGAGATAAATACTGCCAGCCACTTGTTCCTGGTATTCATCCTGTTTAAGCAATTCACGTTCTTCTTCATTTGATAAAAATCCAATTTCAACAAGTGCACCGGGAATTTCAGCATACTTTAATAGATAAATTCCATTGATTGCAAGGGCTGCCCTGTCCGTATTTTCTAGGTTTCGGACAAGTTCGGCTTGGATCATTTTGGCTAGATGCCTGCTTTCATCAAACTCAGGATAATAAAATGTTTGTGCACCCCGCCAACGTGGTGAAGGTATGGCATTTAAATGAATCGTCACAAACAAATCAGCTTGTTTGTCATGAATAAAATCAAGTCGATTACGAATATCTTCAGACTTTCGCCTTGATAAACCACTAGTATCGGGATCGGCAAGGTCGGTATCTTCTTCTCTCGTTAAATAGATCAGTCCACCAGCTTGCTCTAAATAACTACGTAGTTTTTTTGCTACATCTAATGCAATGTCTTTTTCTTGGGTCTGATCGCGGCCAACTGCTCCCCCATCAGGACCACCGTGTCCAGGATCGATAACGATTGTTTTCCCTGCCAATGGTAACGACCAGCTTTCCCAAGTTTTGTTCGCATGTTGAATCGGTAACTGAATGAGAAAAATGAGAATTCCTAATCCGAGAAACCACATAGTAATCTTGCCTAAACGGTTCATACAATAATCGCCCCTTATGATGCTTCTTCACATCATTTTATGGGACAAGATCTGAGAATATGCCTATATCCTCGTTAACAATTCAAATTTAAAAAGCCATTGAACATCAGTCAATGGCAACAGGTAAATCTTGGCTTATCAATATAATTATTCTTTTTGCAACTTAGAAAAAGTCCATCAGATACGTTTGCTTGTTTGGCACAATCCGTTCTAACTGTTCAATTTTGGTTCGTTTCCCGGTAATAAGCCCAAGCTCATACAATTCAAGTGGACGTTTAAAACCAATTAACATCGATGTTAACTGTTGAATCGAGCAGTGAATATCACCTTGCGTCTCAGTCATTTTAGACCGAGTAATATTTACGTTTCCACCATTGCAGGATAGCTGATAGATACCACTATTCTCAGGAAAAAAGTCATCTTGAATGGCTAATGACAGTTCGAGCACCTCACCATGTCCTTGAAAAGGATAAGCCTCTAGAAATGTTGGAACATCAACAATACGAGCCATAAAATATGGATAAATTCGTTGCTCAAAGCGCGGATTATCTAATAATAAAGATAGCTGATCATTTTCCGGAACGATCATTTTTACTTCCTCAACCATAGAATCGTGGTTCGCAATAAATTCAAGGAGTAACTTCCAGCCGTTTAGCGTCGTTGCGACGATTTCTTTCACTGTAAAGAGTCGATTTTTCACTTGAAACATTAGATAGCCTTCTGCTTCCCCAGATTCATTGTAAGCAACAACTGTTATTAGGTCTTCAGATAATACATGATAACGCCACCTGTGTTCATCACGCGCAAGCATCCCATTATAACGCTTCGCATAGGTCTGATAAATCTTTTGCAAAAGTGGTAAGTTATCATGAACCCGACGAACATATCCATGAGTACCCCATGCTTTGTTAAAATCTTTAATTGGCACCTTATAATGCTTTTGGTTAAAAGTATATTCCCAACCATATTTTCGATAAAAGGCAAATGAAAAAGGATGTAAGAATGATATCACTTGCCCTTGTTTTTTCATTTCCACCAATGATTCATACAGGAGCTGTTTGATAATGCCTTGCCGACGGTACTCTGGCCATGTTGCTACAGCAGCAATCCCACCCATGTCAATCTCCTCGCCATGGATATAACATGAGAAAGGAATAATATGTACCTTACCTGCTAACTCATCATTTTCCAACCAACCAAATATTGTATGGCTCCTTGCATCTTCCTTTTGTGTCAATAAAGCTTCATCGGATAGTTTATATTGAAAGGCAAATTGTGACAGTGCGAACACGTCATCAAAATCTGCTTCTGTTAATTTCCTGATGTTACTCAAAATTCGCCACCTCTTTGCTAGATTATTTTATCTTCTATCATACGTTAGCATAGACATTGAATTCAACACTTTCTTTT
>CALAMD010000133.1 GCA_937925695.1 uncultured Bacillaceae bacterium | reverse complement strand
TTTTTGACCGTTATTTTTTTGTGCGGAAAAATAGCTACGTAAATAGGTCAAACACGTCAAAAAACAGCTTATGATAAATCATTAATTTTTCTATACTTAAATTGTAGTTAAGAAGAGCTCAACAACTACTGCAATCATGAATGATTTACTAACTTAGAAGTTTTATAGCTGTTTTAAAATTCATTAATTAAGGAGAGATTTACAATGGCTACAGCTTATAAAGGAACGAACAAAATGATTACTGGAATCGTTTTTGGGGTTATTACGTTTTGGTTATTCGCTCAGTCAATGGTCAATATTGTACCAGCCGTTCAAGCAGATTTAGGTGTTTCACTCGGAACGATTAACGTAGCAATTAGTTTAACAGCTTTATTCTCTGGGATGTTCATTGTTGTAGCAGGTGGGTTAGCAGATAGAATCGGACGTAAAAAAATTACCTATGTTGGTTTAATCTTAAGTGTCATTGGTTCTCTATTACTCGTGTTAGCGAACGGATCCATGTTCCTAATCATTGGTCGTATTTTACAAGGTTTATCAGCAGCAGCGATTATGCCAGCAACAATCGCATTAATGAAAGAATACTTTGCAGGGGAAGAACGTCAGCGAGCACTTAGTTATTGGTCAATTGGTTCTTGGGGTGGCTCAGGTTTATGTTCATTCTTTGGTGGAGCAGTCGCAACCTCGATGGGTTGGAAATGGATCTTCATCTTTTCTATCGTCTTTGCTTTACTAGCAATGTGGTTGATTAAAGATACGCCTGAAAGTAAGGCAGAAACAACAGGTGCCTTTAGATTCGACTTTGGTGGTTTAGCCATCTTCATCGTCACGATGCTTGCTTTAAATGTGTTTATCACTCAAGGCGCTGACTTTGGGTGGACGAATCCGTTAACAATCGGTCTAGCCGTTATAACAGTTGTCGGGATTATTGTTTTCATCAAGTATGAAGCACAGCGTGATAATGCACTGATTGATTTCAAAATGTTTAAGAGTAAGCCATATACTGGAGCAACGATCTCTAACTTCTTATTAAACGCAGTGGCGGGAACATTGATAGTAGCCAACACATATGTGCAAGTTGGTCGAGGTTTCTCAGCATTTGAATCAGGTATGCTTTCACTCGGATATCTTGTCGCCGTATTGGGAATGATTCGTGTAGGTGAAAAAATCATGCAACGTACCGGTGCAAGGAAGCCAATGGTGTGGGGCACAGCATTAACATTAGTCGGTGTAGGGGTGATGGGACTTACTTTTTTACCAGATCTCATGTATACCATCGTCGTCTTTGGTGGTTTTATCCTCTTCGGTTTAGGTTTAGGCATGTATGCTACACCTTCTACAGATACAGCCGTGATGTATGCCCCGGCTAATAAAGTTGGCGAAGCTTCCGGTGTATATAAAATGGCTAGCTCACTCGGAAATGCCTTCGGTGTTGCGATTTCAGCAACCGTCTATAGTGCAATTACAGTCATTAGTAGTGTTGAAGTAGCAGCGTCAGCGGGAATTATTGTGAATGTAATCTTTGCAGTATTGTCATTAATCTCTATCGTCCTGTTTGTACCTAGAGAAAAAGAAACTGAAATAAACATGGTTGAACAAGTTATTGGAGCAAAACCAGCCATTGCTAAAAATTAATCACGATTAAAAAAATAATGAGGTGGCTATGATGAGAAACCAATTGATGAAAAGGCTAGAAGAACGAAAAGATGAGATGATCGAAATTCGTCGCTACTTACATGCTCATCCAGAACTATCTTTCCAAGAAGAGAAAACAGCCCAATATATTATCGATTTTTACAATGGTAAAGACGTTCAAATAGACACGAATGTAGGTAATGGTTATGGCATTATCGTAACCATCAAGGGTGGCAAACCCGGTAAAACAATTGGCTTAAGGGCAGATTTTGATGCCCTGCCAATTACCGAAGAAGCAGATGTTCCGTTTAAGTCGAAAAATGAGGGTGTCATGCATGCGTGTGGGCATGATGCCCATACCGCCTACTTACTTGTCCTTGCCGATTGTTTAATTGAATTAAAAGACCAACTGGCTGGGACGGTCAAAATCATTCACCAACACGCAGAGGAAGTACCACCTGGTGGTGCAAAAAGTATTATGGAATCAGGTAAGTTAGATGATTTAGATGCCATATTTGGCATTCACGTATTGCCGATGGACCCAGCAGGTGTTGTTGGTTATCGAAGTGGTTACGCCTTTAACGGACGCTCATATTTTAAATTACACATTCAAGGGACAGGTGGACATGGCTCATCCCCACATACAGCAAATGATGCCATTGTAGCAGGAGCTCACTTTGTCACAGTTGCCCAAACAATCGTTAGTCGGCGCTTAAACCCGATGGAATCAGGTGTTGTTACGATTGGTTCCTTTGATGGCAAGGGTAGCTTTAATGTTATTAAAGACAGCATTGAACTTGAAGGTGATATTCGTTACATGAGCAATGAAAGCAAAGGGATTATTGAGAAGGAACTACACCGAATTGTAGCAGGCCTAGAAACCCAATTTGGCGTTACTTGTACATTGGAGTATGAAGCGGATTATCCACCTCTTTACAATACACCAGAATTAACAGCCATGGTTGCCGATACGTTGAAAAATGCTAACGACAAACATATTACAGAAGTGAAAGAATATCCACCATTGTCGCCATCCGAAGACTTTGCCTATTATTTAGAAAAGATACCTGGAAGTTATTTCTTTATTGGGTGTACACCAAAAGGAGTCGACAAACCCTATTTCAACCACCATCCGAAATTTGACCTTGATGAAGATGCGATTCTCGTTGCTGCAAAAGCTGTTGGCCATGTAGTTTGTAGTTATTTTGAAAAATATTAATGCACATTCGTTAATCGAATTTTAAATATATCCCCCATTAACATTTTATATAGATCAAAAAAGAGCTTCCATTCATTTGGAAGCTCTTTTTTTCAAGATGTTCTGCAGATATCCCAGTTAGAGTTATTTAGGAACTTTAACAAACTATGAGCATTCAAATGTAAGTATTTGAACTTGTTTCATAAGGTAAAAAAGTTTCACATTTTAACTTCGATTTAACTATTGATCTGTATACTAAAACATATCAATTAAAAAACGATGATTTGGTGAAACCTTCCAATTTAGTTTACAGTTTATCGAAAGTATTTTGGTAGGTAAAGATCAGACAATTTTGTTTCAAGTGTTGTTAATAATAGTATTGGTACATAAACGTTACGTATCAGAAGATAGTTTAGTAGAGCCTAGTTACGTTGATGAAAGGATTGACACCGCCTTTAAAGAATACCAAAGGTGTTCAGTATGTTGTTTCATTTAAGCTTTCCGAATTTAATAGCGCCTAGTATGAAACAAGTCCTGCAGGAGATATTATTAAAATTATTTGCTGGAAACAGTAATCGCAAACGTTTATATCAATGAGATAATAAGAGGAGGATAAGATATGACAAAAACGACCTACAAACCGATTGTGGAATCCGAATTCCAAGTATCTGCTGTTTATTCAATATGTATTGATAAGTGTATAAAAATAGAAGATGGGGAAGAAAAGGGCGAGCAGGTAGTAATGAGATATAAAAAGAACGGTCAAAGGGTCCCGAGACAACCTGCTTTTGATGAAATTAGTATTACCAAGGCAATTATTGAGGCTTATAAACAAGGTGTTTTTACAAGGGAATCCTTAGATTTATTAAGGACAGAAATAAATAAGCTTGATTAAAAAGGGATTAAATATTTCATTAGTTCGTCGTTAGGATTCTAACCTATTACTAAACACGAAGATGTATATCACTAAGAATTTTAATATTACTTAACCAAACCCATTCAACATAAAATGAGCACACCTTACATAAATGAAGGTGAGCTCTAAATTTTTTTAGAATAAATCATTGATACTCTGTGGGATAATGTAGAAACGCCCTTTTGAAGTGAATAGGCACTACCTAGCCTGAATCTATCATAATTCTCCTTGCATAAGCCTTTGCTCATGGTATTCCTGCAATTGCTCTGCTGCTTCTATGGCTGAGATTTCATCGTTTATCAATTTATTTATTACAGCCGAAATTTCGTCAAGGTATAGAAATGAAATTTTAGACCTTAACTCAGGGAAAAACCCGGTTGCTTGATTATTTACCTGGACAACCTCCATAAATAAATCATCATTTGTAACGGATTCCACATTGATAGGTGGTGACCAACCAAATGCGATATTATATTCGATCATATATTCATCCGACCATAACGCTTCGATAAATTGATAAATCATTTGTTCTTCTTGTTCGGTTATATTTCCACTAAACGCGAATCCTTCATTAAAGGTTCCATGTACGGCGTAACCGTCATCTGGTGATCCTGCCATAGGTGGCATAGCCATGACGCCTATATTGCCTTGCGAATGGGCAAACTGATCACTAGCCTGTATACTTGGTAAGTATGCACCGGTGTAAAAAAACACTATATCTTCATTTTCAGACAGAAATGCTTCTGCTAATTCCAAAGGATCACCAGGCATTGCTGTCTCTATTAAGGGAATATCAATTTGTGTTAGTTCCTCCATGATTTCAAATGCTTGAACAAACTCATCATCGGTCCACATCGCTTCACCATTAAGAAGCGCAGATAATTTCTCTTCATCTATCGTTCGCTGTAGTATCCCTTCGAACATGGTTTCAGCCTCGTACGTATACACACCACCAAACCCATCTTCAGCAAAATCAAAGACAAGGGGAGTATATCCTGCTTGATCTGCTTCAACCATTTTGTCTATTAGTTCTTCTAAGGTTTCAGGAATACCACCTAAGCTTTCAACCAGTTCTTTATTATAGAACAACTGATTGGTATAACCACGGAAAGGTAAACCATAAACTCTGCCATCTACTGTAAAACTATCCAATGTATGAAACTGTTCTATCAAACCTTTATCTTAGGGAATCGGGGACAATTACTTCCTTTCCGCATCATTTTTGATCGAAACGATGAGATACTCGTTTATTCTTTTGCAGCTATCTTGCTGATCATAGGCTTGTCGATATTAAGCTGGATGATTTCGAAAATCCGTATTCATCAAGCTATTAAATTAGGTGAGGAGTAGGGAAAACCTACTCCTTATCGCATTTTACATGTAATGAAGATGGAATTTACCCTTGTCATTACGAGGTTAGTAAAATAAAACACTTAATTTCTATTTCAAATTTAACATGTTATAATAATAGAATCATTGTGGATTGAATGGTACTTACTTTAATGACGGTAACATTCAAATCATGTTTAATCCCTCAACATGATAAAGTAAATTTGGATGTGAAACAATGACAAATGAAAAGGTAATCCTTGGCTCTTTTATTAGACGATTAAATAGATTTGTTGCTGAAGTGGAGATAAACGGTGAAATAGAAAAAGTACATATTAAAAATACCGGTCGTCTAAAAGAACTTCTTAAGCCTGGGGCACTCGTTCAATTAGAAAAAAGCACAAACCCTAATCGAAAAACAAAATATTCACTGATCGCTACCAGGAAAAACGACGATTGGGTGAATATCGATTCCCATGCACCAAATAAAATTGCCTATGAAGCATTGCAAAAAGGTAGAATCATCGAGTTGGGTTTTGTTGACGAGGTCAAACGGGAGGTAACCTTTAGCCGTTCACGTTTCGATTTAGCTTATCGAATAGGTGATGTGAAAGGCTTTATTGAAGTTAAAGGGGTTACATTAATCAATAATCAAACAGCCATGTTCCCGGATGCCCCAACTGAAAGAGGGACTAAACATATCCGAGAATTGATTCAAGCTAGGCAAGATGGGTATGGTGCCATTGTCCTTTTTGTCGTCATGATTCAAGGATGCCACATTTTTTCACCGAATCGAGAAATAGATGCTGCTTTTGCAGATGCTTTAAAGGATGCCTCAGAACAAGGTGTTCAAATCTTAGCGTACAATGCCATTGAAAAAGATGGCCAGTGGATGCTAGATCACAAACTACCAGTTGTTTTATCATAAGCAGGGATTAAGAAAATAACAAAAGGAGAACAAAATGAACAAAAAAAATCTAATCACTAAGCTTTTTATTAGTATTTTTATTTTATTATTACTAGCTGCATGTGGTGGAAGGGACACTTCTTCCCCTGAGAAGGCATTATTAGGACATTGGGAAACAGAATATGCCGATATTTATCATTCAGAAGGCAAATTAATTTCTGTTATTAAAGAAGATGGTACGACGATGGAAACTACTTATGAGATAGTCTCATCTGATCCAGAGGAACGAACCATCATTGTTGTCACGACATCAGATGATGAAGATGTTACAAACTTTGCTGAAGTTATTCGATTTAATGAAGAT
>CALAMD010000132.1 GCA_937925695.1 uncultured Bacillaceae bacterium | reverse complement strand
TACTTCCTATGACCATTATACGACAACCGAGTTTATTTAGCATCCAAGAATTATACGATATGGAACCTACCCAAAAATATGATGCGATTATTTCAGCAATAGATTTGGATGCTATTCATTATGAAGTTAGTAAAAAATCTCGTTTTGGTGCTTGGTGCACCTACAGAATTGAATTATTTGGCGATGATCATTTCAATTTTCATTCGTTACGTAGAGCGTATCCCAACGACCAAAGACCTAATCAAACGTTTGGAAAATGATACTGCTTTCAAACCCAACTGTGGTTTTCTCGTTTCAGACGATATTCCATCTTAGGCATCCTATTCTCGCCTCCTAACGAAGTTAAGTGAATCGAATATCTTAGAAAAAACTCAAGAAAAACTTATCATCCAAGCCATCAAAGAAGGGTTTATCACAGATGAAACAGAGTAGCAATATCATATAATATCTAGGGGGTTTTTTAAAATTAATCTTTAATTTACTGCTAGTCTGTACTTTTTATGAAATTGATTCAATTAAGGAAACAAATAATAAAAAAGACGGTCTCGATGTTATTTATGTGATTTTAATTAATTTTTTAATCATCACAGTGATCTTCTTGTTACTCGTCGATCCACTTTTTGGTCAATTTCTGAATCAAATTGGCTCGTTCTTCTAAAGAGTATCACACATAATCTAACTAAAAATTGATTATAACAAAGTCATAAAGTTGTCAAAATCACAGCTAAAGTCCATTCCTAAAGTCATTTTTTACTGTAGATGTAACTTTTTTAACTGGTAAAAAAAACATAATATGCTAAACTATGTTCTGGCACAACATGTTGTGTTAGAACCTTTTTATTTATCTATATATTGTTATGTTTTACATATTACGAGGAACGAATCAGGAGTGAATCAGATGAAAGTACTCGCTCAATCATACCAATCTACTAAACAATTAATTGACGCACTTAATCAAATTGTCCAAGCGTCAAATCAAGATTTAATTCAAGAAAATGCAAATGTTGATGGCCAATCACCAATGGGACAAATGTCTAAATTTGGCTCAGAAGCTGCAAAGTTCTATGCAAAATCAAAACTACTTCGACCAGAAGTTGTCCAAGCAATGAATGAAAATTATATTCATCCACATGATTTAGACTTTTATCCAACAGGAACTACGACATGTACCCAAATTCCATTAGGTAAAATCTTAAAGGGCGGCTTCAATACTGGACATGGCTTTATGAGAGAACCTTCCGATATCACGAGTGCGATGGCATTGTCATCAATTATCTTCCAGTCAAATCAAAATATGCAACATGGCGGACAAAGTTATCCGATGTTCGATTATGATTTAGCACCATATGTACGTAAAACATATTTAAAACACAAAAAACGTTTAATTAATTATCCACTTGAATGGGATAGAAATAAACTTGAAGAAACCGCTTGGCTAGAGACAGAAAGAGATGTTTATCAAGCATGTGAAGCATTTATTCATAACTGTAACTCAATGCATTCACGTGGTGGTGGACAAGTTCCATTTGTATCGGTTAATTACGGAACAGATACTTCTCCTGAAGGAAGAATGTTAATTAAAAATTTATTGCTTGCAACAAAAGCAGGCTTAGGCAACGGTGAAACACCTATTTTTCCAATTCAAATTTTTAAACTTAAAAAAGGGATCAATTTTTCACCAAATGATCCAAATTATGATCTTTATAAACTTGCTTTAGAAACAACAGCAAAGCGCTTGTTCCCTAACTTTAGTTTTATTGATTCAAGTATGAACATCACACATTATGATGGGACACCTGAGTCAGAAGTTTCTTATATGGGATGCCGAACACGCGTCATGGAAAATCGCCATGGTGATGATTATAGTATCCAACGAGGAAATCTATCCTTTACATCAATTAATCTTGTAAAAATCGCCTTAACGTCACAATCGATTGAAGGTTTTTTCACCAAACTAGATGATTACGTTGAATTAGTTATTCAACAATTATTAGATCGATTTAAATTTCAAGCTCAAAAACAAGCACAACATTTTTCATTTTTATATGGTCAGGGAGTTTGGAAAAATAGTGAATCATTAAAGCCAGCTGATACTTTAGAGAATGTCCTGAAGCAAGGCACATTGAGTGTTGGCTTCATTGGATTAGCTGAAGCGCTAGTCGCTTTAATTGGTGAACATCATGGTCAATCAGAGCGTGCCTTTAAATTAGGCTACCGCATTGTAAAATTCATGCGCCAACGCATTGATGAAGCATGTGACTTTTATGATTTGAATTTTTCGTTAATCGCAACACCTGCTGAAGGATTATCAGGACGTTTTACAAAACGAGATCGAGCTGAATTTGGTGAAATTGCTGGGGTTACGGATCGAGAATACTATACCAATTCATTTCATGTTCCTGTTTATTATCCAATTCGAGCAATTGAAAAAATTCGCATTGAAGGAGCATTTCATAAATTATGCAATGGCGGGCATATTTCGTATATTGAATGCGATGGTGATCTATCAAAAAATATTAAGGCGCTGGATGTTTTAGTCAAAGCAATGGCTGAACATGATTTTGGTTATGGATCCATTAATCATCCGGTTGATCGTTGTAAGCCTTGTGGTTATACTGGCATCATTGATAACAGCTGTCCAAGTTGCGGCAATGACAACGAACAAACGATCGAACGTATCCGTAGAATTACCGGGTACCTAGTCGGAGATATGAATAAGTGGAATACAGCGAAAAGAGCTGAGGAAAGTGAGCGGGTAAAGCACCAATATTTATCACAAAGTCGATAACTATTACCTGGTGATTTGTCATGATTATATCAATTAAGGTATGTGATCTTTAATGAGAGTAATGAATATTATCCACGATTCTGTTGTTGATGGTGAAGGTTTGCGGACAGTCATTTTCTTTGCTGGTTGCCCACATTTTTGTAAAGGGTGTCACAATCCTGAAAGTTGGAACATTAAAAATGGACGAGAAATGACAGTCGATGAGATTGTTGATGAAGTGATGTCAAACCCTATTTGTGAGGTAACCCTATCTGGTGGGGATCCTTTTTTCCAAGCAAGCGAAGTAAAAGAAGTAGCAAGACGTTTGCGTGAAAATGGCAAAAATATCTGGGCATTCACAGGTTATACATTAGAAGAGCTCTTAGAACTGGGTGGCGACTACGTTGAGTTATTACGTCAATGCGATGTACTCGTTGATGGACGCTTTATCCTTTCAGAACGTGATTTAAGCTTAGACTTTCGTGGCAGTCGCAATCAAAGAATCATCTATTTAAACGAAATTGCAGAGCTACGTTAGTACCGATTATAGCTCATCAAACGAAATATTTTTGATTAGAAAAGCAGCATAAGGGACAGAACTGACTTGACTAGTTCTGTCTTGCTTGTGCGCCCGGCATGGGTGTAATCTATAGGTAAAAGTCCTGAGCCATGAAGGCAGAAGTAGTGGTTAGCTTAACGCAAGGGTGTCCGTGGTAACGTGGAATCTGAAGGAAGCGGTGAATCCCACAGTGGACCTCTTGGAGGGTGGAGTGACTGCTGGCATAAGAAGACAAGCTATTCACGGAAGGAAGAATAACGATGCTTTTGAATCAAATCCTGTCACGGGAGAATATGCTTCTAGCATTAAGACGTAGAACGGAATGAAGGAAGCCATGGAGTAGATATGATGCCCGTACAAAACTTACGTCAGCATATAATCGAAAGTTGTCTCAAGGGAACCTATGAGCCGATGCCTGTCCGAAGGGTCGAAATCCCGAAACCTGATGGTGGTATTCGGTTACTAGGCATCCCTGCTGTGGCAGATCGTTTGATCCAACAAGCGATTGCCCAAGTACAATCGAGGATATATGACCCAAAGTTTTCCGAACATAGCTATGGGTTCCGACCAAATCGGAGTGCTCATGACGCCGTTAGGAAAGCGAGAGGCTATATTAAAGATGGATACAGATGGGGAGTAGACATAGACCTAGAAAAGTTTTTTGACAGAGTAAACCATGATCGCCTCATGAGCACGCCCTGGTCATGCCAAACGCAAAGAAAAGAAGTATCCATCATTCGCTACCTTGCTTACAAAGAAGGCAAGCAAAGCAGTAGGTGTAATCAAAGGCCATATACCAGCTTTAGTCAGAGACGATCAAGGGAAACCCTATACGCACGCTTTACGCAGCTTGGCTGGATTATCTTAATACATCTAAGGTATACCCAAGTAAAAAAGGCTGAATGATAGGATGCTTACCTACTTGTTGATTGGAACGTAAGGCGGCGACTCCAGCGGGAACAGCTCGTGTCCGAAGATCACTGTAGCGACTCAGGCATGAGGCGCTACAGAAGCTGAGGCCGAGCCCGCGGAACGCGTCCGCCTGAAGTGAAAATCAACATATGGAATTTCGTGTGAATACTTGATCTTATCAAAAAATATTTATTTTAAACATCAAAATTCCTTGAAATATCATAAGGTGAGATAAGACCCGTAAATACTTGACAGACTTCGAACATTTTTACGTTTGCAATCATAATAAATATGTGATAGTATTTAATACACAATATATTGTTGTTTGACAAAAAAATTAATACTATATGTTGTGAGTCATGGTGATTTTAACAAATCTTAAAAGGGAATCTAGTGAAAATCTAGGACTGCCCCCGCAACTGTAAGTGTGGACGAACGAGATGACCACTGTATCGTTTAGCTAGTAAGGCGACGATATGGGAAGGTTTCTAGTAGGATGAAGCACGAGTCAGGAGACCTGCCATGACTTGTAATGTCAATTCTCCGGGGTGTGAGAAGTTGGGGCATAAAGGATTATTTGCAGGTATTTTTATGCATTAATGTCTGATCGCGCCGTTTACCCTGGTGGTAGCCGGCGTTTTTTGTGCCAACAACGAGCATATAGCGTGAATAACCCCGTGACAAAATAATTTATAGGAGGTTGTTCAGTATGATGAAGATCAGCAGTGTCACAAATGTAGAAGAGACTATAAGGGAGGCGAGTAAAGGATTAGCCGTTGAAGTAGAGCCATTGATCATGAGAGCATCACAAATGATTGATCATGATACCACTGGTGCTCAAATAAAGGATATGCTAGTGAAACTGGCGCTTGAAAACATTGATGAAGCTAATCCAGATTGGACTTATGTTGCAAGCAGAGTATATTTAACCGAGTTATATGAACAAGCAGCGACAAATAGAGGGTATGATGCTCGTAAAAAATACGGTGATTTTTATTTACTCATTAAAGAACTTACAGAGCGAGGAATTTACTCTTCTAAGCTACTAAAAAAGTATTCCAAACAAGATATCAATTATTTTGCAAGTCTCATTGACCCGGACAAAGATTTATTATTCGATTATTTAGGTTTATATACATTGGCGACTCGTTACCTAGCGACAGATTATCATAAAAATATTTTTGAGTTACCACAAGAACGATGGATGATTATTGCCATGTACCTCATGCAAGATGAGCCATTATATAAAAGGAAACAATTAGTACAAGAAGCTTATTGGGCCTTGAGTAATCTTTATATGACGGTAGCGACACCTACATTAGCAAATGCTGGGAAAACCCATGGCCAATTGTCAAGTTGTTTTATCGATACGGTAGCCGATAGTTTACAATCCATTTACGACAGCAACACTGATATTGCCAAATTATCCAAGAATGGTGGTGGTATTGGTGTATATATGGGTAAAGTTCGGGCGCGAGGAAGTGCGATTAAAGGCTACAAAGGGATGTCGAGTGGTGTTATCCCTTGGATCAAGCAACTAAACAACACAGCTGTAAGTGTCGATCAACTTGGTACCCGTAAAGGCGCCATTGCTGTCTACTTAGATGTCTGGCATAAAGATATTGAAGCATTTTTAGATTTAAAGTTAAATAATGGTGATCAACGAATGCGCGCCCATGATATTTTTACAGGTGTTTGTGTACCAGATTATTTTATGGAACAGGTTGAGAACCGAGGCGATTGGTATTTATTTGATCCCCATGAAGTTAGACAAGTTATGGGTTTCTCCTTAGAAGACTTTTATGATGAAAAACGAGGTGAGGGAACATGGCGTAAGAAATATGAAGCATGTATTGCATCACCGCTTTTATCAAAAGTAAAGGTTCCCGCGATTGATATTATGCGCAGAATATTAATTTCTCAGATGGAATCTGGCACGCCATTTATGTTTTATCGTGATGAAGTGAACAGAAAAAATAATAATAATCATCTTGGTATGATCTATTGTTCGAATTTATGTACTGAAATCACGCAAAATCAATCACCAACCCAGTTCATTGGAGAATTTGTTGAAAACGAAGGTGTGATTGTTAAAAAATATCAAACAGGTGATTTTGTTGTTTGTAATCTGAGTTCTATTAACTTAGCGAAGGCTGTTACGGATGAAGTCTTAGAACGGCTAATTACCATTCAAGTTCGTATGCTCGATAACGTGATAGATTTAAATACCTTGCCTATTCAACAAACAAAGCTAACAAATCAAAAGTATCGTGCGATCGGTTTAGGAACCTTTGGGTGGCATCACTTATTGGCATTAAAAAATATTGAATGGGAGTCAGAAGAAGCGGTCATTTATGCTGATCAACTTTATGAAGACATTGCGTATTTAACGATTAAAACGAGTATGGAGTTGAGTAAAGAAAAGGGAAGTTATCCAGCGTTTTCAGGAAGTAAGTGGGAGACAGGTGCGTATTTTATAGAAAGAAATTATCAAAGTAAACGTTGGCTCGAACTCAAACAGAAAGTAGCTACATATGGCATCAGAAACGGTTATCTCATGGCAGTTGCCCCGAACTCTTCTACAGCTATGATAGCCAACTCAACTGCAGGTATTGATCCTGTCTTTTTACCTTTTTATAGTGAAGAGAAAAAAGATTTTCGTATTCCGACGACAGCACCAGATTTGGATCATCGCACATATCATATTTATCGTCGCTCAGCTTATATTGTTGATCAAAGATGGTCAGTAAGACAAAATGCTGCCCGACAAAAGCATATTGATCAAAGTATTTCCTTTAATATCTATGTTCCGAATACAATTCGAGCATCAGTATTGTTAGATTTACATCTACAAGCATGGCATCAGGGATTAAAAACTACGTATTATGTTCGGTCTACAGCGGACAACATTGAAGAATGTGAGTGGTGTCAAAGTTGAAAGCTTTAGTAGCATATTTGTCATATAGCGGTAACACGGAAGAAGTAGCGGAGATTATTATTGAACAATTAGCACAAGAAGGTTGGAGTGTGGATCAATATCGTATAGATTTTGATCCACTTCTTGATATAACCAAGTATGACCTCATTTTAATCGGGACATTCACATGGTATGAAGGAAGGACGCCTGATGAGATAAAAGAGTTTGTGTTAGATATTGGTTATAAACCTGAAAATATCGCTGTATTTGGAACAGGTGATACACAATTCGGTGGTGAAGAACAATTTTGTCAAGCCGTAGATCGATTGGTGAAGTTTTATGAGAGCCGTTGGGAAGGACTTAAAATTGAACAATCACCTCGAGGGGCGCAAGAAAAAATAGTTATCAATTGGATTAAAGGAGTGGTAGAAGATGTCAACACGTTTATTAAAGCGGGCAAAAACATTAGAACCGCGATATCCGAATAAATCAACAGGCCTGTTTGATGGAAAAACAAGTGGAATTTTAAATTGGAATGATATTGCCTATCCGCATTGGTATCAGATATATAAAAAATTGTTAAGCAATTATTGGCAAGCTGATGAAGTAGATATGTCCAGTGATGTCAAACAGTTTCCTACATTGACATTAGCAGAACAGGATGCTTATTTAAAAATTATCGGCCTATTATCAACACTCGATGCACCACAAACTCGAACAGCATTATTGTTGTCGTTATATGCTACAGATCCATCTGTACAATCAATTATGGCCGTTATTGCCCAACAAGAAGCTGTCCATAATGAAAGTTATTCATATGTCTTATCATCCGTTGTATCATTGGAAGAACAAAATGAAGCTTTTGAACTGGGCAGAAAGGACGCCGTTTTATTAAAACGAAATAAACATGTTATCGAACAATACAATGCGTTTGTAGAAAAACCAACACTTGAAAATATGTTAAAGGTAATGGTGTATACGGCATTACTCGAAGGCATGTTTTTCTATTCAGGGTTTGCTTTTTTCTATCATTTAGCAAGGCATCATAAAATGGTCGGTACATCGACAATGGTCAGTTATATTAATCGGGATGAATTAGAACATGGTCGTTTTATTGCTGAGTTATTTCGGGCAACATTAGCAGAAAACCCTTCATACAATAATGAAGCGTTTATTTCTTGGGTTTATCAAGCATTTCAAGCAGCAGTTGAATTAGAAATTGAGTGGTCAACATATGTGCTAGCAGATATAAAGGGAATTGATTTAACCGAGATGGCTGGTTATATTAAGTACCGTGGTAACAAAATGTTACGAATGATGGGCTTATCAGAAATATACGATGATTACGTAGAAAATCCAATGCGTTGGATTCGTGTTTATGTCGATAATTTTGATGGTACGAAGACAGACTTTTTTGAACAAACATCACGACAATATACAAAAACAAGTGCTTTAAATGGATTTGATGATTTATAATCGATGTCGAGCTCAATAACGAGCTCGACTTTTGTCTACTCGAACAAACTTACGTTGCATAAAAAAATTTTAAAATACAGTTTTTTACTGAAGAATAATTTATGATAAGATAACACTATCCTTAAAAGACGGAAAAAACTTTAATTACGGAAAATTCATAGTTTTATAGCGGAACTAAAATTAGCTTAATAGAATATAAGCGAAAAACAACGGTCGCCTGGATGAAGTCCATATAATTGTGTAAAAAGAATGGGCCAT
>CALAMD010000131.1 GCA_937925695.1 uncultured Bacillaceae bacterium | reverse complement strand
GAACAAGGGCAAGAAATTGTGGAAAAAACCGGCTATGTTCCGATTAACGAACCGGGGACCATGATCGATGAGGATTGACTTCTACAACATGAAAAATTTTGAACAAATAAAAGTCATCCAAAATGACTTACATAATAGATTAGGCACGAATATATTACATGTTTTAAATGGCGAAGAGATGCTTAAAATCTTTACTGAAAATGGACTAATGCAGGTTGGTGATTTTATTCCTTTCAATGAAGCGATGTGCTATGGTCCTTCGAGTAAAACAATTTATAGCGAGGAATTTATCGAGATAAGATCCGATGTACATCGCGTATCCAAGCAGGAATATCAAAACCATGTGGTTGATCGATTTGAACCTTTAAAACCACAAAACTATGCAGGGATTATTTTATGGTTCGGTTCAGATATGTTCTGTCAAATCAATTTGCTAACCCTACTTGCTTATCTTAGTCAAATTGACTATCAAGGACAGATCATTTTCCATTTAATAGATGAGCATGCCTATGAGGTAGAGGTTATCAAAATCACAAACAATCATTATCAAAAAATATATGAACAAGTCGTGATACAACATACGACGCCTGAGGAAGAGATGTTCCCAGTATTAGCGGAAGGTGTCAAGTTATACCTACACTATCAACAACCAAACAACGAACTCACCCAATATATTAGAGCTCATTCAAATCTAGATACAAAGGAATTATTGACCAAACTATTTATCACCTTTCCCCATTATCGTCTTGGTGACATTCAATATATGCAGCTAATTCAATCAGTACGAAGCAGTACTTAACCCAAACCGATTTGTTTTACATTGATTAACCTTGACATTCTGCCACTGTCCATATATATTGAAAATATTAATATGAAAGAAACGTTGATAAGGACTAGTATCATTTGTCGTCTTTTATAGAGAGGAAATGGTTGGTGAAAATTTCTAAAGACAAGAATGAGAACCTGCCTTTAAGTTCGCCATCAAGTTAAAAAAGATGTGCGCGGTCCCCTAGCCGTTATCTAATCAAGTGTATAGTATGTTTATACTATAAAAAAGGGTGGTACCACCACGTCTCGGTCCCTTATCGGATGGAGCGTTTTTTTATGCTAAATTTTAGGGAAAATCATAAAGAAGGTGAATGTGTTGAGTAATAAAAAATTTGTCGAAAAAATAACCGACATGGAAGAGGACTTCGGTCAATGGTATACAGATGTTGTCAAGCAAGCTGAGCTCGTTGATTACGGTTCTGTTAGAGGAACGATGATCATTAAGCCTTACGGGTTTGCTTTATGGGAAAACATGCGTGATATTATCGATCAAAAAATTAAAGAAACAGGTCACCAAAATGTTTATTTCCCTCTATTTATTCCTGAAAGTTTATTGCAAAAAGAAAAAGATCACGTCGAAGGATTTGCCCCTGAAGTTGCTTGGGTAACCCACGGTGGGGATGATGAGTTAGGGGAAAGACTGAGTATTCGTCCGACTTCTGAAGTGCTATTCTGTGAGTACTATGCAAATAATATTCATTCATATCGGGATTTACCGATGTTATACAACCAGTGGGCGAATGTTGTTCGTTGGGAAAAAACGACGAGACCATTCTTACGTTCCTTAGAATTCCTATGGCAGGAAGGACACACTGCTCATGCTACCCATGAAGAGGCTGCTGAGGAAACAGACCGCATGCTCGAAGTATATGCGGATTTTTGTGAGAATTATTTAGCGATTCCAGTCATCAAAGGCAGAAAAACAGAAAAAGAAAAATTTGCAGGTGCAAAGTATACGTTAACGATTGAAAGTTTAATGCATGATGGTCGGGCACTACAAACAGCGACTTCCCATTTATTCGGAACTGGCTTTGCTGAGGCCTTCGATATTACCTATTTAGATGAAAATGGCGAACAGCAATATGTACATCAAACATCATGGGGAATCACGACAAGACTTATCGGTGCACTGATTATGGTCCATGGGGATAACCGTGGTCTTGTTATACCACCTCGTGTGGCACCAACACAAGCAATGATTGTCCCGATCGCCCAACATAAAGAAGGCGTATTAGATAAAGCTTATGCATTACGTGATCAACTAAAAGACATTGTCCGTGTTGACATTGATGATAGTGATCATATGCCAGGTTGGAAATTTAATGAAAGTGAAATGAAAGGTTATCCTGTCCGGATTGAACTTGGACCTCGGGATATTGAGAAAGAACAAGTGGTACTAGTCCGTCGTGATACTGGGGAAAAGGAATTTGTCCCAATGAATGAATTAGCAACTAGACTGCCTGCATTACTAGAAGAAATTCAACAAAATTTATTTGATCAAGCATTAGCCCACCGAGAAGAGAAAACAACTGCTGTCACAACGATTGATGAGTTTAAACAAACGCTTGAAGAAAAAGGTGGTTTTATACAAGCAATGTGGTGTGGCGATACAGCTTGTGAAGAAGAAATTCGAGAAGTAACCGGGGCCACATCCCGTTGTATACCATTTGAGCAAAAAGAAATTGCTCCAACATGTGTTTGCTGTGGCAAAGAAGCAAAAGACATGGTTTATTGGGCGAGAGCATATTAAAGGTCCTTATCAGTCATACAAGAAAAATGGTTTCAAGTATCATACCTGCTTGAAACCATTTTTTTATTTATGATAAAAAACGTCTCCTCATCTCAGGAGTAGGAAGGTCACAACTTTCTTTTCTACCGAACCAACGATATCGATTTTTGGCGATCACATCGTAAACGAAATTACGAAGTGGCCGGGGAATGAGGATAAATACATAAAGGATTTTCCATAAGCCAGTTAAGTGGCGTACAACTTTCAAAGCAGCTGTTGATTTGACGTACGCCTGTTTCGATGTCACTAACACAAAACTATCCGTATCAGTAGGAATTTGATGTTTTTTTAATAGCTTCTGTCCTAATTCACTTTGAAGAGAAGCAAATTTGAAATAACCATGACGGTCTCGCTTGAGAATGAACTGGACACTACGATCACAGAAGTGGCATTCGCCATCAAATAAGATAATTTGATCCTGCATCAAATCACGCCTTTATGCCGAAAGCTTTTCATTATCATACCATGGGTGATAGTGTTTGTATAGAGGATGGATTCCCATAAATATACAAAAGAAAAAGTATGCTAAGCCCATGAGACTTGCATACTCTTCACTACGAAATATATCTTATGCTTCTTGTTTTTCTTTTTCTTCTTCAGCAATAATTTCTAGTCGGCGCTGTACTTCTTCCGCTGATAAATTATGTTCTTTCACATATAAATTACGTGGGTGAATGCGACATTCATGAGAACAACCACGTAAATATTTATGTTCGTTTTCTTCAGAACAGAGCATTTGACGATTACACTCAGGATTGGCGCAATTGACATAACGCTCACACGGTTTACCGTCAAAGAAATCTCTACCGACTACTCTATGTTCTTCCTTTTGATTGATTGGCACAGTTAGTCTCTCATCAAATACATAGCAGAGACCATCCCAGCGGGCACCTTTTACTTTAGGGTCTTTACCATACGAAACAATACCGCCATGTAATTGGCCAACATCTTCAAAACCTTCTTTGATGAGCCAGCCAGAAAATTTCTCACAGCGAATGCCACCTGTGCAGTAGGTTAAAATTCTTTTACCTTCTAGTTTATGTTTGTTTCGCTTAACCCATTTTGGCAGTTCACGAAAAGTTTTAATATCAGGTCGGATCGCACCACGGAAATGCCCAACGTCATATTCATAATCATTACGTGCATCTAAGATGACGGTATTTTCATCTTGCATCGCTTCGTAAAATTCTTGTGGAGACAAATACTTACCAGTGAGCTCTTTTGGATTAATATCCTCTTCTAGTCGGAGCGTCACCAACTCTTTTCTTGCTCTGACACTTAGTCGCTTAAAGGCATGACCATCATGTTCATCTACCTTAAATACCATGTCAGCGAAGCGGGGATCATTATTCATTGTTTGCATATACTTCTCAGTTTGTTCAACTGTACCCGAAACGGTACCATTAATCCCCTCATGGGCAACAATAATTCGCCCCTTTAATTCTAATTCCTTACAAAATTCAAGATGTTCGGCTGCAAATGTTTCTGGATCATCAATATCTACGTATTGATAATACAGCAATACTTGATATGCCTCTTTTTTACTCATAACTTTTAACCACCTATCATTTATATTTGCAAGATATAAATGTTGGTAATGATGTTTAAATATATACTTGCAATTGGTAATGATAACACGTTTTATTTAGTTTGCCAACATATAAATAGGGAAAAATGACGCAAACTTGTTCTTTGTGTTTAGTTTTCAAAGGAATAGATAAAGAAAACGAAGTGTTGTCAAACTTTTTTTTGTTATGATAATTATAAGAAAACTATGACTATTCAAAGAGAGACCTATATTCTTAAAAATAAAATATGACTCAGAGAGGAGGATTGATGTGAAGAAAATTCATTTATTGATGCTATCTGTGTTATGTATGTTGGTGATCGTTAGTTGTGAACAGGGAGCAGGTAAAACTAATACAGATGTAAATGAGGAAACGTCGTATTTTCCAAATAAATCGACAACGTCTACTGTTGATTTGGATAATATTGATGATCTAGTCAAATATGCCAGTCATATCGTTTATGGTACAGTGATCGATGTTACCCCATTTAGTGCAGGAACAAGTGAATATTTTGTTCAAGTTCATGAGGAATTTAAATCTGAATTGGATGCAAAAGAAATTTATGTATACGAACCTGATGGAACATTGGAAATTGGCGAATCCTATATATTATTTTTAAGTGAATTTATTGGTGGTTTTTTTCCTCACCCAACTTATACCTCAATCAATAAAGAAGTCATTTTACAAGGTAATAAAAATTCATTAGTCGAAACAATCGAAGATATTGCCAATTCTCCAAACTTGTCAAGTCATCCTGAAACGAATCGTGAATTGGTTTTATTAAACAATGCCAGTCTTCATGAAGTGACCACAGACGCAGATATCATTGCTGAAGTGACCCCAACTATATTCACCACAGAAAATAAATACATGAAAATTGCTGAAGTAGAAGTATTGAATAATCATAAAGGTCAATTGGAATCGGGAGCGACAATTCATTTCCCTGCCTCAGTTGAACTAAATAAAGATTACCTAGTGTATTTAAAAGATGAGAGTGGCATGCTGATCGTTAATTCCATTGACATTGGTGTGATTGATCTAAGTGACCAAGAACTGTGGGAAGAAGCCATGCAAATATTAGAAAATAAATGATGAGCTTACCGATCTAACCATCCATTTTAACCTTACCAGCATTGTCAAGAATTGTCTATGGTGAAAAAGCATAATGATATCTTTATCTGAAATACTAAGAAAAAAAGCTTGTTTTTGTCCATTTATTTTGGGATTAATGACGGCTTTTAAGACAAATCAATAATAATTTTACGACGATTTGGAAAAAATGTAATAAACGCTTGCTTTTTTCTGTTATAGGTAGTATTCTTGTAAGTGCAAAAGGCAATTGAAGTTCGAATAATACTTTACGATCTCTTTATCAAAAGATGTGTAAAAGTATTTATGATTCAATTACTTTGCACGATATCTTGGATAAGGAGGTCACAAAAATGATTGGAAAAGTAAAATGGTTTAACGCAGAAAAAGGCTTCGGCTTCATCGAGCGTGAAGACGGAGACGATGTGTTCGTTCATTTCTCAGCTATTCAAGCTGAAGGTTTCAAAACTCTTGAAGAAGGTCAAGAGGTTGAGTTTGAAATCGTAGAAGGAGCACGCGGACCTCAAGCGGCTAACGTAGTTGGTCGATAAGAAAATAAAGCTTATCTCATGTTAACGTGAGATAAGCTTTTTTGTTGTTTATTAAACGAGCCGTTTGATATCTTAATGAATATAATAAAATCAAGCTAAGATGGTGAAATATCATGAATCATAACGATATCAATCAACGTGTAATTGAAGAATATCAACATGATGAAAAAATGATGATTTTAATTTACGCTCAGTGGTGTATCAATCATGATCTCGATCCGCAAGCTTTATATCGAGAAGCTTACCCCGAGCAACCTGATAATAAAGCTTTAACTGAAGCGCTACAACAAACGGTAGTCAAAGAGGAAGCAGACGAGATTGCAAATGATCTCGTTCTCAATGTCCTACAACTATTTGGTAATGATGATTTAGCTTTTGTCGTACAACAGGAAATTCAAAAACGAAAAAAGTAATTATTGTTGTTGAGTGTACCATTTGATGAGGGACTGTGTTCCACTATCACTTTCACCCATGTTAGCTAATTCTTTATATAGTTTTAAGGATAGTTCGAGGCCCGGAGTTGGCAAACCAATTTCTTCAGCAGCTTCAATTGCAATGCGAAGGTCTTTGATAATATGCTTCACATAAAATCCGGGTTCATAATCATTTTTAATCATGCGTGGACCTAAATTAGATAGTGACCAACTACCAGCGGCTCCTGTTGTGATGCTTTGTAAAACGCGTTCAGGGTCTAAACCAGACTTTTTGGCAAACATAATTGCTTCACATACGCCAATCATATTGGATGCAATCGTAATTTGATTGGCTAACTTCGTGTATTGGCCAGCACCAGCCTCACCTTGTAACATAATATTCTCGCCAAGGACTTCAAAGATCGGTTTCATTGTTAAAAAGACGTCCTTATCACCACCAACCATAATCGCTAACGTTCCATTTCGTGCCCCAATATCTCCACCTGACACTGGTGCATCTAAAGCATAAATATCTTTTTCTTTCGCTACTCGATAAATTCGTTTTGCTAGCGATGGTTTAGATGTTGTCATATCAATAACATATGAGTTCGGCCGTGCATGTTCAAGAATACCTTTTTCACCAAAATACACTTCTTCGACATCGCTTGGGTAACCGACTATTGTAATAATCACCTGAGATGATCGGGCTAATTCAGCAACCGAATCCTTCCAAGTAGCCCCATTCTTTAATAGTGGTTCTGCTTTTTCCTTTGTTCGTGTATATACATTTACCCGAAAATTTGCCTTGAGTAAGTTATGAATTATTCCCCTTCCCATCACACCAGCACCAATAAAACCAATTGTATAGTTTTTACTTGTCATCTATATCAGCTCTCCATGTAATTTAGTCGTTTTTCTCAGAAATTTAAGCGTTGCCAATAACATGGCTTCATTCCATATATTAACATGCTTCATAGCTTGAAATAAAGAATCATCTTAATGATTTTACACATAGTATAGATACAAATGAATCATGTAAAGGACCTACATTTGGGTCAATGATGGGAATAGGTAAATAAAGCTACGAGGGGGTATGATCATGTTATCTCAACAGCAAGTGAATCAATTTAAAGATATATTATTAACGAGACAATCCGAATTAATCCAACAGGTACAAGATCATTATGGACTCTTAAATGAAGCGACAAATAATGTTGGTGAGTTATCAAGTTTTGCTAATCATCCAGCAAATATGGGAACTGAATTATTTGAAAGAGGTAAAGATCTTGCATTAAATGAGCATATGGAAAACGAACTTGTTAAAATAAATGAAGCGCTACATGCGATTGAAGAAGGCACTTATGGCCTTTGTACAAAGTGCGGTGATACGATTCCCTATGAACGATTACTAGCTGTACCGACGACAGATCGTTGTGTCGAGCACGCCGACAATCAAACATTTTCAAACAATCGTCCGATTGAAGAGGAAGTTTTCAGCCCTAATATTAATCCTAATGAATTAACCGAAGAGGAACAAGTGAATTATGACGCAGAGGATACTTGGCAAGAGTTGAGTCAACATGGTACATCAGAAACACCGTCAGATTTTTTTGGTGATCGCGATGATTATCGTGACATGTATCCAAATGCAGATGAGCAAATCGGAAATGTAGAAGAGCTCGAAGGTTTTTTATCAGCTGATTTAGAGGGGAATTTTTCTGGTGTTACATCAAACGCAGTCTCTAATGAAGAAGAATAATTCATCAAAAATACCATGGCACATCTTAAATATCATATGTTATGATAAAAAAAAGTTTATCGAGAAAGGAAGTTAACAAGATGAGTAATGGATGTGTTAAATGTGGTAGTAGGGATGCGGGTCAAAAGAATGTAGCCATGACTGGCAGTGGGGCATCAAGGTTGTTTAATGTGCAACATAATCAATTTACCGTCGTTTATTGTAAGGATTGTGGTTATTCGGAATTTTATAAACGGGATAGTTCTAAAGCTAAAAATGTCCTTGATTTATTTTTTTCTTAAATTAAAAACTCTCACTAGGAAAACAAACCCTAGAGAGAGTTTTTTTATTTAAATCAATATATAGATGATTCCATTAAAAGAAACTACCTAAATTACCTAAATTGCCAAGAATGTTGCCGATAATAGATTCTAGGAATGTACGCATGATGAGACCGAAAATGATTAATGAAACAAAATAGATAGCAATTAATAAATAAATGCGATCAAAACCTGTCAGTGAATATTGCGTAATAATTAGCGTTGGAATGATCACTAAGACCCCTAACATGCTAATTAAACCTGTAATAACCGTTAAACTGATAATACCAACAAATGAGAGCAGTAGGCTTAAAACAAACACTAAACTAAATGGGATCAAATATGCGCCATATTTAGCGAGAATTTCTTGATAAGGAACATTTTTACCTGTTAATTTAATCGCAACAAACGTAATAGAAGCCACACCGACAAATAATGCGAAATAAATAATGAAAGGTAAAATAAAGTGATTGACAAAGGACGCCTCAAAAAACATCGCGATTTCATTGGACTTAATGCTAAGGTAGAAAGTGAGTGCAATCAGTATAGAAAATAAACCCATCATCACCAATGAAGACACGAAATCATTTGCTGAAACATTTTTAGCGTCACTCGGTTTTTTGACTAGTTTCAAGAAGAAATCGCCAAAATTTGAACTGATTTTTTTAACTTGTTCAGCAAAATCATTAGACGGTTGCTGTTGAACAACTTCTTCTGTATTAGCTGGTTTGGTTGTTTCGGAAGTTGATTCTTCCACAACTGTATTGACAGTTGCTGCACTTTCACTCGTTTGAAGCTCTTTACCACAGTTTGTACAAAATTTGCCTACTTCTGTTTCTTGCTGACAATGTTGACAAAACATAAAACCACTCCTTTGTTTTCAAAAGTCATTTCGTGTATCCACTAGTGACTTTTTTATTTAGTACATCTGACTATATATCCCAGTATATCGATTTAGTATAAAAAAAGAAGGGTTTTGCATAAATTTTGTAAAATGATTTGTATTCATTACTAGATAATTTAGAAAACAAACCGGTTTAGTTAGTTCAAGAAAAAAAGGATAATTAGTCATGGTAACTAACTATCCTTTCGTGACTTCAAAATCATTTATATCGCTTGTTCTGTGAGCTTTAGCTGTACGTTTTTGATGATGCCATCTCGTACTATTTCCATATGAATGGTATCGCCTATTTTCGTTTCGGAATATAAGTATTTTCGTAAATCTAGTAAGGAAGAGATTTCATGATCATTTATTTTGGTAATGACATCAAATTGTTGTAGTCCAGCTTTGTCAGCAGGTGAGTCCTGTTGAACATCAGCAATTACCATGCCCTTATCTATGTCTTCAGGTAAATTAATGTTATGGCGATATTGATAGGGAACTTGATTGATCTCTACTGTTGTAATTCCGATAAATGGCCGGGCGATCTCACCGTTTTGCTCTAATTGTTCTATGATCGGCAGGGCAGCATCAATGGGGATAGCAAACCCGATGCCTTCAACAGATTGACGGGCAATTTTCATCGAATTAATACCGACAACTTTTCCTTCTGCATTTACTAGGGCACCACCACTATTGCCTGGATTGATGGCAGCATCGGTTTGGATCACTTCTGTAATCCAATCGGGATAACCATCACCATTTGTATCTACTTTTAAGGAACGATCTAGCCCGCTTACAATTCCTTTCGTGACGGAACCGGAAAATTCCATACTAATAGGATTACCTATCGCTAATACTGTTTCGCCTAATTGTAAATTTGCTGATGAGCCTAACTTAGCTACATATTCAACTTCACTACTATCAATTTCTAAGACCGCAAGATCTGTTAATGCATCTGTACCAAGTACTTTGGCTGGAACTCTTGTTTCATGATTGAGTTCAACTTCAACTTCTGTAGCCCCTTCAACAACATGGTTGTTGGTTACGATATATGCTTTATCTTGATCGACTTTGTAAATAATGCCAGATCCAGTCCCTGTTTCTTCACTAGGTGTCCAAATGTTTTTTTGGGTTAAATGAATAATACCGACAATGGCTTTGGAAAGTTCGTTAATTGTCGGTGGGATTTGCTGATCATCATCGGTTATTAATTCCGATATCGGTAAGTCATGACTATGTTGGGCTTGGACTTGTTGTTCTTGAAAGTTTATCGGAATGAGATCATTGAATAGTAGAAATAAAATAATTGTTGTTGCTATAATACTTCCAACCATTCCACTTAGTAAATGGGAAAATCGTTTATGTTTAGTAGGTTTTTGTTTTTCATTTTCAAAAGAAGTGTTTTCATCTAATTGGTCATCAGTTGAGTCTGTATATAATATTTTGCTCATGATAGACACATCCTTTCTTCCTAGATGCTTCATCATCATGATAACCAATGATCTTGGAAACTTTTTGAGGAATTTGTGGAAAAAGTGTGTAAAACGACATCTTCATTGTCCACATTAGTTAATGTATGTAAAAATAGAAAATAGATACATTCGTTGGAAAGGGGAGTAGATAAATATGGCAAAGCACATAGGTATCGTTGAAGATGATCCAAACATTCAAAATATTGTTTCAGCATATTTAAAAAAGGAAGGTTTTAATATTACTCGTTTAGAGTCCGCGGAAGCAGCATGGGAATTATGGCGAAAAAATCCACCTGATATGTGGATTCTAGATATTATGCTTCCTGGCATGGACGGCTATGATTTTTGTAAAAAAATACGTCGTGAAAGCAATGTCCCGATTATTATCATTTCCGCCAAAGATGATGAAGTAGATAAAATCCTTGGCTTGGAATTAGGCGGAGACGATTATTTAACTAAACCGTTCAGTCCCCGCGAATTAGTAGCCCGGGTTAAAAGACTTTTTCAACGGTCATTGCAAACGAGCTCAAATGAATCAAGTGATACGATTAAGGTAGGTCATTTATATATTTATAAACAAGAACGTCGTATCTTTTGGCAAGGTGAAGAACGAGAACTAACAACGAAAGAATTTGATATGTTGTTACTATTAGCAGAGAATGTGAATCGTGCTTTTTCCCGTGAGGAATTATTACAACAAATATGGGGTATTGATTATTTTGGAAGTGATCGGGCTGTTGATGATGTTGTCAAGAGAATCCGCAAAAAAATGCCAGAACTTCCATTGGACACCGTATGGGGTTATGGATATCGTTTTAGTAGTGAAGAGGGATAAGGAATGAAACTTCAATATCAATTAAATGCTGCTTTCACTACATTGCTCCTGGTTATTCTAACGGTTACCGGTATTATTATTTATTCGTTAATTTTAAATTTATTGATCCACGATGAGCAACGTCAACTAGAACAAAAAGGGAAATTACTCGTTAATATTTTGTCAGAGAGTTATTTAACGAGAGACCAATTTAATGAATTTCTACAAGAGCAAGATTTACAATTATTTGTTTATGATAAAAACCAACATCAAATTTTATTTTCAACAATGCCCCAGCGAATGACCCAAGGATTCTTTTTAAATAACGATTTTAAGGATAAGGAACAAACATTGTGGGAATATGGTAATGATAAGTTTGTTCACTCAACGATACTCATCTATCCGCCTGAACGGGGTTTAGAAATGATCTTGCTGACGCCTTTAAGTGATTTAGAAAATGTTCGGCATCATTTTTTTCGCAGCCTTTTAGTCGTTTTTTTCATTGGTACGGTAGTGGCTGTATTGCTAAGTTATTTATTAACGAATAAATTAGTGACACCACTGTCACGTTTGAAACGACAATTAAAGAAAATTGAAAAACGGCAATTTGATCAGGTAGAACGAGTCCAAGCAACAGGCGAAATTAAAGAGGTTGAACAAAGCGTTTATGAAATGGCCAGTGAACTTCAACGATATATCAATTCGCAACAAACATTTTTTCAAAATGCTAGCCATGAATTAAAAACCCCTTTAATGACGATCCAAGGTTATGCTGAAGGGATTAGGGATGGGATCTTTACACAAGCAGAAAAAGATAAAGGGTTAGAAGTGATGGTTCAAGAAGTTAAACGCTTGAAAAAGATTATTAACGAAATGATTTTGTTAGCGAAATTAGATAGTGAACAAGCTGTTTATAATCTAGAAAAAATTAGGGTAAATAGTCTCATTGATCAAGTCATTACCCGAACAATGCCACTGGTCAATGAAAAAGGCCTAGAGATAAGGCAAAACATCGATGATGATTTATATCTTTATGTGGATGTAGAAAAAATGCTTCAGGCTTTATTAAATATTATGATGAATGCCATTCGCCATGCTAACGGGATCGTAAAAATAACCGTACTTAAGCAAAATAGCAAGATAGTTATCATAATCGAAGATGACGGGGACGGGATTGAACAGAAACTTATCCCTCATATTTTCCATCGTTTTGTTAAGGGAAAGAGTGGCGAAACAGGGCTAGGTTTAGCGATTGCCCGAGCGATTATCGAGCAGTCTGGCGGCAAAATAGCCGTTATGCCCTCAGAGGAACTAGGTGGCGCCAAGTTCACGCTAACATTCATTGCAAGAAAAAAACAGAAATGAAGATCAATTGTTTAGACGGATAATGTGATATGATATAGGTTGCAATTTTATATAGAGGAGCGTACAACAGCATGAATTTAAGGAAAGACATTCGAAATATAGCGATCATTGCCCATGTTGACCATGGTAAAACAACACTTGTGAATCAATTATTAGCTTTTTCTGGTACCTTTCAGGAACACCAAGAAATTGACGATCGAGTGCTAGACTCAAATGAACTGGAAAAAGAACGTGGAATTACGATTTTAGCTAAAAACACTGCTATTCAGTATAAAGATACAACAATTAATATTCTTGATACGCCAGGACACGCTGACTTTGGTGGTGAAGTCGAGCGAATTATGAAAATGGTCGATGGTGTGTTGCTCGTTGTAGATGCTTATGAAGGTACCATGCCTCAAACAAGATTTGTATTGCAAAGAGCACTAGAACAGAATTTAACACCAATTGTTGTGATCAATAAAATTGATCGTCCTAACGCAAGACCAGTAGAAGTTATTGACGAAGTATTAGAATTGTTTATTGAACTCGGGGCGAATGATGAACAAATTGAATTTCCTGTTGTTTATACGTCTGCTTTACACGGCCAATCTGGATCAGAGCCAGATCAGTTAGCTAATAATATGGATGCGGTTTTAGATACGATTATTGATCATATCCCAGCACCAACCGATCAAAGTGAGGAACCTCTTCAATTCCAAGTAAGTTTACTCGATTATAGTAAATATTTAGGCAGAATAGGTATCGGTAGAATCTTTCGTGGCCGGATGCGGGTTGGTGATCAAGTTGTCTTAATGAAAAAAGATGGATCACAAAAATCATTTAGGGTGACTAAATTATTTGGTTTTCTCGGCTTAAATCGGATAGAAATTGATGATGCAAAAGCGGGGGATATTGTCGCTGTTACCGGGATGGAAGATATTAATGTTGGTGAGACGGTTTGTGACAAAGACCATCCAGAACCATTACCATTACTGCGTATTGACGAACCAACCTTGCAAATGACTTTTCTCGTAAATAATAGTCCGTTTGCTGGTAAAGAAGGAAAATATTTAACATCCCGTAGAATAGAAGAGCGATTAGAGCGCGAATTAGAAACAGATGTTAGCCTGAGAGTTGAACCTACCGCATCACCAGATGCTTGGATTGTTTCGGGTAGAGGCGAATTACATTTATCAATTTTAATCGAAAATATGCGCCGAGAAGGTTATGAATTTCAAATTTCAAAACCAGAGGTCATTGTCAAAGAAATCGATGGTGTCCTTTGTGAACCCTTTGAGCGCGTGCAAATAGATATCCCTGAAGAATATACTGGTCCTGTGATGGAAACGTTAGGTGAGCGAAAAGGAAAAATGCTCGATATGATAAACCAAGGAAATGGTCAAGTTAGACTACTCTTTAAAGTCCCTTCCCGGGGTTTAATCGGTTATGCTACTGAGTTTTTGTCGATTACACGAGGCTTTGGGATACTAAATCACCGTTTTGAGCAATTTGAACCAATGATAAAAGGTGAAATCGGTGGCCGCCGCCAAGGTGTATTAGTTGCTCGGGAAAGTGGTAAAGTCACGACCTATAGTATCTTACAATTAGAAGATCGTGGGACTATTTTTGTCGATCCGGGGACAGAAGTGTATGCGGGGATGATCGTAGGCGAGCATAATCGCGATAATGATTTAACAGTCAATATTACCCGGGAAAAACATTTAACGAATATGCGAACATCTTATAAAGAACAAACAGCCCTTATCAATGAGACAAAACAGATGTCGTTGGAAGAAACATTACAGTATATTGCTGATGACGAATATTGTGAAGTCACGCCGGAGTCGATTCGCTTACGGAAGAAAATTCTCAATCAAAGTGAACGGGAAAAAGCAGAAAGAAAACGTAAACGAGATAAATCGTCCTAATTAAAATCCGATTACAAGACGCATGCAGGATCATGGGTTAATGTGTAGCTTAGGGGGCTATGATGATGTCGAACAAACCGATTATTTATTTTCTTTGTACGGGAAATTCCTGTCGAAGTCAAATGGCAGAAGGATTTGGTAAGAAATATTTAGCTGATCAGTTTGAGGTATATTCTGCGGGCATTGAAGCCCATGGATTAAATCCACTGGCTGTCAAAGTTATGGCAGAAGTAGGAGTTGATATTTCTCAACAAACATCTGATAGGATCGATCAAAATATCCTCAATGAAGCAGATTACGTAATAACTTTATGTGGGGATGCCGATGAAAATTGTCCGGTTACGCCACCAGCTGCCAGACGTTGGCACTGGGGATTCGATGATCCGGCTAAAGCGAAAGGATCTGAAGCAGAAAGGTGGCTCGTGTTTCAACGGGTCCGTGATGAGATTAAAGAACGAATTATCACTTTTAAAAATACGGGTCAATAATACTTTCCATCATCCCATAACAAAAACTCAGAATGCATCTGAGCTTTTGTTATTTGTAGCTATGTTTTACGATCGATCTTTATTATTCGGTATATATTTTGTAAAATATACGGCAAAAATTAAACAAATAAACACCAATCCCCAAGTAATAATCCCGTTCCATTGGATATCTATTTGAAAGCCGATGATTAAGATAATGATGCTTAATATGAAAAAAATCAATGTTAAATATTGTTTCACCAATAACACCTCGAAAAAATAGCAATAAAAAAGATGCATATAGATTTTTCAAAACAAACCCATTTAGCATGTATTGATGAACTATCAGTATATATTATGATTATATCGTACCTATATGCAAAACTAAAATCTTGTTACGAGTTGAAAAGTCTATATACTCATAAAAAATAGAACCATCCCATCACCTTTTTTCCTGATTTTTACCCGAAATTGTGATATTGAGATGGTTCAACTATTTGAATATACACATATTGGCAGTTTTTAATCCATACAGCGAAAAACCTTGGCCTTTTCTAGCTCATTCGTTTATTTAACTAATGGCCAGCCACATCTCTCTTCACGAAAAAGACCCAGGATAGTATTAAGAAAACAACATAATAGATGACTAACATCGTAATGGAAAATCCTAACGTCATACCTTCTATCCAGACAGTACCATCGGCATATTGTTTTAAATCTGTATTCGCAAACAGAATATATTTAGCAAATGGTTTATCGTAAAAAATACTAACGATCGTATTCCCACTCATCATGAGAAAAATAGCTAGACCGATAGCTAAAGAACTATTGCGGAAAATGGCTGATATCATAAACGCAAATGTTGTCATCATGACGAGGTTAACAAGATTATAACCATAGCTTGATACTAGCTCAGTATAGACCGGTACGAGTTTGTAATTAGCCTCTGTCATTTCAGGCGTATAATGATAAATGAGCATATGTGGATTAATGCCATCAAACCCAAATAGGATCAACCCGACGATCCAGGAAGTAAACAAAACAAATAGTAACGTGATCAAAGCAAATAATAGGACAGCTACATATTTAGAAGCTAATATCGTTGTTCGTGAGATCGGTCTTACGAGTAATAATTTAATGGTTCCCCATCGATATTCATGGGCAATCATACCAGCAGCCACAATAATCGTGAGTAAACTTACAACCGATAGCAGGCCAGCATTATCGACGACAAATTGACTGGCGCCATATTTAGATGGCTGAATATCATGTTCTAAATATAAATTATTTTGCTCAATTTTTTCAATTTCTGGCCCATAATAAAACTCTAGATTTTCTCCTTCTTGGCGGAGTTCCTCTTGAAATGCTTCATACTCTTCCATGAGTCGCTGATTTTCTTCTTCCATTAATTCACGCCAATTATCCTCACTGTAATAGGCTTCGTCCATATCATTAAAAACTTCAGTTAACATACCGAAACCAATAATTAATCCAGCTAAAATAATATACATAATCCAAGTTGACTTACGAATGTATGTTTTAATTAATTCATTGCTCACTAATTTTATGAAATTACTCAATGACATTCTCTCCAATCAAATCAAAGAATTTATCTTCTAGTGTGGCCCGTGTTACATTTACTGAATAGATCGAAACATCATGGTGAACGAGAGTTTTAATAATTTCCGGTATGTGCTCTTTTGCAGTATGGAATACAATTGATCCATTCGTATCGGATGCGGAAATATCATAGTGCTCTTTTAATAGATCAATAGATTCTTCCAATTCATTTACTTCCATCTGTATTTGCCTTAAATCTTTCGTTTGTTCGCTGTCTTCGTCATGAACTTTTTCTACAGCAATGAGTTCACCATTTTTAATAATTCCGATACGATCACAAATCAGTTCAATTTCAGATAACAGGTGACTGGAGATAATGACGGCCACATTTTCTTCAGTTGCTAGTCGGCGAATATACTGCCTGACTTCTCGTATGCCAGCTGGATCTAAACCGTTCGTAGGCTCATCTAGGATCAATACGGAAGGACGATGTAATAATGCCTGGGCGATGCCTAAACGTTGTCGCATCCCTAAAGAGTATTTACTTACCTTTTCTTTAATGGGTTTCTCTAAACCTACTAATGCAATGACCTCATGGATGCGTTCCTCTGTAATACCCGGTATCATCCGGGCGTAGTGTTTTAGATTTTGCCAGCC
>CALAMD010000130.1 GCA_937925695.1 uncultured Bacillaceae bacterium | reverse complement strand
TCTTCACATTTATAAGAAAATTCTAACTAAGTACCCGTAAATATTTTACTCATACTTATAAACAAAAAAAACAAAACAATTTTATCCACAACTGGTGTGATTGTTTTATTTTACAAATATATCTTATTCAACATTTATCGACAAAATAACCACAAATTCATCCCTTGTGGATATTTTTCATCAACACTTTGTTCCTTTTGTTAACAAAATTAAAGAACCCTTTGCATCTTCTAGTTTATTTTGCTATTATATTTGTGCTTCAACTTGTGTATAAGTATATTTCTAATAACTTTTATCCACAAACTGTTAATAATATGTGGATAGTTGTTCACACCCCTGTTAATTTTTTTTCAACAACTTTGTGGATTATGTCGATAATTGACATAGTAATACATCACTTTAATATCCTTTTATCCACACTGCATTTATTTATTTTATTTTTAATCTATAAAATAATTACATTTTACGTTAAACTTAATAAGTAGGTATGTTACATCCACTGCTTTTATTCTTTCATCATTCGTTAAAATTATTCCTAAAATAATGATTTAACGTTAAACTTTCAAATTTCTTCCAATATCAAAAAACATTTGATAACGATCATCTAAAATGAAAGGGATGAACCAGGTTTGGAGAATATTCAAGAGTTATGGACCAACGTCCTGGCTATCATTAAAGAAAAAATTAGTAAACCAAGTTTTGATACATGGTTAAAAAATACCGAAGCCAAGCAAATCGTTGATGATACTGTTATTGTCCATGTACCTAATGAGTTTGCTAGAGATTGGTTAGAAGGCAGATATACAAATTTAATTAGCGATACTTTATTTGAAATAACTGGCGCCCAACTTTCAGTAAAATTTGTTATTCCTAACAATACGCAAACTACTGAAGATCATCAGCAACTAATGGACAAGAAAACACCAAAACAAAAACCCTTTCAACCCGAACGAACGATGCTCAATCCTAAATATACTTTTGACTCATTTGTTATTGGATCTGGAAACCGCTTTGCCCATGCTGCTTCTTTAGCTGTCGCTGAAGCACCTGCAAAAGCATACAATCCTTTATTTATCTATGGTGGTGTTGGCCTTGGAAAAACCCACCTTATGCATGCGATTGGACATTATGTTCAGGAACATAATCCAGAAGCTTCTGTTCTCTATTTATCCTCTGAAAAATTTACGAATGAATTTATTAATGCCATTATGGAAAACCAAGCAGGAAAGTTTCGCAATAAATATCGCAATGTTGATGTCCTATTAATAGACGATATTCAGTTTTTAGCAGGAAAAGAACAAACACAAGAGGAGTTTTTCCATACTTTTAATGCATTGCATGAGGAAAATAAACAAATCATTATTTCTAGTGATCGGCCACCGAAAGAAATTCCAACTCTTGAGGATCGGTTAAGATCTCGATTTGAATGGGGATTAATTACTGATATCACACCACCTGATTTAGAGACAAGAATTGCTATCCTAAATAAAAAAGCAAAAGCTGAAGGCTTAGATATACCTGATGAAGTCATGGTCTATATTGCTAATCAAATAGATACGAATATCCGCGAATTAGAAGGAGCATTAATTCGTGTTATTGCCTATTCTTCTTTGATTAATCAAGACATTGATGTTTCACTGGCTGCAGAGGCTTTAGTCGACATTATTCCAAGCAAAAAGCCAAAAGTAATTACAGTAAAAACAATTCAAGAAGTAGTTGCTGAAAAATATCAAATTAAATTAGAAGATTTTGCAGCTCGCAAAAGAACAAGATCAATTGCTTTTCCAAGACAAATCGCTATGTATCTGTCACGCCAATTAACTGACTTATCATTACCAAAAATAGGAGAGGAATTCGGAGGCCGGGATCACACAACTGTTATTCATGCCTGTGAAAAAATATCTCAGTTAATGAATGAAGATGAAAATTTTGCAACAGAAATTGAGGAACTAACCAATCAATTAAGGTCTCATTCATAAACAAACTCTTTAAATACTTCACTTGATTTGTTAACAATGTGAATAAAATTTAATCCTTATGAACATTTTATCCACATGTTGATAATTACAGTTCTATTAACTTTGTTTAACTTATTCACATATTCACAGCCCTTATTACTACTAAGACTGTAATTATTTATAAATAAATGAATAGTAAACGCCATAAAATCCTTAGGGGGAAATAAAATGAAATTTGTTATCAACCGTGATCGCTTATTAAAAAGTCTTAATGATGTCATGAAAGCTATTTCTTCTAGAGCAGCGATACCCATTTTAACAGGTGTGAAAATTGAAGCCGATCAGCAAGGTATCACTTTAACAGGAAGTGATTCAAATATATCAATAGAATCTTTTATACCTATTGAAGAAAATGGAAAAGTTAATATTCAAGAAATTGTTCCTGGACAAGTTGTTTTACAAGCTAGTTATTTTCCTGAGGTTATTAGAAAGCTTCCAGAAAAAACAGTAGAAGTAGAAGTAGATGAGCAGTTAAACGTAAAAATAATTTCAGGTAATGCTTTATTTAATTTAAATGGACAAGATGCTGATGAATATCCCCAATTACCTCAGTTACAAGCAAATAATACATTTAACATTGCTAGCAACTTGTTGAAAGGATTAATAAATCAGACTGTATTTGCTATTTCTACAATGGAAACAAGACCTATCCTGACGGGAGTTAATATTAAATTTGATGATCAAAAGTTAAGTTTTACAGCTACGGATAGTCATCGTTTAGCTTTAAAGGAAATACCTTTGGATACAGAGATTGATTTACCTAATATTGTTGTTCCTGGTAAGAGTTTAACTGAATTAGTGAAAATTTTAGATGATACGAATGATCCAATCGAGGTTAGCGTGACAAATAATTTGATTTTATTTAAAACGAACCATTTAAAATTTCTTTCTCGACTATTAGATGGAAATTATCCAGATACATCACGATTAATTCCAAGCGATGGTAAAACAGAACTTCGTGTGACCACAAAACAATTAATTAATACAATTGATCGGGCTTCCCTACTAGCGAAAGATGAGCGAAACAATGTTGTGACTTTAACAACAAAAGATGATCAAATTATTGAGATTACTAGTAGTTCAACAGAAGTTGGTAAAGTAACTGAAGAATTAACAACCGAATCAATAAGCGGCGAAGAATTAAAAATTTCCTTCAGTGCTAAATATATGCTTGAAGCACTGAAAGCAGTTGAAGCAGATGAAGTTATTATTCATTTTACAGGCGCTATGAGACCATTTGTTATTAGGCCAGCCAATGAAGATCCGATTACTCAATTAATAACACCAGTTAGAACTTTTTAATTTAATATAAATGTTACAATGGTTCCTGTTGTGGATATTTTCTACTAGGAACCATTTTTATGTTTTTATACTTTCTAACGTACATTGTTTACATTTTTTTTATTTCTATTATGTAAAAGAATCATTATAAAAGCCTTTTAAAGCCCGTATAAGCATTTTATTGTCTGATAAGGGTCATCCCTTTCATAAATGAAAAAACTTTAGTAAAATGGATATAAGCAAATTAAAACATATGGTTATAATTAAACAAAATGCTATAAAGGGATAGCATCATTTTTTATGAAAATATGGTGAGAAAATGGATAATGACCATCAAAAAATTAATATATCAACGGCTACAATTACATTAGGTCAATTTTTAAAGTTAACTGGCTATTTCCCATCAGGTGGTGCTATCAAACACTACTTGCAAGAGCAACAAGTGTTTGTAAATGGTCAATTGGAAAATCGCCGAGGCAAAAAGTTGACACATAACGATATTGTGACCCTAGAAAATATTGGTTCATTTATTGTTACTTTTGAAAATTAACTTGTCTGTAATCAAAGTTAAATGAGGAATTTTGATGCATATTAACCGCTTACAATTAAAGAATTATCGAAACTATGAGAAGTTGGATATTCAATTTGATCATAAAATTAATGTCATAATTGGCAAAAACGCCCAAGGAAAAACAAATTTAATGGAAGCTATTTATGTTTTAGCCTTCGCCAGATCATATCGAACGCCTAGAGAGAAAGAATTAATTAGTTGGGGAGCAGAATATGCCAATATAAAAGGAAATATTTTTAAAAAAAACGGTAAACTTCCTTTAGAAATTACTATTTCTAAGTTAGGTAAACAAGCAAAAATCAATCATCTTGAACAACAACGATTAAGCACCTATGTCGGAGCCTTAAATGTTGTCATGTTTGCACCAGAAGATTTAACGATCGTTAAAGGATCACCTCAAGTAAGACGACAATTTATCGATATGGAATTAGGGCAAATTCAACCGAGTTATCTCTATCATTTATCCCAATATCAAAAAATATTAAAACAACGTAACCATTTATTAAAACAAATTCAACGAAAGGAAAACAAAGATTTAACCTTTTTAGAAATTTTAACTGAACAACTCGTTGAGCATGCTTCGATTTTATTAGAAAGAAGATTTATATTTTTAGATTTATTAAGAAAATGGGCATTTCCCCTTCACCAACAAATTAGTAGTAAACAAGAAAAACTTGATATAAAGTATCAGGCTACGATTGACGTATCAGAAGATGAAAATAAGGAAAAAATAGAAAGAAAGTATTTAGAAAAATTTTCAAATATAAAAGAAACAGAAATTGATCGGGGTATAACATTAATTGGTCCTCACCGTGATGATTTAATATTTTACATCAACAATAAAGATGTAAAAGTATTTGGATCCCAGGGACAACAGAGGACAACTGCATTGTCAATTAAAATGGCGGAAATCGATTTGATTTATAATGAAATAGGCGAGTATCCTATTTTATTACTAGATGATGTGCTTAGTGAGTTAGATGATTATCGACAATCCCATTTGTTAAGTGCCATTCAAGGAAAAGTTCAAACATTTGTGACGACTACAACTGTTGATGGGATTCATCATGAAACACTGAAACAAGCAGAACTTTTTAGAGTAAGTAATGGAACAATCGAACGATAACGCTGGGGGAAAATGATGTTTATTCATATCGGGAATAACCAGGTTATTCATGTTGATGACATTGTTATTATTATGGATTATCAAATATTAGATACGTCACCTGTTATGAAAAAAATGCTTCAGAAAGCGGAGCAAGAAGGTAAAATAAAAGAAAAATTAACCGACTTTAAATCGATTATTATTACTGATGATTTAATTTATTACAGTACTTTATCTGTAGCGACGCTAAATAAGCGATCTAGAAAACAACTCATGTTTAATAAAGAAAATAGTGATTTGCTTTTAAATGATGGACCTTAAAATAGAAATGTAGGTGAAATAATGTCTTTAGAAGAGAAAATGGTTAATCAATCCTATGATGCTGAACAAATACAAATTTTAGAAGGTCTTGATGCTGTCCGTAAACGACCAAGTATGTACATTGGATCGACGAATGAAAAGGGACTTCATCACCTTGTTTGGGAAATCATTGATAACAGTATTGATGAGGCATTAGCCGGATACTGTGATCGAATTCAAGTGATCATAGAAGAAGATGAAAGTATAAAAATAATCGACAATGGAAGAGGAATTCCCATTGATATTCATGAAGACACAGGAAAACCAGCCCTTGAAGTAATTATGACAGTCCTTCATGCAGGTGGAAAATTTGGTGGTGGAGGATATAAGGTTTCCGGTGGACTGCATGGTGTAGGTGCAGCCGTTGTTAATGCTCTATCAAGTGAATTAGAAGTATATGTGCACCGTGAAGGGAAGATTCATTATTTATCCTTTGAACGAGGAGTACCACAAGGTGAAATAAAAATTGTTGGTGATACAGATAAAACTGGTACCATTACAAGATTTAAACCAGATCATGAAATATTTGAAGTCACTACCTTTGATTATGATATTTTAGTCCATCGATTACGTGAATTGGCTTTTTTAAATAAAAATTTAACGATTACTCTCGATGACAAGCGCACTGATAAAGAACCTGTAACCTATTTTTATGAAGGTGGTATTCGCTCGTATGTAGAATATATGAATCGTTCTAAAAATGTATTACATGAACCGATTTATATGGAAGCTGAAGAACAAGACATTGAAGTAGAAATTGCCCTCCAATACAACGATGGTTTTGCAAGCAATATTTATTCATTTGCAAATAATATTCATACCCATGAAGGCGGAACACATGAATCAGGTTTCCGCACTGCACTAACAAGAACCATTAATGATTATGCCAGAAAAAATAAATTACTAAATGATGATGAAGACAATTTAACGGGTGACGATGTACGCGAAGGAATAACGGCCATTGTTTCTATTAAACATACAGATCCACAATTTGAAGGACAAACGAAAACTAAATTAGGTAATAGTGAAGTAAGAACAGTAACAGATTCGGTATTTAGTAGACAATTTTCTCAATTTTTATTAGAAAATCCCGCTATAGCTAAAACAATTGTAGAAAAAGGAAAAATGGCTTCACGAGCACGTATTGCTGCCAAACAAGCTAGGGAATTAACAAGAAGAAAAAGTGCTTTAGAAGTTTCTAATTTACCAGGAAAATTAGCTGATTGTTCATCAAGAGATGCTGAAATAAGTGAATTGTATATTGTTGAAGGTGACTCAGCTGGTGGATCAGCCAAACAAGGACGTGACCGTCATTTCCAGGCGATCTTGCCATTACGTGGAAAAATATTAAATGTGGAAAAAGCACGGCTTGATAGAATTTTATCTAATAAAGAAGTAAGAGCGATGATCACAGCACTCGGTACTGGTATTGGAGAAGATTTTGATATTAGTAAAGCGCGTTATCATAAAGTCATCATTATGACTGACGCTGATGTAGATGGGGCACATATTCGAACGTTATTATTAACATTTTTCTATCGATATATGAAACCATTGATTGAACATGGGTATATTTATATTGCCCAGCCCCCTTTATATAAAGTGCAACAAGGAAAAGTCGTGCACTATGCTTACGATGAAAATAGATTAGAGGAAATTCTCGCTGAACTTCCTAAAACACCTAAACCAAATCTACAACGCTATAAAGGTTTAGGGGAAATGAATGCAGATCAATTATGGGAAACAACGATGAATCCAGAAACTAGAACATTATTACAAGTTAAACTAAAAGATGCGATTGAAGCAGATGAGATATTTAATATTTTAATGGGCGATAAAGTAGAACCTCGCCGGGAGTTTATTGAAGAAAATGCGAAATATGTTCAAAACTTAGATGTGTAAATCAGAAACGATACAGTAAATGACCCCTTAAACTATCGTAGGGTCTCCTACCTCAAAGTAAATACAGGTCATGTTTTCTGAGCAAATAGGAGGTAAATTCGATTGGATCATGAACGTTCAAATGTAGAAGAAGTAAATATTAGTGATGAGATGAAAACTTCCTTTTTAGACTATGCTATGAGTGTCATTGTTTCCCGGGCTATTCCTGATGTAAGGGATGGATTAAAACCTGTACACCGACGTATTTTATATGCGATGCATGAATTAGGTATGCATGCCGATAAATCATTTAAAAAATCTGCTCGAATTGTTGGTGAAGTAATTGGTAAATATCATCCCCACGGAGATTCGGCCGTTTATGAAGCAATGGTAAGAATGGCGCAGGATTTTAGCCATCGTTATTTATTAGTGAATGGTCATGGTAACTTTGGTTCCGTAGATGGTGATTCTGCTGCAGCCATGCGTTATACTGAGGCTAAAATGTCACGGCTTTCGATGGAATTATTAAGGGATATTAACAAAGATACGATCGATTATATTGATAATTATGATGGATCTGAAAAAGAACCAGTTGTTTTTCCATCCCGTTTTCCTAACTTATTAGTGAATGGTTCATCTGGTATTGCCGTTGGTATGGCTACCAATATTCCTCCACATCATTTAGGTGAAACAATCGATGCTGTGTTAGCGATCAGTCATCGACCAGATATTTCTGTAGATGAATTAATGGAAAATTATATTCATGGACCTGACTTTCCTACTGCTGGAAAAATCTTAGGAAAAAGCGGAATTAGACGAGCTTATGAAACAGGACGAGGATCAATCACATTAAGAGCAACAACAGAGATTGAAGAAAATAAAAGTGGTACATCGAGAATCATTGTTACCGAACTACCGTATCAAGTGAATAAAGCTAAGTTAATTGAAAAGATTGCTGAACTTGTGAGAGAAAAACGATTAGAAGGTATTTCTGATTTACGTGATGAATCAGATCGAGATGGTATGCGGATTGTCATCGAACTTCGCAGGGATGCCAATGCGAATGTTGTTTTAAATAATTTATACAAATATACTGCCTTACAGACGACCTTTGGCATCAATATGCTTGCATTGGTTGATGGTCAACCTAAAGTGTTGTCACTAAAAGAATGTTTACAACATTATTTAGATCACCAAGTTGAAATTATTGAAAGAAGGACAAAGTTTGATTTAAGACGAGCAGAAAACAGGGCTCATATATTAGAAGGGTTACGTATTGCGCTGGATCACTTGGATGAGGTAATAACCCTAATTCGTAATTCTGCTACAACAGAAGTGGCTCGTGAAGGACTAATGGAGCGTTTTAAGCTTACTGAAAAGCAAGCCCAGGCAATTCTTGATATGCGTTTACAGCGATTAACCGGTTTAGAACGGGAAAAAATAGATACTGAATATCAGGACCTGTTAAAACTCATCCAAGAATTAAAGGCTATTTTAGCTGATCGTGAAAAGGTATTAGAGATCATTCGTCAAGAATTAACCGAAATAAAAGAACGTTACAATGATGAGCGACGCTCAGAAATTATTTTAGGCGGTATTGATTTTTTAGAAGATGAAGATTTAATTCCAGAAGAAAATATCGTTATTACGTTAACCCATAAAGGTTATATTAAACGCCTGCCATCATCTACGTATCGTACGCAAAATCGAGGTGGTCGTGGTGTTCAAGGGATGGATACCCAAGAAGACGATTTTGTAGAGCATTTAATTTATACATCAACCCATTCAACAGTGTTGTTTTTTACAAATAAAGGAAAAGTATATCGTTTGCGGGGATTTGAAATTCCTGAATATGGCCGAACAGCTAAGGGAATACCAATTATTAATCTTTTGCAAATTGAACAAGGTGAATGGATAAATGCTGTGATTGCGGCTGATGAATATGACGAAGATCAATATTTAGTTTTCGCAACGAAACATGGTCTTGCTAAACGTACATCTGTATCTCAGTTTGCTAATATTCGTAAAGGCGGTATTATTGCTATCAATCTTCGGGAAGATGATGAATTGATCTCCGTAAGATTAACAGATGGACAAGAACATATTATGATTGCAACGAAACAAGGTTATCTCATTCGTTTTGAAGAAGAACAAGTTCGACCTATGGGAAGAACAGCTTCTGGTGTTAAAGGGATCACATTACGCGATGGTGATGAAGTCGTTTCAATGGATATATTAGAAAAAGGTGCACAAATATTACATGTGACAAATAAAGGAATTGGAAAACGTACGCCAGAAGATCAATATCGTCTCACTCATCGTGGTGGAAAAGGAATATTTACATGTAAATTAACAGAAGAAACCGGACATGTCAGCGCAGTTAAAGCAGTGACTGGATCTGAAGATATTATGATAATTACCGTTGATGGTGTTTTAATTCGCATTCCGGTCGAGAGCATATCGCAAACTGGACGAAATACCCAAGGTGTTCGTCTCATTCGTTTACGAGACAATGAAGAAGTAGCCACAGTAGCAAAAATTGTAGAAGATGAACTAGATGAAGAATCAGAAGGAAGTCAAGCAATAGAAGAAAATTAACATAACAGCAGGATGAAAGGTGACTTACATATCATGATGGAAGTCACCTTTTTTTATAATACGATTGTTACGTGTAGGGGTGAGTGAAAAATGCGTGTAAAAACTTCACAATTAGTTCCTGGTTGCATATTAATCGAAGATGTTATCGGAAAATCAAATAAACCAATTGTTCATAAAGAAACCGTACTGACAGAAAAACATATTACCGTTTTAAATAAATTTTTGATTTCTGAAGTAGATGTTTCTCATAAATTAGATAATGGGAAGGTTTTTAAACCAAAACAAGTAACAGATCATGAATCACCTTTAAAAGCAGAAGTCATACAGCATGAAATAAAAGACACAGATTCATCCTCATTTTTTAAAGAGTATTTGCAAGCGGTCATCAGCTATAAAAAGTTATTTTATAGCTGGCATTACCATACGCCAATTGATATGCCAACGGTGCGAAAAATGATCATACCTCTATTAGAACAAATCGAACATTTAGGAAATGAAGTGTTTAGATTACACCATTTATCAACGAAAGAAGATTATCTTTATCATCATAGTGTGTCTGTTGCCTTATTGTCAGCTTATTTAGCTCATAAATTAGGTTATGAGAAGGGAGAATGGATTCAAGTAGGTTTAGCTGGATTACTGAGTGATTGTGGCATGGCGAGATTATCACCTGCAATTTTACATAAGTCATCTCGATTAACTTATTTAGAAAAAGAAGAAATGAAGAAACACCCTGAATATTCCTATCAATTAGTTGAATCCATTTCGACAATCACAAAAGAAGTAAAACTAGCCATTGTTCAACACCATGAAAGGTTGGACGGGTCCGGCTATCCTTATCAATTAACTGGCGATAAAATCCATTCATATGCCCGTATTATTGCTGTTACCGATACGTATCATGCGATGACCTGTGAGCGAAGATATAAGCACGCTGAATCACCATTTAAAGTTTTACAAACAATTAAACAAGCGCAATTCGCTAGTCTTGATCCTGCCATTGTCCAACAATTGATAAACAGTTTAGTTAATGTTTCTGTTGGTTTAAAAGTTGAACTATCAAATGGTGATATAGCAAAAATTATTTACATGAATGAAAAAATTCCTGAATTTCCGATTGTTCAATTAGAACTGACTGGTGAAATAGTTGATTTGTCTCAAGAATCATCCATCTATATTAAAGATTTATTAAATGATCAATGATGAGGTTATCCATACATTTGTTTTAATTGTACGCCTAACAGAAAAGGTATCTTCTTTGCGGTTAATTGAAGAAAGTGTTTAATAAATGGATAATCCATTTCGGACATCGTATTGACTAAATCACCCCACCATTCTGTTTCGTAACGTGAAATCATACTGAGATTATAAAGCAATAAGTAATGAATCATGATTTCAGAAATTGGTAAAAGATGTTCACGATTTAAAGGAAAGTAGATTTGGTTATCGTCATAGTTTAAATAAAACGGGGAGATAAATGTTGTGATCGGTTTGGTTAGTTTAAAATATAAATACTCATTGTCTCTTGTAGTTTCATAAATAGCATGATCAAAGTTAACGATTTTTCTGGCGAAAGCATGCTCTGTTACATGATAATGATCAAGAATTTCGATGGGAAAAGCCAGCTTATTCGTACCGTTACTACCAATTGGCACCATTTTAACCGTTTGTTGAAAAGAAAAAAAGAGATTCATTTCAGGAATGCTGGCTAATAATTCCTCCATCGTCACTTTTTCAAAGGGTAGATGATCAATACTAAATAAGTGCTTGGAAAAATAAAGAAATAATCCTTGTTGTTGAATTTTTACTTCATCGTGCAAAAAAGTATACTGTTTTTTTTTACGCTTTCTCGTTGATACACCATGAGCCAAAACCTTTGTTGTTTCAGGGTAATGAGGTCTTTTAGTAAGTAACAATGCCTTTATGAGATGGACCATGCCGTAAAAAAAGAGCATTGGTTGAAAAATGATTTGCAATTTTTTTCCTGTTTCATAAAATTGCAGACCGTGCTTTACATAGTATAAAAAGGCATGCTGATTAGCATAGCTCTTTTTTTTTGCCTCACTTTCTCCGTTTTTTTCATAGCAGTGTAACAGAAATTGTTGGGCGGTTTGTTGGGATTGAAGATATGTATAAAAAGATTGTATGTCTTTTTTATTCATAATTTGTCTCCTTATGTGTTAAAATGTTCTAAATGTATTAGATTTCTATAATTACTAGTTGAAAAATGAGTAAGGTTGACGTATGGTAAATAACAATACAATTAGCCTTTAGTTTAACCAGAGAGAAAAATTATAATCATCCTCTTATTACCCTCAATCATGATATGAGAAGGTTTTACTCGTTCAACTGTGTATGTCATTTTAGCTGCATGTAGATAGAAATTAACTAACTTAATACTAAGGAGGAAATTTGATGATTGCTGATAAATTTGCTAAAAGTGGGCTCACATTTGATGATGTTTTATTAATACCCGCTAAGTCAGAAGTATTGCCGAAAGATGTGAATTTATCGACAGAACTCTCGCCTAATTTAAAACTAAACACACCGTTAATTAGTGCTGGAATGGATACTGTTACCGAAGCAGATATGGCAATTGCTATGGCACGTCAAGGTGGATTAGGTGTTATTCATAAAAATATGTCTATTGAGGAACAAGCTGAAGAAGTCGATCGGGTCAAACGATCTGAAAGTGGCGTCATTACGAATCCGTTCTTTTTAACTCCTGATCACCAAGTATATGATGCTGAGCATTTAATGAGTAAATTCCGCATTTCGGGTGTTCCCATTGTTAATAATGTTGAAGATAAAAAATTAGTCGGTATTTTAACAAATCGTGACTTGCGGTTTATTGAAGACTATTCAATGATTATTTCTGAAGTAATGACGAGTGAAAACTTAGTTACCGCACCAGTAGCTACCACGCTAGAAGAAGCAAAACAAATCTTACAAAAACATAAAATAGAAAAGTTACCTTTAGTCGATGATAACTATACGTTACGAGGCCTTATAACGATTAAAGATATTGAAAAAGTGATTGAATTTCCTCAAGCAGCTAAAGATATTCAAGGTCGATTGATTGTTGGCGCAGCTGTCGGAGTAACAAAAGATACCATGAAGCGGGTCGAATTATTAGTAGAAGCCAATGTTGATGTTATTGTTGTGGATACAGCTCATGGCCATTCAAAGGGCGTTATCGATCAAGTCAAACAAATTAGAGCAGCCTATCCGAATTTAGATATCATTGCAGGTAATGTGGCTACTGCCGAAGCAACTGAAGAATTAATTAAGGCAGGTGCTAATATTATCAAAGTGGGGATTGGCCCTGGATCCATTTGTACGACACGAGTTGTTGCTGGGGTTGGTGTACCACAAATTACAGCGATTTATGACTGTGCTGTGGCAGCAAGTAAATACAACATACCGGTTATTGCCGATGGTGGTATTAAGTATTCTGGTGACATTGTGAAAGCTATTGCTGCAGGCGCACATGCGGTCATGCTCGGTAGCATGTTTGCTGGTGTAACTGAAAGTCCAGGAGAAACAGAAGTATTCCAAGGAAGACGTTATAAAGTTTATCGTGGTATGGGTTCTGTTGGTGCAATGAGTGCTGGTTCAAAGGATCGCTATTTCCAAGATACCGAAGAAACGAAAAAACTTGTGCCGGAAGGAATTGAAGGAAGAGTTCCTTATAAAGGACCATTGGCCGAAACAATCCATCAATTAAATGGTGGTTTACGTGCGGGTATGGGGTATTGCGGTACGAAAACTATAACCGATCTTCGCGAAAATGGTAAATTTGTAAAAATAACGAATGCGGGATTAAGGGAAAGTCATCCCCATGATGTTCAAATAACGAAAGAAGCACCTAACTATTCCATTTTCACATAATATATTTTTTATGATATCCATTTGTAAAAAAAGATAGGGATATTCCCTATCTTTTTCATATGAAGAAGAGTATAAAAAGGAAATATTTGTTAATAAAAGATTGAGTTTTCAGTCAAAAAATTATATGGTAAAATAACGATTAGCACATTTTATAGTGGAGGTATTAAAGTTGAAGTATAATCTAGCAAGAAGTTTACCTTATTTATTTTCATGCATAATGGCTATGGTCATTTTCATGATACCTTCATATTCGATTCAAGCAGAGGCGACTATTGATATTGCATCTGAATCAGCGATATTAGTCGATGCTGACACAGGAAAAGTTCTTTATGCAAAAGAGCCTGATATTGCTTTGCCTCCAGCTAGTATGACAAAAATGATGACAGAATATCTCGTCTGGGAAGCAATTGAAAATGGTGAAATTAATTGGGATACAACAACACAAATAAGTGATTATCCATATAGCATTTCAGCAAATCCAAGTTTTTCAGGAATTGGTTTACGCCAAAATGTTGACTATACTGTTCGTGAATTGTATGAAGCGATGGCGATCAATTCTGATAATGGAACAACGATTGCCCTAGCAGAATTAATCGCTGGTTCTGAAGGTGAATTTGTAAAAAGGATGAATGCAAAGGCGGAAGAACTGGGATTACCTGATTTTAAATTTGTTAATTCAACAGGTCTTGAAAATGTATCATTAGGAGATAATTATCCTGAAGGAACGGATCCGAACGGAACAAATTTACTATCAGCGAGATCAGCTGCTTTATTAGCTTATCATTTAGTGAATGATTATCCAGAAGCATTAGATATTGCGAAAATACCACGTACTGAATTTGATGGGCAAGTCATTGACAATTGGAACAGAATGCTTCCCCACGAAGGAGTAAACTTTCAACAGTTTTACTATGAAGGTGTCGATGGGCTAAAAACAGGTTATACAGACTTAGCAGGTTATTGTTTCACAGGTACGGCTGTGAAAAATGGTAAAAGATTAATTACTGTAGTTATGAAAGCAGAAAGTGAAGCACAACGATTCCAAGAAACAGCTAAATTATTAGATTATGGTTTTGCTAATTTTACAAACGTTGAGTTGTTTCCAGCAGGTTATCAATTAGCAGATGAATCGGTATTACCTGTTGCAAAAGGAAAAGAAAAGACCGTGGAAGTTGAATTAGCTGATGCGTTTCAAATGCCTATTAAACAAGGTGATGAAGATAAATATTCAATACAGTACCATTTTGATGAAGAAAAGTTTAACGAAAATGGTGAATTAGTCGCACCAATTGAAAAAGGTGAAAAAATTGGTACGGCAGAACTTGTTTTTGAAGGAACTGATTATGGTTATATAGCAGATCAAAATGCAAAAAGTACTGTTGATTTAGTGACTACTGATGCAGTTGAAAAAAGCAATTGGTTTATGTTGACTTTAGGAGCAATTAAAGACTTCTTTGTAAATCTATTTTCTTCAGTTGCAGATACAATTAAAGGTTGGTTTTAATCAGGTTGACTGATATCTATAAATTCAGTAGGTACTATTCACAGAGAAGATAAATAATCATTGGTTAGCACTTTTTGGATGATTGTTTAAGGTTAGCTTAAAATTTAGCAGAGACTAGGAGAGATGAAAAAAGTGAAAAATCATGATGAGAAAAACGTATTACACATGCCTAAAGGCGGCGTCATCATGGATGTGGTGAATGCTGAACAAGCTAAGTTAGCTGAGGAAGCAGGTGCCGTTGCTGTTATGGCTTTAGAACAAGTACCTTCAGATATTAGGGCTTCCGGGGGAGTAGCGCGTATGGCTGACCCAACAATCGTTGAAGAGGTTATGAATGCCGTGACCATCCCTGTTATGGCTAAAGTTAGAATTGGTCATATTGTTGAAGCAAGAGTGTTGGCGTCAATGGGTGTAGATTATATTGATGAAAGTGAAGTATTATCACCAGCTGATGATGTATATCATATTAAAAAATCAGATTTTGAGGTTCCTTTTGTTTGTGGATGTAGAAATTTAGGAGAAGCTACAAGGCGTATTGGTGAAGGAGCATCCATGCTACGAACAAAAGGGGAACCGGGTACAGGAAATATCGTAGAAGCTGTTCGTCACCTTCGTCAAGTGAATGCGGAAATAAAACAATTAGTATCCATGTCAGAAGATGAAGTGATGGTACTTGCTAGAGATATATCAGCTCCTTACGAAATTTTAATGCAAATTCGTGAACAAGGTCGTTTACCAGTCATGAATTATGCAGCAGGAGGAGTAGCGACACCAGCTGATGCAGCTTTGATGATGGAATTAGGGGCTGACGGTGTCTTTGTAGGATCGGGAATTTTCAAATCTGAAAACCCTGAAAAATATGCCAAAGCAATAGTTGAAGCAACTAAAAATTATAAAGATTATCAATTAATTGCAGAGTTATCCAAAGATTTAGGGACAGCTATGAAAGGAATTGATATGGGCCAAATAGCTAAAACAGAACGGATGCAAGATCGAAGCAGGTAAAGATTAATATTGCATTCATGGTTCCGATTAGCTACTATTTAGGTATAAAATAAAATATTTCGTTAAAAGTGATGATAGGAAATAGTAATCATCCGTCATTTCAGCTTCAGAGAATCGGTGGTTGGTGCGAACCGATGAAATGGGATGATGAATCCGTCCTTGAACTAATTTATTGAACATTTTTCAGTAGATAAATTCGGGGTTTACCGTTATCAGTTAGAGCCGGAAGTATTTGTTGAAAACTTCAATTTGGGTGGCAACGCGGGAATGTACTCTCGTCCCTAACTTTATTAGGACGGGAGTTTTTTATGTCTGATTATGATGGGAGGAATGAAAATGTTAGATTTACGATTTTTACGCAATAACTTTGAAGAAGTTGTTGAAAAATTAGCCCATAAAGGCGAAGATTTAACCGAACTTGAAAAATTCGGGGAACTCGATGAAAGGCGAAGAAAATTAATTGCCGAAACTGAACAATTAAAGGCCCAAAGAAATAAAGCTTCTAAACAAATCGCTACGTTAAAAAAAGAACAAAAAGATGCTCAAGAAGCTATTCAAGAAATGCGTCAAGTTAGCGATACCATTAAAAAACTAGATCAAGAACTAGCAACGATTGAGGAAAAACTCACGCAAATCATGTATGGTATCCCTAATATTCCCCATGAAAGTGTGCCAATTGGTCAAGATGAAGAAGATAATGTTGTCCATCGGACCTGGGGTGAGGTTCCTGAATTCTCTTTTGAAACAAAAAGCCATTGGGATCTGGCCGCAGATTTGGATATTCTTGATTTTGAGCGGGCAGCCAAAGTAACAGGCAGTCGTTTTGTATTTTACAAAGGATTAGGAGCAAGATTAGAAAGAGCGTTAATTAATTTTATGATGGACTTACATGCTGATGAACATGGTTATCAAGAAATGCTACCACCAGATATCGTTCATCGTAACAGTATGGTTGGAACGGGGCAGTTGCCAAAATTTGAAGAAGACGCTTTTAAAATTGAAGGATGGGACTATTTCTTAATTCCAACTGCTGAAGTGCCAGTAACTAATTTTCATCGAGATGAAATTTTATCTGTTGATGAATTACCGAAAAAATATGTTGCTTATAGTGCTTGTTTCCGTTCTGAAGCAGGTTCAGCTGGCCGTGATACCCGGGGGTTAATTCGTCAACACCAATTTAACAAAGTCGAATTAGTCCAATTGGTGAAACCTGAAGAGTCTTACGAAAAATTAGAAGAATTAACAGCCCATGCTGAAAAGGTGCTTCAATTACTAAAACTGCCATATCGCGTCATGCATATGTGTACAGGGGATTTAGGTTTTACAGCTGCTAAAAAATATGATTTAGAAGTCTGGATTCCTGCTCAACAAACATATCGAGAAATTTCTTCATGTTCAAATTTTGAAGATTTCCAAGCGCGAAGAATCGGTATTCGTTTTAGAAGAGAAGAAAACGGAAAACCGGAATTTGTTCATACATTAAATGGATCTGGACTAGCAATTGGCAGAACGGTTGCGGCTATTTTAGAAAATTATCAACAAGAAGATGGATCTGTTGTCATTCCTGATGTTCTTGTGCCATATATGGGTGGCGTAAAAGTAATTGAACCAGTAAATTGAAAAAATGACCTAGTCTCAAGGAGAGGCTAGGTCATACTTCATAAGAATGATGGAGAAACGAGGTCTTATGATGAGTGTTGTTCAAGAAAAATTAGGTACACAAACAGTCACCAAAAGTTTCATTCAATATTTTATTCCTGCCGTTCTAGGCATGATGTTATTGTCTATTAAAATCGTTATTGATGGTATTTTCATAGGAAATGGTGTTGGTTCTGTCGCCTTAGCAAGCGTAAATGTCGCATCTCCATATTTCTCCGTTATCATATCTATTACACTATTAATTGGTATTGGTGGCGGTACATTATATTCCATGGCGATGGGAAGAGGGGATATAAACCAGGCCCAAAAAACGTTTACGGTATCAATGTTGCTTGTGGTTGTAATTACGATCATGATTAGTATTTTTACTTATTTAAATTTAGAAACGACTGCGCGTATATTTGGTGCTAATGATGAAACAATGCCATATGTGTTGGAGTATATGCTCGTGTTATTGGCATTTTCTCTTGTGATTGGCTTAGAAACATGTTTAAGTATTTTCGTTAGAAATGATGGCAATCCACGTCTAGCCATGATTTCATTAATTTTATCTTCGTTAATAAATATTGTATTAAACTATTGGATGATTTTTATCTTAGATTGGGAAGTTTTTGGCGCCGCTTTAGCAACAGTTCTAGCAACACTTATAGGCTTACTTATTTTAGCCACTCATTTTTTCAAAAAAGGTGCAGGTTTAAAGTTTGTGAAATTTAACTGGAATATCAAGGAAACAATTAGAATTATTACAATTGGCTTTCCTAGTTTTTTATCAGAAGTAGGTATCGTCATTTTTGTTGTCGGGTATAACATTATGATTGCTTATTATGCTGGAACCCAAGGGTTAGCCGCTTTTTCAGTGATTAACTATATACATACATTTACATTTTTGTTATTTATTGGTATCGGGTCTAGTATTCAACCGATGATTAGCTATTATTATGGTGCTGGTAAATATTCAATGATTCAAGAAACGATTAAAATTGCTGAGAAAGCAGCTTTGATAATGGGTGTTCTCTTTATCTTCGCAGGAATGTTTGGTGCAGAACTGTTTGTAAAAATATTTGGTATCACATCACCAGTGATTACAGATCTTGCTACAAGAGGCATTAGATTATTTTTCATTGGTTATCTCTTTATGGGAATTAACTTTATCTATACAACCTATTATCAGTCAACAAGCCATATCCGACCATCAATTGGCATTATTATTTTTCGTGGGTTTATTTTATTGATTGCTTTACTCTATCTGTTACCTTTATGGTTAAAAGTTGATGGGATTTGGTTAGCCCTACCAATTGCTGAGGCCCTTGTCGCTATATTCTTAATAGTATTCGCCCGTAAAGGCATTATGAACCGCTTGGAAAGGGGATATGCTAGTTGAAACATTCCATCATAAAAGTCTTTGTGAAAGGACAATATTGATTAGAGTGGATGGAAGGCATTCAGGTAAGTTCCTTCACATCCAAGGTTCAAATTTTCCCTCTAGTTAATCCTAGGCGTCGGTAGACCAACAATTGTCCGACGCCTCTACTAGCAATTCCTGTGTGTTGGTAGCTGTTTCCATCGAGGCGTAATATGGAAAGACGAAGGATACAAAGTCTTGGTAAGGGTATTTTAAAAAACATTAGCAAACTAATTGACATTCAAAAAATAATATTGTATATTATAAAACGTCGGATATGGAGGAATACCCAAGTCTGGCTGAAGGGGTCGGTCTTGAAAACCGAAAGGGGTGTCAAAGCCCGCGGGGGTTCAAATCCCTCTTCCTCCTCCATTTTAACAAGTATGATACACGCATAAACAATTGGAGATGAACCGAACAACAACCGTCATTACTAATTATGTAGTGACGGTTTTATGCTATATACAATTATTTTTATTACGTGAAAAAAAGCTGAATGGGGTTCGTAAATTTTTTGGAATAAGGAGAAACCGATGAATAAAATAGCGTTTATTGGAGCAGGTGCCATCACTGAAGCAATCATCTCAGGTATGATTCAAAAACAGTTTATTGATAGTGAAAAAATTTACGTAACAAATAGAAGTAATCGAGACAGATTAACATATCTTGTAGAACAATATCAAGTTAGTACAACAACCGATCAAAAAGCATTATTAACAGACGCTGATATGATCTTGTTGACGGTCAAACCGAAGGATGTTAGATCAGCTATTGATGGAATTAAGGATTACGTACGGCCTAATCAATTGATCGTGTCTGTTCTTGCTGGTGTTAAAACATCGGAAATAGAGGATTTATTTAACTTAAAAATACCGGTTGTACGTGCAATGCCAAATACCTCTGCGTCAATTGGTTATTCGGCAACCGCCTTGACTCAGGGGCAATATGCAACAAAAAAACATATTGAGCTAGGAACATTGTTATTTAATACAATTGGGATTACAGTCGTTGTTGATGAGGAAAAAATGGACATCGTAACTGGTCTTTCAGGTAGTGGCCCGGCTTATATATATTATTTAGTTGAAGCAATGGAAAGGGTGGCAGAAGAAAACAATCTCGATCCAGACATAGCTTCATTATTAATAACCCAAACGATTATCGGTGCTGGCAAAATGCTGGCCCAATCGGGTGAATCGGCAAAAATTTTACGTGAACAGGTGACTAGTCCAGGTGGTACAACGGAAGCAGGTTTAAAAACTTTAGCTCAATATCAATTTCAAGAAGCTATGATGGCAGGAGTTAATAGTGCAATAAAAAGAGCAAAGGAATTAGGAAAATAATCATATCCCAATTTCATTTACGCTCATTTTGGTCAAAGAAACAAATAGTCGCCTTAGTCATTTAAAACTTATAAAAAAACTCGTGGGTGCTTGGAATCTCGAACCTAGCACCCACGAATTAATTATAGTTTTGTAATATTAAAATTGTCTTGCAGTAGCCACCAATTTTGGGGAAATGCTAATCCTAACTTCCAATAAGCAATCCCAAGTAAATCAAACTCTTTGATTAAATTAAACTTGCCTTGAATTGATCGAGCATCTTCAAACCAGACGATATGCTCTCTTCCTGCTTCATCGATATACGTAAAAAAAGGTGCCTGGGCAGTTTGATCAAATTCAATGGCTACGTTTTGTTCTCGCGCTAAGGCAATGGCTTGTTGAGGGCTTAATGCCCGAGCCAACGGGCCTCCTTCAACAAATGGTAAGGTCCAATCATATCCATATAAATTTTGCCCTAATAATATTTTATTGTTCGGTATTTCTGTTACCGCATATTCAACAACTCTCCTCACCTCATTAAGAGGCGAAACAGGTAATGGTGGACCTGCACTATATCCCCATTCATAGGTCATTAATACAACAAAATCAACAATTTCCCCATGGGTAGCATAATCATGGGCTTCATATAGTAGGCCTTGCTGTGTGGCACTTACTTTTGGCGCTAATGCTGTTGACATCATTAAACCAGCTTGGGATAAACGTTGTCTTGCTTTACGTAAAAATTGATTGTATGCTTCCCGATCACCTTGGGGGATAAATTCAAAATCAAAGTGAACATCTCGATATCCACCGGAAGTTGCTACGTTAACAACTTGATCTAATAAATTGTTTTGCACAGCTTGGACTGTCATAATAATATGGGCTAATTCGGAACTAAATGCGCCTTCTTCAAGGTTCGTAACAACCATTGTTAATGCTGCTTGATTATTTTCGGCAATTTGCCGTACGTTATTGAGTGGTGGTGCCTTAAGTGTACCGTCACGATTAACAGCATAGCTAAAAATAGCTAGGAAAGTTAAATAAGGTGCAGCCTTCTCAGTGGCATTGATTAGTGTTGGTGAGACCGTATCGCCAAGTGGTTCAAAATAGGCGAGAGAAGTAATATCTCTTCGTGGTTGTTGTGGTATATATAAACGTAATCCAACGGTAAGTTGCTGGTCAATGGGGATATTGTTCACACTGGCTAGTTCTTCTGGAGTAGTGTTATATTGTTGTGCAATTGTAAATAAGCTTTCACCAGGTGCAACAAAGTGAAATTGCCCCATGATTGGGATAACAAGCGTTTGTCCAACAACCAATGGATCAGCTATATTTAATTCATTGACTGAGGCTAAATCATTTACTGTTGTTCCGTATGTATTAGCAATTGAAAATAATGAATCACCAGGATTAACAACATGTATTTGCAACTGGATCCCTCCTCATCATGCTTGTTAATGATACATATGAAAAAAAGCTATTTTATATGACTTTAGTTAATAGAAGATTATTTGAAAAAGGGATGTTTACCATGCGAGATGAACAATACATGCGTTTAGCTATTGCGCAGGCGAAACAAGCAGAACAATTAGGTGAAGTACCAATTGGAGCTGTTATCGTTTATAATGATGAAACAATTGCTCAAGGTTATAATTTACGTGAAACAAGACAATCCGCGTTGGCCCATGCTGAAATAATAGCCATTGAACAAGCAAATGAGCAACTTGGTAGTTGGCGTTTAGAAGATGCTACGCTGTATGTTACGTTAGAGCCTTGTCCCATGTGTGCTGGTGCAATCGTTCAATCAAGAATAAAACGGGTTGTCTTTGGCGCATCTGATCCAAAAGCTGGTTGTGCAGGTACGATCATGAATTTACTCCAAGAACAGAAATTCAATCATCAAGTGGAGTTAACGAGTGGAATTTTAGCCAACGAGTGCAGTCAGTTATTGAAAGATTTTTTTCAAGCATTAAGATCGAGTAAAAAGGATAACTAGCTATCCTTAAATTGATATCATAATTAATAACACGTTTTTCCATTGCATTCTTTTATTATTAACGTTATAATATTCATGCCGTGCTAAGTGGGGAGGTAGCGGTGCCCTGTACTTGCAATCCGCTATAGCAAGACTGAATTCCCATTCGAGGTGAGGCGATTTGAAGGTCTGCCTTAAGGAATTGGTGTTGACGCATAGGTCCTGCGCAACAGAAACCCATGAACCCTGTCAGGTCCGGAAGGAAGCAGCAGTAAGTGGTCATTTCTGTGTGCCGCAGGGTAGCCTAGGCCGAGCCATGAACTTAAGTAACGCTTCGGGACGTCGCATCGACAATGGGTGCACGGTATACATATGAAGCATGACCTCATGAGGAACAGCCCTTATGAGGTTTTTTTGTTAGGCACAATACTTAAAAAAATATTTTAGTGTGATGACCGTTTTCTAGTTGTTTGAATCAAGTCGTTAACTCGAGGATGTGATGCACCTTTGCTACGTAGTAAAAAACGCTTTTTTTATATTTTTTTTATTCTTATTCTACTTGCTAGTCTCATTTTAATAGCAGGTATGTTGGCTATAAAACAAGAAAAAACAGCTTCAAATCTTTCCCTGCGTCAAGTTTATCAAGATGTGACAGAAAAAAATGTTTCTCAGCCTATCCGTTTTCTAGCAAATGAAGAGTTCGTTCAGGAAGTTTCGGCATTGCCAACAGATGGGATGACAAACGATGAATCCCTTGATGAGACGATCCAACAAATCATTGATGTACCTGAATTAGCCGGAGCCATCACAGGCATTAGTATACGAGACGCCGACAATGGGGAGGTCATTTATTCCCATTTTGGTAATGTAAGATTGAGACCCGCTTCAAATATGAAAATAGTAACAACTGCAGTTGCACTAGAAGTTCTCGGTCCGGATTATCAATTTAAAACTGATGTCTTAACAGATGGAATGGTTGATGGAAGTACGCTAGAAGGAAACCTATATTTAAGAGGACAGGGCGATCCAACATTATTAATTGAGGATTTAGAGTATTTTGCCAAAGCTTTAAAAGATCAAGGCATTGAAAAAATCAGTGGGGATTTAATCGCTGATGACAGTTGGTATGATGATGTTCGTTATTCACAGGATTTGAATTGGTCTGATGAATTTAATTATACAGGAGCGGCTGTATCATCTTTAACCATTTCACCGAATGAAGATTATAATACAGGCTCACTCATTATGCGTATCTATCCTAATGAACAATTAGGTGAACCACCAGAAATAAAATTAATCCCAGAAACTGATTATGTATCAATTATCAATGAAGCTAAAACAGTTCGAAAAGGAGAACCGAGTGGTTTAACAATTGAACGGGAACATGGGACAAACAATTTTATCATTACTGGAACAATTAGGGTTAATTCACCTATTGAAGTATGGCGGTCAGTCTGGGAACCGACAGATTATGTTTTACATGTATTTAAACAAGTTCTAGAAGCAGAAAATATTCAACTCAAGGAAGATGTTCGCTTAATACGAGGTATTACCCCAAGTAATGCTAACAACCTTGTATCCAAAGCCTCAATGCCACTTAAAGACATAATTATTCCATTTATGAAATTGAGTAATAATGGACACGGTGACATGCTCGTGAAAGAAATGGGGAAAGTTGTTTATGATGAAGGTAGTTGGGATAAAGGGATCCAAGTAATGAAAGAAGAGCTAGAGCGATTCGGTTTAGATATTAACGATATCGTGTTAAGGGATGGTTCAGGTATGTCCCATAAAAATTTAATTTCCCCCCATGATTTGACCCAATTATTGTATGAAGTACAGCATAAAGATTGGTATGAAGATTTTGAACATGCCCAACCTGTTAGTGGTGAACCTGGAAAACTGATTGGTGGTACCCTTAGTTACCGACTCACAGACCCATCTGTTAAAGGCAAGGTCCTAGCTAAAACAGGTTCATTAACAGGTGTGAGTACGTTATCGGGTTATATGACGACCCAATCTGGGAAAAAACTCGTCTTTTCGATTATGATGAATAATTATGTTGAAGGTTGGATGCCAAGTATTCAAGATGCTATTTTGATGGCCCTTGCTGAACATCCAGTATTCGATTGAATAAAAACAGAGGCTAGGAATCAATCCTAGCCCCTTTTCAATTGATCAAACAATAGAACTAATCATTTGCGAGTGTTTGAATGACATGTTTTCGAAATGATTCGTCTTTAATAAATTTCCGTTGAAATAGGTTAATGTTTTGGCCTACTTTTGCTCGTTCAAATGCGGTAAGCTTGTTAGCGAAAAAGACAAATTCAAACCGATTGTTTTGCTTATCCTTTGCATACATGGCTAGTGTAACAACTTGGGAGGTTAAACCAGCCTTTTGACCTGCATATTCGAAAAGTTCCTGGTTTTCAGGATGAACCATCATATGTTCCATAATGGGATCTAAATGTTCGTGTACTTCTTTAGAAAAGTAATTTTTGCTATTAATTTTTTCCATTAATATTGTATATTCATCTGCCGTTGCCTTTGGTAATCGTTCAGACCAAAGTTTTTGCATATAAAGATTAGCTGTTTTTAAGAAACTTTTCTTTTCATGATCAGTTAGCGGATTTACTTTCCACTGGTCATGAATAGCTAAAGCTTTTTCCCGATATTCTTCAATCGACATCTCTTCAATTTTAGTAAAAGCTGCTGGAAGATCTAAGTTTTCTAAAGATCTGAAATGTTCAGCTATGTACATGGAGCTCAAAAATGGATAGATTGGTTCATGATGCTCCATACCTAGATTTTTAATTGTGCTGTTAATTCGATCTAAGCCTATATAGGTCATTAAAAAGTCAGCGTTCGCATTGGCACCTTCTGCAATCATACCACTGACAATTTCTTGTAAAGTAACCTTGTTGTCTTCAGTGTTTAAGGTTGATAACCAGCGATTAAAGGCTCCACCATCTGTTTTGGGGACGTTATATCGTTCTAATTCTACTAATGAAATTCTTGTTTGAGGATCAATATCACCCTTTGCTGCAAGTTCAGCATAAGTTACGGCAATCATCACTTTACTTGTACTTGCTAGCGGTAACGGTTCGTGTTCATTGATTGTTACAACACGCTCATCGTTATATTGCATGATAACACCGATTGTTTTATCAACGGCTTTTTGTTTAATTAATTGTAAGATAAATGCTGGATCGTCCTTTTTAATCCGTCTAGCATAATTAATGTTTTGAATGATAATGACGATGACAATGATCGCTATGATGCTAAAAATGATTTTCAATCTGGTCACTCCTACTTGAATCAAAGATTTTTACATCAGCTGGACAACGCTTTTGAAGTTCTTTAATAAAACCATGTTTATTATCTGGTGATACGATGACGCTGCCTATCAAGCCGGTTTTGTAATTAATTTCTAATAAATTTGTTTTTGCAGAAATAATACGGTAACCGAAATACCAACTTTTTGTTGGTCTAATCTCAGTAATGGCGTGATAGGGGATTTTACTTCTCATTAAACCGCCTTTGACGAGCAAATAATCGTCATAAAAAACGTATTTGATGCCCCATATTTGCCAAATGATAAAGGATGCACACAGAAGGAAGCAAGCAATGCTAAATATCAAATACCCAAGGCTTTGAACAAAACCATCGATCATTGGTAGAAAAAGTACAAGGCCAATGATAATAATCATCAAGATCATAAAATTAGTTACAAAAGCATCTCTTTTTGCATAAAAGATCATTTAATCACCTCGAAGGCAGGGTCAATCATTTTCTATTCCAGCACTTTCCGTATATTGTACCATATGTGGATAGACAAACTCATCAAGTATGAAAGCATTGTTAAGTCTTAAAATACTAAAATTATAATGATTAACCTTGGTTGATCTTAAAAGGATTTCTTTTGATGTTTTTAAGTGCTATGGTTCACTTTAGGCCTAAAAACCGGTATAATTAGAAGGAATTCAAAGAAAGGAACATCACTCATGAGCTACCAAGCCTTATATCGTGTATGGCGACCAAGAAAATTTGAGGATATCGTTGGCCAACAACATGTAACTAGAACATTACAAAATGCCATTTCACAGAATAAATTTTCCCATGCTTATTTGTTTTCTGGACCTCGAGGAACTGGAAAAACAAGTGCTGCGAAAATTTTTGCCCAAACGATTAATTGTGAGAAAATGCCAACAAAAGAACCATGTAATGAATGCGAAGCGTGTCTAGGAATATTAGATGGATCTATTTCAGATGTGATTGAAATGGATGCTGCCTCAAATACAAGTGTTGATGATATTCGGGAAATTCGCGATAAGGTTAAATATGCTCCAAGCGCTGTTCCGTATAAAGTGTATATTATTGATGAAGTACACATGATTTCTACAAATGCCTTTAATGCTTTATTGAAAACATTAGAAGAACCACCATCCCATGTTGTCTTTATTTTAGCTACAACAGAACCTCACAAAATACCGTTAACGATCATTTCTCGATGTCAGCGGTTTGATTTTAAAGCAATTGGTACGAAGGCAATGGTTGAACGTATGCAAACGATTATCGAAGCAGAAAATATTGAAGTTTCTAAACAGGCATTAGAAGCCATTGCATTGGTAGCAGAAGGCGGTATGCGGGATGCTTTAAGTATTTTAGATCAAGCCATTTCATTTAGTGATGGTACAGTTGAATTAGATGATGTTTTAGCGGTAACCGGAAGTGTATCCCAGCATGTGTTAACGGATATGGTTACGGCGCTTTATGAACAACAAGTTGAACAATCAATTGTATTACTAGATGAAATTTTACAAAATGGAAAAGATCCGGGTCGGTTTGTTTACGATCTCATTTATTTTTTACGTGATATATTGCTTTATAAAAGCGCACCTTCATTAGAAGATACGCTAGAAAGATCAATTATTGATGAAGGATTTCAGCAACTTTCCGAAACATTAACAGTTGACTGGATACAAGAAACAATCGTAAACTTAACGAAATATCAACAAGAATTAAAATGGACGAATAGTCCAAAGATCTTAATTGAATTAGCACTAATTACCATTGCTAAACGATATGGTAGCCAAGAACAAACGAGTGATTCGATTAGTAGTCAACAACTATCCCAACTTACTTCTCGTTTACATCAATTGGAAAAGGAATTGTTATCCTTAAAACAGGAACCTACTCCAGTTCAATCACAACAACGTGTGAAAAAAACGAGTACAAGAACGAGAACAAATAGCTATCGTATTCCCTTTGAGCAAATTCGTCATGTATTAGATGAGGCGAAAAAACAACCACTACAACTTGTTAAACAAGAATGGGTAGCTTTTTTAAGTAAGCTAAAAGATATTAATGCACCAGCCCATGCTACAATTCAGGATAGTAAGCCTGTTGCAGCTTCTGAATCTGCTTTAATTGTTGCCTTTAAATATGAAATTCACTGTTCCTTGTTTCTCGATCATCAACAAACAGTCGAGAATATTTTAGGTGAAGTCATCAACCAACAATTGACGATTATTCCAATACCAGAACCAGATTGGCATGATTTACGACAGGACTACTTAAGTAATCAAGAACAACGCACGTCAAATCAACAAACGGAAACTGATCCCATCATCGAAGAAGCAAGAAAACTAGTCGGTGATGAGTTGTTACAAATTCTAGAGTAGAAAATAATATAAAAATTGAGGAGGTATTTCCATGAAAGGTATGGGAAATATGAATAATATGATGAGACAAATGCAAAAAATGCAAAAGAAAATGTTAAAGGCACAGGACGAACTCCACGAAATGACATTTGAAGCATCCGTTGGTGGTGGGATGGTCACTGTGACGGCAAATGGAAAAAAAGAAATTACTGATATACAAATTAACGAAGAAGTCGTAGATCCTGATGATATTGAAATGTTGCAGGACCTTATTTTAGCAGCGGTTAATGATGTACTGAATCAAATAGATGAAAAAACAAATGAGACGATGGGACAATTCACAAAAGGATTAAACATCCCTGGTGGAATGTTCTAGGAGGCACATTTAATGTATTATCCAGAACCTATTTCTAAGCTAATTGATAGTTTTACAAAGTTGCCAGGAATCGGACCAAAAACTGCCGTACGCCTGGCTTTCTTTGTAATTAACATGAAAGATGACGATGTACTTGATTTTGCCAATGCACTTGTTAGTGCAAAGCGAGAATTGGTCCATTGTCATATCTGTGGCCATATCACTGATCAAGATCCGTGTTCAATTTGTCAAGACCATACACGGGATGAGTCAATTATTTGTGTTGTTGAAGATCCGAAAGATGTCATTGCTATGGAGCGTATGAAAGAATTTAATGGCAAATACCATGTGCTTAATGGGGTTATTTCCCCGATTGATGGTATTGGACCAGAAGATATTAATGTTACCGACTTGATAAAAAGACTTAAAAACGAAGAAGTTAAAGAAATTATTTTAGCTACTAATCCTAATGTAGAAGGCGAAGCAACGGCTATGTATATTTCACGTTTAGTAAAACCTTCTGGGATAAAAACAACGAGAATTGCCCACGGATTACCAGTTGGTGGGGACTTAGAGTATGCTGATGAAGTTACACTAGCCAAGTCACTAGAAGGAAGAAGAGAATTATAAAATTTTCAAGAAAACCTTATATACAGCTAGAACCCTTTCGTAAGCCCAAGGATAGTAGAGTTATTTTTTCGCACAATGTTAATCATTATTTATTTTGGAGGATAAATGGGTAAAATATTTTCGGTAGTTTTAAGTTGTGACAGCCACTTTTTCTGATCAAGAAGTAGAATAACAAACTCAGATAAACAATATGAACAGATTATGGTTATTTTTATCGTGGATAGCTAATGATCGACTGTTGATCATATCTTATATTAAAGAATAAATAAGCTGGTGACATCATGAGAAGAAAAAAGATCAAAAAAGAAATTGATGAACAGTTGTTAGATGTTCTCATAGCAATGAATCAAGAATGGAAACAATTACAATACCTTGTTGAAAATAGCATTGAACCGACTGATGAAGTTATTTATAAAGAAATGCTAGCAAAAGCAAAGTATTTGTTTCTACTACGGGAAGCAAAAGAAAGAAATATCACAGCGATAAGATTTTATTCATAAATATATTTTGGGCAGTTCTTTTTCTTACCTTTATATCATAAATAGTAAACAGAAAGGTAGAAAAGGAGTTGGGGACTTGAGTGCGACGATTGTGATAACAATAATGATTTCTTTAATTATTCTGCTATTAATTATTGGTGCTCCTGTTAAGCCTACACGTTTACTAGCTCAAAGTATTGTTAAATTAGGTATTGGTGTGTTGTTTTTGTTTTTCTTTAATGTATTTGGTGGCTCGCTTGGGCTTCATATCCCTATCAATTTGTTTACTGTGGTTGTGTCCGGATTTTTAGGATTACCTGGTTTGGCATCACTAGCTGCCATGCAAATATTTTTAGTTTAACAAAGATGAGAGATGACTTCTCTCACTTTTTTTTTGCCTTTTTTCGGTCATGCAACGAGGTAACAGATAACATTTTTTTCATTTTTTCATATGCTAATCAAAGAACTGCTATTAAAGGTATAAAGTTATTGAAATTAGGGAAACCTTACAAAAAAGGAGGTAGTTATTTTATGGAGAAAATAACGAAAAATAACTGTTGCGGTATTTGTGAAGAAGAGAAAGATGACGGCATTCGTCTATACAACTTATTTATTTGTACTGAATGTGAGCGCAATATTATCCATACCGAACCTAAAGAAGAAAAGTACCGTTACTACTTAAAAAAATTAAAAAATATTCATCAACAAACTATATATTCATAGATCATTACCAAGTCTTTGTCATTGATAAACAAAGGCTTTTTTGTTTGTTTACATATAGGAATAACGAGCGAGTATGAGAAAATATACATTATTTATAAAAATTATCATTGAACAATTAAAATATCCGTTAAAGCATGATACAATAAAGATACAAAAGTAATAGGTTATTTCATACAAATCGTAATGATGTAAACAACAGTGATCCATTTTCCATTGTACCGAATATTGATCAGTAACAAAAGGAGCATAAATAGTGTGCAAGGATATTTTATAACACTTGAAGGTGGCGAAGGAGCAGGCAAAACATCGACACTGCAACGTTTAGAACAAAGTCTTACTCAAATGGGGTTTCAGGTTGTCGTTACACGTGAACCGGGTGGCATCCATATAGCTGAAAAAATTAGAGAAATTATTTTAAATAAAGATCATACGAAGATGGATGCTAAAACTGAGGCACTATTATATGCAGCTGCTAGAAGACAACACCTAGTTGAAAAGATACTACCTGCTTTAGCAGATGGTAAAATAGTGTTATGTGACCGCTTTATTGATAGCAGTTTAGCTTATCAAGGCTATGCCCGAGGATTAGGCATCGATGAAGTATTGGCCATTAATGAGTTCGCTATCGATGAACATATGCCTTCATTAACATTATTTTTTGAATTGTCCCCAGAGAAAGGCTTACAACGAATTGAACAAAATCAATCAAGAGAGAAAAATCGTTTAGACTTAGAACATATCCACTTCCATAGATTGGTTTATGAGGGATACCAGTTACTTAGAGAAAGGTTTCCTGATCGGATTAAGATTATCAATGCAGATCAAGAGATTAGAAAAGTAGCTGCAGATGCATTACAGCAAATCCTTTCCCATGTGAATAATGAATGAAAAAGGAGGGTATGACGATGAAACTCATTCTCGCTGTTGTGCAAGATAAGGATTCTAACCGTTTAATTAACGCTTTAAGTGGTGGTAATTTTCAAACAACGAAATTAGCTTCGACAGGTGGTTTTTTAAAAGAAGGTAATACGACGCTAATGATTGGTTGTGAAGATGAATATGTTGAGAAAGCTTTAGAAATTATTCGTGATAATTGTTCCCAGCGGGAGCAAATGGTGGCTCCAATTTCACCAATGGGTGGAAATGCAGATTCATATATACCAAAACCAGTTAAAGTAGAAGTAGGCGGTGCGACTGTTTTCATTTTACCAATTGAATCATTTTATCAATTTTAAGTAAGGAAAACCGGTGAAAATCATTTACAAAATCGATTTTCATCGGTTCATCTATAATTACTTGTTTCCAAGTTTTAGTCTCAGCTAGTCAATGCTATTTGTTAAGATGATGGATAAACATAGCTGATGATGAGATGTAGGAAGGTCTGATACGATGAAAATTAGTCAAAAATTACAATCCCAATCTATTAAACAACCTCAACTTCATAGAAAAAGTAGTCATTCCTTTGAACAGATTGTGCAAACAAAGGTTGCACATTTACAACAAGAAGAAATGGAACATGTCATTAAAGAGATTACTATACAGGGTGAAAGACTAGCACGGTCTAGGACTTTTCAGGATTTAGTGGCCTTTAAACGGTTAGTAAAAGAATTTTTACAAAAAACGGTTTATAATGGCCTCGAATTAAAAAAATCACACCACTTTAGTTTTGATGGTCATAGCCAAAAACTAGCGATTGTTGAGGAAATTGATAAAAAGTTAGTAGCATTAACTGAAGAAGTTCTCAATCAAGAAAAGAAATCAGTTGATCTATTAGGTCTCATTGGGGAAATCAAGGGATTATTGATTAATCTTTATACATAAATGATGATTACTTTAAATTTGTAACTTTTCGATGAGGATAGGAGTCATCTATGAAAACATGGGAAGAAATTAAGACAATCCAACCATTAGCAAGTAAATTAATAATGAATAGTGTAAAAAAGAAGCGGATTTCTCATGCCTATTTAATCCAAGGCGAGCGTGGAACAGGAAAAAGAGCCATCGCTTTACAGTTAGCGAAAGTTCTATTTTGTCAACATAAACAAGATGTAGAACCTTGTCATGAATGTCATGTATGTAAAAGAATTGAATCTGGTAATTACCCAGATGTTCATTGGATTGTCCCGGATGGAAAATCTATTAAAATAGATCAAATTAGACAGTTACAAGAGGAGTTCGTCTATTCAGGCTTAGAGTCAAATCAGAAGGTTTATATTATAACAGATGCTGAAACACTAACAGTTAATGCTGCCAATCGAATACTGAAGTTTTTAGAGGAACCCAATCGGCAAACAACGGCCATCTTATTGACAGAAAATAGTCAAGCCATCATTCCTACAATCCGCTCACGGTGTCAATTGATCGACTTACAACCTTTAAATCCATCACAATTTCAACAACAATTAGTAAAACATCACATATCTGAGAAAAATGCCAAGTTATTAAGTGCTTTAACGAACAATTTACAGGAAGCCATTCAATGGAGTAATGATGACTGGTTTGCACAAGCAAGAAAATTAGTGATACAATTAATTCAAACGTATACGACAAATGCGAGTGATGTTTTTTTATTTATTCACCAACAATGGATGCCTCATTTTAAAGATAGAGTACAGCAAGAACGTGGTTTAGACTTACTGTTAATTGCTTTTAAAGATGTCCTTTATTATCATATAGGTAATAGAACGGATTTGACACTCTTTTCTGAAAATGATGTTCTTTTAGAGAAAGCAGTGATCCAATTTCCAGAACAAAAAGTCCTGTTTATACTAACGGCGATTTTAAAAGCAAAACAAAAGTTAAACCAACATGTCAATCCGACATTAGTGATGGAACAATTGGTACTTCAAATCCAAAAAGGTGAGTTGATATGATAGAAGTTATCGGTGTTCGCTTCAAAAAAGCAGGTAAAATATATTATTTTGATCCAGGGGATCACGACATTACCAAAGATAGTTATGTCATTGTTGAGACCGTACGAGGGATTGAATTTGGGAAAGTGGTCATTGCTAAGAAGCTAATAGATAAGGAAGATGTCGTTTTACCTCTCAAAAAAGTGATTCGTCTCGCTACTAAAGAAGATGAACAAACAGTTATAGAAAATCGTAAACGAGCCAAAGAGGCTTTTCAAATAGGTCTAGAAAAAATAGAAGCACATAACCTAGATATGAATCTAGTTGAAGTCGATTATACTCTTGATCGTAATAAACTTATTTTTTACTTTACCGCAGATGGTCGAATAGATTTTAGAGATTTGGTAAAAGATTTAGCAGGAATCTTTAAAACACGAATTGAGTTACGACAAATTGGTGTAAGAGATGAAGCAAAAATGTTAGGTGGTATAGGTCCTTGTGGCAGGATGCTCTGTTGTTCTACCTTTTTAGGAGACTTTGAACCAGTATCAATTAAAATGGCAAAAGATCAAAACCTGTCACTAAATCCGACTAAAATTTCTGGTCTATGCGGTAGATTAATGTGCTGTTTAAAATATGAAAATGATTATTATGAAGAAGTGAAGCGCGAATTACCAGATCTTGGTGAATTCATCCAAACGCCTTATGGTGATGGAAAAGTTGTCGGCCTTAATATTCTTGATAAACTCATCCAAATAGAAATGAATGATCATCATCGCATTATAGAATATACGTTAGATGAATTAGTTGAGGAAGGAATTATTACCGCACAGGCCACAAAATAGTGGGGTGTAAAATGATGGGAAAGAGACAAATCTTTGATCAAGTTTCGGATATGGAGAAACAAATTGGTGAATTATATGAACAATTAGGTGATTTAAAGCAACAGCTGAGTAAATTGCTAGAAGAAAATCATCGACTAGCCATAGAAAATCACCATATCCGCAAACGGTTAGAGTCTTCCGATAAACAACCAGAAAATGAACCTTCTGATAAATCATCTACAGAGATTCCTGGCGAAGGATATGATAACCTTGCTAGGTTATATGAAGAAGGGTTCCATATATGTAATGTTCACTTTGGAAGTCCAAGGGAAGAAGGGGACTGTCTGTTCTGTTTATTGTTTCTTAATAAAACAAAATAATTTCTTCTGTTTATCACATAAATATCTGCTAGAATATGATTAGCAAATTAAAATAGGTTTTAAGCTGTAGTTTAAGCTTAAAACCTTTTTTTGTTCCACTATTAATATCTCATTTCATTGAAATCGAGAATTCGATGACAAACTCTTGTCAATAAATCTTCATCATGACTGATTACTAGCACACCTATTTTTCGTATAGCAACGATATTTAATAGTTGATGCCATATTTCTGCTTGGGTGATCGCATCAAGCATCGTTGTAATTTCATCAAGTAACAAATACTTTGTCTGTTCATTTAACACGCGAGCAATGGCAAAACGTTGAAGTTCCCCACCTGACAGCTCGCTTGGCCAACGTGACAACCATTCCTTGCGGATACCGAGCATCTTCATCGTTTCCTCATCTAACATGTTACTTTCTTTAAGCACTTGTTTCATCGTCCACTTTGGATTGATAGATTGTTCAGGATGTTGCCAAACTAATTGAACGGGATGTTGTTGTTGATTTACTAGTTCGTTATTGATTGTTACTATACCGTTCGTTGGTTTTAGGTAACCAGCAATAATTTTGGCTAAGGTTGTTTTTCCAATCCCACTATCGCCTTTAAGACCGACAACTTCACCAGGGTGAAGAGTAAGATTTACATTTTTAAATAACAGTTGGCCATGATCTAATTGATAACTTACTTGTTTAACTTGCAGATTGGATTGTTTGTTTGAATCAGACTTCTCTTTTATGATCGGAGATGTTAGGGTTGTCTTTACGGAAAATTTATTTTGCGGTAAGGCATGCCATAAAGCTTTCGTATAACTTTTCTTTAACGCTGTTCCTTCTCCGATAAAGGCAGTTCCCTTAACTGTTTCAATTGTTTCACCTTGATTCATAATCACAAACTTATCAGCTATTTTAAGAGCAGCGGTAATATCATGGGTAATCAACATAACACCTTTACCCTTGTCTGCTACTTGTCTAATATATTGAATCACCTCTTGAAGAGACTGGGCATCGAGTCCTGGTGTTGGTTCATCAGCAATAATTAAATCTGGATTATTTATCAGGGCTGTTGCTGCCAACACTCGTCTAGCCATCCCGCCAGAAAGTTCAAAGGGATAGTAATTGTCAATTTCCTTCGACAAATAAAATTGGTCAAAAATAGCCCGTTGACTCTTTTTACTAATTCCTTGCTTAACAGCTCTTTGAACTTGTTTACCAATCTTCATTAACGGATCTAATGCATTAATCGATTGGGGAATTAAAGAAATTTCTCGGCCTCGAAGTTGCCTTTGTCTATCACTCGTCAGTAATTCACCTTTATAATATAAACGCCCTTGACATACTGCGTTTTCAGGTAAAATTCCTAAAACAGCATCGGCAAGCAAGCTTTTACCGGACCCACTTGCGCCAACAACAGCGACAACTTCCCCTTTATGAATCGTCATATTTAACTTACGAATAACTTGCATGTGTTCTTCACGTAATCCTTTTTTATAGACACGAAACGCAAGAGCAAAATCCTCTACTTGTAGAAGAGGTACTTTTTGTTGTTTTTCTTCAAATAAAGACATGGTGCTTAGGCTCCTTTCTGACCATGAAAAGGATCGATCCATTTACGCATACTTTGTCCTACTATATCAAAAAGGAAGACCATCAATAGTAATGACATTCCTGGAAAAACAGCTAGCCACCATTTTCCTGTCGATAAGTATCGCATTGATTCTGATAAAATAATGCCAATGGCTGGCTGTTCTGCAGGCAAACCAAAACCAAGAAATGTAATGGCTGCTTCATGAAGAATACAATGTGGAAATAGAAGAATCAAACCAATAAATAATTGGGGCAGAAGATGCGGTAAGATATGTTTTCTTGCAATCCACACATGTGATTTACCTAACTGTTGTGATATTTTGACATACTGGGCTGTTTTCACTTGTAGCATTTCCCCCCGTAAGACCCGGGTTAGACTAGGCCAATGAGTTAATGCCAGCCCAACGACAACACCGCTAAATCCACCGCCCATGGCAAAAGAAATCAATAGCAAAAGGATCAAATGGGGTACACTTAGAAACAAATCAATGAGCCACGTAACGATTTGGTCGATGATTTTATTCATAGAGGCCAAAAGACTAAGAACTAAGGCAATCATTGCACTCACCATGGCAGCAAGGAGCCCTACACTAAAACTTAATGTTAATCCTTTTAATGTTCTCGCTAACATGTCTCTCCCTAACCAGTCCGTTCCAAATATATGACGAACGGAAGGTGCCTCGTTAATTGCCTCAGGATTAATCCCTAGCCTTTCATCTCCTAACCATAAACCGGAAAATATCATTCCTAAAAGTATGATTAATGATAGAACGATGCTAAGGAATGTACGTTGTCGTAAGCTCAATTTCATAAATATCCGTGTACTTAACATTACAACTCACCTCTTCGCATGCGAGGATCAACTACTTTATATAACATATCGGCTAATAAATTACCGACAAAGACAAACAATGTACTACATATAACAATGTTGCCTTGCTTGAGGATAAAGTAATTAATGTCAGATGGTTAGCATCGGACTTAGTATTGTTAAAAGGAGAAATGGATAATACATGGCAGGAGTTTGCCAATTATTTAACAAATGAATTAAATGTTGATTGATACAATTTATTCTTTATCATACTTTTGCTGGCTCAAAGTTTGACAACTTCACCCACGGTGCAGTAAATGCTAAAAAGACAATACCAATAATTAAAATCGTATAGGCTTTGGCATTCCCTTTATTAGTTGCATTGTTTTCCATATTTTTCATCTCCATGTTGTTAAATTCTTGATGAAACTTGATGAAACATAAATTCTCCCATGATACAGAAGCAATACCTGAACCTACATAGTAGATGGAATAATTCCAAGCTGTAAAGTCAATTCCTAAGAACAGACCTGCTAAAAGAGAGAGCAAAATTCCTGTTTTACTTAAACTACCAACTTTTTTTCTTTCTCTAATCATAAATGGAAGTAGTGGCAAAAATCCTAGCGCACAACGCAAAAAGGCTGATGTGTTACTCAATTTACAAGTAATTATTTTACCAGCCCTTGCTTTTCTCTTTGACAGAGAAAGAGTACCAAAAACATACTTTATCGTCGCACCGATTATGATACTTGGTGTTGTAATGACAGGTGGTATTTTTAATGGCGATCAAGGACCAACAGATGGACCGACGACAATATATGGCATGGATCTAGCTTTACTTGGTACAATTGCAGGTAGTATTTCAGGTGTTTGTTACGGTATCTATCTATATACAAGTCGTAAGGCAAGTAAAGGTAATATTGGTCAAATTGTTCAACCAATGGCATATGCTACCCTTGCTCAGTTAGTAGCCCCAACAATCGCAATGTTCTTTACGGGGCGTGGATTTGATATTACAAATGGAGTCCTTGTTAATGGAGCGCTCCCAGCTAATCCAGAAACTGCTCTTGGTGATCCAATTAATGCTATGAACTGGGTCTGGATGATTGTTTTAGCAACTTTAGGTCAAGCAGTAGCATGGACTTTCGTACAGTATGGTTCTGTTCGTCTAAATTCAACAATTGTTGCTGGACTACTCTTATTAAGTCCTATTTTAACGGTAGCCATTATTTCAGTTGTGCTATTTGCCGAGATTCCAACCTTTATTCAGATCCTTGGTGTCGTTCTCGTTCTTGGAGCAGTTGCTTACCAAAACGGTCTGCATCGGGCTATATTTAAAAAGTCTCGAACATCAAAAGCACCTGGAACACCTTAATAAAATTTATCATAAAAAGTATATAACAGAAGTAAGAGCAAAAGGGAAGGGGCCATGTTAGCTCCTTCCTTTTATGATTAACTGTCTCATTTGCCTTGAGCATGCTTAATCAATTCTTCTACACAACATGTGCTTGGTAAAAAATTTTCTTTCATGCTCTTTTCTTGCTATACTCAAAACTAATCGCAGTTATATATGTCGGCTGTTGTAATACGTATAAACAATCTAAAGAGAATATGTAAAGAAAGGTAAAGAATAATTCATGGTTCAGCTTTATGATGATGAACGTTTAGACTATTTATTTGCTAACGAATCAATGAAGATTATCCAAAGTCGATCTGTATTTTCCTTTTCATTAGATGCCGTTTTACTTGCTCATTTTGCAAGCATCCCTATTGCTAAAGGGAATATATTAGATTTATGTTCTGGTAATGGTGTTATTCCCTTGATGTTATCTCAAAGAACTAAAGCCAAAATCATCGGCGTAGAAATACAGGAAAAGTTGGTCAACATGGCCGAAAGAAGCATTCAATATAATCAATTAGAAAATCAAATTTCCATGATCCACGCTGACTTAAAAAACATTCAACCACCACTTGCCCAAAGTCATTTCGATACGGTAACTTGTAATCCTCCCTATTTTCGGACACCAACAAAAAATGAACAAAATAAAAATCAGCATGTTACCATTGCGAAACATGAAATCTGTTGTACTCTAGAAGATGTGATTAAGGCTTGTAAATTATATGTCAAACCTGGCGGAAAAGTCACGCTCGTACATCGGCCAGGCAGACTAGTCGAATTAATTACGCTGTTAAAAGCCTATCAATTGGAGCCGAAAAGATTACAATTTATATATCCAAAAAAAGGGAAGGAAGCTAATATGTTATTAATAGAAGCCATTAGAGACGGTAAACCTGATTTGAAATTATTACCTCCTTTATATATATATGAAGATGATAATACATATACAAAAGAAGCAGGGGCAATTATTTATGGGAACAACTGAACATATTGTTTATATGTTAAAATGTAAGGATCATACGCTATATACCGGGTATACGAATGATTTACAACATCGCCTTGCCTTACATGAAAGTGGCAAAGGTGCAAAGTATACACGGGGACGCGGTCCTTTTGAGGTTGTTTATCAAGAAAGGTTTCAAACAAAAAGTGAAGCACTCAAACGAGAATACGCGATTAAACAATTAACAAAGCAAGAAAAGGAGAAATTAATTCAGGCATACCAGAAAGAAGTGAATTTAGGTGTACATACAAAAGAGCTTTGAAGATCGTGAAAAAGGGAGTTTATATATCGTACCAACACCGATTGGTAATTTAGACGATATTACCTTCCGGGCACTTAACGTCTTGAAAGAGGCAACACTTATTGCTGCTGAAGACACGAGAAATACAAAAAAATTGCTTAACCATTTTGACATTAAAACACCGCTCATCAGTTATCACGAGCATAATAAACAGCACCGGACTTTAGAAATCGTTCAAAAAGTTGCCAATGGCGACATGATCGCTCTAGTTAGTGATGCAGGCATGCCGGCTATTTCTGACCCTGGCTATGAATTAATTCAAGCATTAATTGCAAAAGACTACCCTGTTATCGTTTTACCAGGGGCAAATGCAGCTTTATGTGCATTAATTGGTTCAGGATTACCGACACAAGAATTCTTGTTTTATGGATTTCTACCAAGAAAAAAGCAAGAAAAAAACCAAGAGCTAGAACGTTTACGGTCAAACACAGCAACGATGATTTTTTATGAATCACCTCATCGCATTTCTGCGACAGTTCAATCCATTTTTGACGTTTTAGGTGATCGGCAAATGGCGATTGCCCGAGAATTAACAAAGTTACATGAGGAATATGTCCGGGGAACATCGAGTGAAGTACTTGCCTGGTTAGCAGATCATCAACCTCGTGGGGAGTATTGTATCGTCGTTCAAGGTCATGAAGAGACTGAGGCCGAGAAAAATCAATTATGGTGGAGTCGATTTTCAGTAAAAGAGCATGTAGACTACTTGATCGAGAATAATCAACTTTCAAGTAAAGAAGCGATTAAACAAGTTGCCGAAGAAAGACAACTTCCTCGCCGTGAGGTTTATGAATTGTACCATATAAAATAGGTTTCATTTCATTACTATAACAGAGATCATCATTGGTTAAAGATAGATGAGGTCATGATCTGACTGGTTTATCCTCAAAAAGGTAATAAGCCTGTTTGATAATATGTGTTTATGGAAATGTTATGATAAAATACTTAAATAGTAATCAACGTTATGATTGGAAAAAAGTGTAGTTTGAGTTGAAAAAGGAGAGGCAATCATGGAACAGAAGAAAACTTTCTATATTACGACACCGATTTATTATCCGAGCGACAATTTGCATATTGGTCATGCTTATTCAACAGTTGCCAGTGACGCTATGGCCCGTTATAAGCGATTAAGAGGTTATGACGTCATGTATTTAACCGGTACAGACGAACATGGCCAAAAAATTCAACAAGCGGCTGAAAAAGCGGGTAAATCACCTAAAGAATATGTTGATGAAATTGTGAGCAATATCCAAGCGTTATGGAAAAAACTCGACATCTCTAATGATGATTTTATTCGTACGACTGAAGAACGTCATAAAACAGTTGTGCAACAAATCTTTTCACAACTACTTGAACAGGGTGATATTTATTTAGATGAATATGAAGGCTGGTACTGTACACCTTGCGAATCTTTTTTTACTGAACGTCAATTAGATAACGGGAATTGCCCCGACTGTGGACGCCCGGTCCAAAAAGTAAAAGAAGAATCATACTTTTTCCGAATGAGTAAATATGCTGATCGTCTTGTTCAGTATTACGAAGAAAACCCTGATTTCATTCAACCTGAGAGTCGTAAAAATGAAATGATTAATAATTTCATTAAGCCAGGCTTGGAAGATCTAGCCGTATCGAGAACTACTTTTGATTGGGGAATACCTGTAAAAGAAGATCCAAAGCATGTCGTTTACGTGTGGATTGATGCCTTAACGAATTATATTACAGCTTTAGGGTATGGATCGGATAATGATGAGAAATTTAAGAAGTATTGGCCAGCAGATGTTCATGTCATGGCAAAGGAAATTGTTCGTTTCCATACAATATATTGGCCAATCATCTTAATGGCACTAGACTTACCATTGCCGAAAAAAGTATTTGCCCATGGCTGGATATTAATGAAAGACGGAAAAATGTCTAAGTCCAAAGGAAATGTTATTGATCCAGTCGTATTAATCGATCGCTATGGACTTGATGCTTTACGTTATTATTTGTTAAGAGAAGTTCCGTTTGGTTCTGATGGTGTCTTTACGCCTGAAGGTTTTGTAGAGCGGATTAACTTTGACTTAGCGAATGATCTTGGCAACTTATTGAATCGAACCGTAGCCATGATCGATAAATATTTTTCCGGTAAGATGCCAACCTATATTGCTTCAGAAGAAAAAATTGATGAAGAACTAGAGCAATTTACGAAAGAGACGATTAAACAAGTTGAAGAAGCACTAGATGACATGCAATTTTCTGTTGCCCTAACGGCTATTTGGCAACTTATAGGGAGAACAAATAAATATATTGATGAAACTGAACCTTGGGTATTAGCCAAAGATGAACAACAAAAAGAACGTCTAGGCAATGTCATGGCCCATCTAGCTGATTCACTACGGATCATAGGGATTATGCTACAACCGATTTTAACGGAAACACCTAAAAAGATATTTGAACAATTAGGTATCACTAATCCTGAGGCGACAAAATGGGAGAGCGCCTATGAACTAGGTTTCATTCAGGCAGGTTCACAAATTAACAAAGGTAAACCTATTTTCCCGCGTCTTGACGTTGAAAAAGAAACAGAAGCGATTAAAGCGCTCATGCAGCCTAGTGGTAAAAAGTCAGATGAAGATGAAGCGGAAGTAGATGAGAGTAAGGAAATTTCATTTGACGAATTTCAAAAAGTCGATCTCCGGGTTGCCGAAGTGATTGAAGCAGAAAAAATGAAAAATGCGGATAAACTATTAAAATTGAAATTAGATTTAGGTAAAGAAACGCGACAAGTTGTTTCAGGCATCGCTGAACATTATCAACCAGATGAGTTAATTGGTAAAAAAGTAATTTGTGTCGCTAATTTAAAACCAGTAAAATTACGTGGTGAGTTATCAGAGGGTATGATTTTGGCTGGTGAAGACAAAGACGGTAAACTATCATTAGCTACCGTTGATCAAGCATTGCCAAACGGATCCCCTGTAAAATAAAATCACCCAAGACCCAACTCAACAGAAAGAGTGGGTCTTTTTATGTACAAGGAAAGATCAAATTTGATATTGTTTCAAGTAATCGATAAGGTCAGGATAAAAAAGTGTTACGAATGATGTAACCATTTCTTGTAATCTCATTGTAATCTGTTTGTTACATTTAAAATACTTCTTGATGATGATGTGGAGGCTGATCAATGTTATTCGATACACACGTACATTTAAATGCTCGACAATATGCTAAAGATCGCACCGAAGTGATTGAACGCGCCTTTGAGGCTGGCGTATCCCATATGGTTGTCGTCGGATTTAATCATGAAACAATTCCTTTAGCCTTAGAAATCGCTGAACAATATGAAACGATTTATGCTGCCATAGGTTGGCATCCTGTTGATGCGATTGATTGTAAAGATGAAGATCTCAAATGGATCGAAGACCTGTCAACTCATCCCAAAGTTGTTGCATTAGGCGAAATGGGCTTAGATTATCATTGGGATCGCTCACCAAAAGATGTTCAAAAAGAGATCTTTCGTAAACAAATCCAGTTAGCCAAAAAACTAAATATGCCGATTGTCATTCATAATCGAGAAGCGACAGAAGATGTTATTCAAATATTACAAGAAGAGAATGCCAAGGATGTTGGTGGGATCATGCATTGCTACAGTGATTCAATTGAGTACCTTGAAACTTGTCTCGAAATGAACTTTTATATTTCCCTTGGCGGACCGGTAACATTTAAAAATGCTACCTTACCTAAAGAAGTAGCTAAAGCTGTACCGTTAAATAAATTACTTATTGAAACGGATGCCCCTTATTTAACACCCCATCCGTATCGGGGTAAGCGAAATGAACCAGCTTATGTTACCTATGTTGCTAAGAAAATTGCAGAATTAAAAGGGATCTCTTATGAAACCTTATGTGAGGCAACCACCCAAAATGCTTTTCGATTATTTAATATTAAATGAGAAAACAAGAATGATTAAATCGATATAAGACTGTCTATCGATGTGTTGATAACACTAGAATAGACAGTCTTTTTCTCATGTGCAGACTGAAAAATCAGACAACTTACATAATTAGAATATTCTTCTTTGTAACGTATATGTAATAAGAACTTAATCGTAATGGCTTTGACTTTGCATATACCTGTTTATATAATCGAAAGCAGTAAAGGGAGGCAAAACCATGAATAAAAGTTCAAGGCAATTGCCGGCCTCAATTAAGAAGCTGGTTATTCCCTGTATTGGCGTGATTGCTCTGGTGTTATTTTCTTGGGCAGTCATTTATGAGACAACGAAACTAACAGTTACTGTCACAAGCAATGATGAAGAGCAAACAGTCAGAACACATGCCAAAACAATTAAGGAATTGCTAGAAGAACTAGAAATTGAAATTGGCGAGTATGATGATCTTTCGCCAAATGCTGATACTGCTTTAGAAGACGATATGGAAGTTTTTCATAAAGAAGCAAAACAAATTTATTTAACAATAGATGACGAAATACAAGAATTTTATACAACTGAAGATTCAGTAGGCGCATTTCTAGAAGCCGAACATTTAACGTTTTCAGAACATGATCTTATTTCTTTTCATGAAGATGATCAAATTGTAGATGGGTTAACATTACAAGTCACGACTGCTGATCAAGTGACCATTAATGATGGTGGTGACCTTACGAAAGTTTGGACAACAGTTGACTTTGTCGCCGACGTATTGAAAGAATACGATATCCAGCTCAACGACTTAGATAAAATTAAACCTAAGCTCAATGAGCGGATAACAGAAGATATGGCGATTGAAATTACCCGTGTCGAGAAAGAAATCGATGAAGTAGAAGAAAAGATTGCTTTCTCGGTAGAAAAAAGAGAAGACAATACCCTTGAAAAAGGAAAAGAAAAAATTATTCAAGAGGGTAAAGAAGGATTACTCGTTAAAAAGTATGAAATAACGAAAGAAAATGGCGAGCCAGTCGAACGGGAATTAGTAGATGAAGAAGTTAAAGAAGAAGCACAAAACAAAATCGTTGCTGTTGGAACGAAAGCGCCAAAACAAAATTTAGTCACCTTGGCCCATGAAAACCAAGGGACAAATGAGAGTTCTAATCAGAATGGTAAAGTATTAACGATGACAGCTTCTGCCTATTCCGCAGTTGATTGTAAGGGATGTGACGGAAGAGGTATCACTGCAACAGGGATTGATTTAAAAGCTAACCCTGATATGAAAGTCATTTCCGTTGATCCGAATGTGATTCCATTAGGGACAAAGGTTTGGGTTGAAGGATACGGGAATGCAATTGCTGGTGATACAGGTGGTGCCATTAAAGGAAATCGTATTGATGTACACGTACCTACTCATGCAGATGCTGTACGTTTTGGAGTAAAAAAAGTGCAGGTAAAAATATTAGAATAAAACAAAACTCATTAGATTTAATGCTCTTGTCCATGATAAGATGGGAAGAGCATTATTTTTTTTCGGAAAGAGGATATCGATGTTAAAAATGAAGGAAGTTATTATTGTAGAAGGTAGAAATGATACGATTAAAGTTCAGCAAGCTGTTCATGCCGATACGATTGAAACGAACGGATCAGCTATTAACGATACTGTCTTGGCACAAATCAAACAGGCCCAAGAAACCCGTGGTGTGATTATATTTACTGATCCCGACTATCCTGGTCAAAGAATTAGGCAAATCATTGATCAACATATTCCCGGCTGTAAACATGCTTTTTTAACACAAGAGCAAGCAAAGGATCAACGCTCGGAACGTAAAAACTTGGGTATTGAACATGCTTCAATAGAAGATATTCAAGTCGCATTAGAAAAGGTTTATGAGCGGATGGAATATATATCTACTGATATTACTAAAGAGGATTTACTTAATTATGGGCTCATTGGGAAAGCAGGTGCAAGTGCTAGAAGAGAAGCGTTAGGGAAAATATTAAACATCGGCCATGTTAATGGAAAACAATTACTAAAAAGATTACAGATGTTTCAAATTACGAAGGAAACCCTTGCCCAGGCAATGGAAAAGATCGCTCAGGAGGGATTGGATGACTGAAAATAAGTTCATCGCTACGCCATCTCGCACAAGAGAAATATTATCAAAATACGATTTACAAGCCAAAAAAAGCTTGGGGCAGAACTTTCTCATTGATGTCAACATATTAAAAAACATGCTCTCCTATGCTGGAATCAATAAACAAGCAGGCGTTATTGAGGTAGGGCCTGGTATTGGTGCTTTGACAGAACAATTGGCAATCAACGCTCATAAAGTGATTGCATTTGAAATTGATCAAAGGTTATTACCAATCCTAAAGGAAGAATTAAGTCCTTATCAAAATGTACAGATAATTCATCAAGATATTTTACAAGCTAATGTGAAAGATATTATTAAACAACACTTTGATGATGGGCAGGATGTCTTTGTGGTCGCTAATTTGCCCTATTACATTACAACCCCGATTATCATGAGAATATTAGAGGAAAAACTTCCTATTGTTAATATTACGGTTATGTTGCAAAAAGAGGTGGCTGAACGGATTATTGCTCAACCGAATGATAAAAATATCGGTTCGCTTTCCATCGCTGTTCAATATTATACAAACCCAGAAATCGTGATGCATGTTCCTAGTAGCGTTTTTATCCCAAAACCTAAAATAGATTCAGCTATTTTGCGGTTAACGATGCGAGATGAACCACCTGTTCATGTCGAAAATGAACCATTTTTCTTTGCAGTTGTAAGGGCGTGTTTTATGCATCGACGCAAGACGATAAAAAACAATTTATCCCGTTATTTTAAAGGTAAAATCCCAAGTGAATCCATTCAACAAATTTTACAAAATTGCCAAATTGAAGGAACTAGACGAGCTGAATCATTATCGATGAGTGAATTTGCACGTTTAGCTAATCAATTGTATAGCATTTGCCAAAATCTTCAGTGATCCTACGCTAATGGTGAAAAATATATGTATTAAAGAAGTCTCATGTTTACATGGGACTTCTTTTTTTGTGCTCATGATTCTTTGTATTAACGGTTGGAAAGCTTGTTTGAGGCTACTTAGTCAATTTGTATTGACACCCTTTTAAGTCATTTTACATAGGATAAAGAGGAGATAATGACTCGCAATGAGGTGACTTCATGAACATTAGTATAGGTGATTTAGTTACACGTAAATCGTATCAAGGTGATTTATTATTTAAAGTGGTCGATATTACAAATAAAATAGCATTATTACACGGAGAAGATGTTCGTCTAGAGGCAGATGCCCCGTTAGCGGACCTTGAGATTGTCACAAAAAGTGAACTGAACAGACGACAACAATCACGAAAACAACAAGAAGAGTTTTCTTTTCGTCTATTTAGGCAGGACTATCAACTTATGCGGGAAAAGAATAATTATGAAATCACTGAAGGATACAACGAGAAAGTTAATTACTTTCGCTTGCCAACGAAAGTACTTCACATTGATGGTGATCAATCATATTTAAAAAAATGTATTGAATTATATCAAAAATTAGGTTTACAAGTTCATGGCACTTACCTTCATGAAAAAGAAATGCCTGCTCAAATCGGATCTTTAATTAAAAAGATCCAACCAGAAATTGTCGTTATTACTGGCCATGATGCCTTTTCTAAAAACAAAGGTGATGTTAAAGATCTAAAAGCCTACCGGAATTCATCGTATTTTACAGAAACTGTTCGTGAAGCGAGAAACATTATCCCTCATTTGGATCAGTTGGTTATTTTTGCAGGTGCTTGCCAATCTCATTTTGAATCAATCATTCGGGCAGGAGCAAATTTTGCTAGTTCACCGGCACGAGTAAATATTCATGCCCTTGATCCTGTATATATTGCAGCCAAAGTTGCTTATACGTCATTTATGGATAAAGTAAGTATGACAGAAATGCTAAGGAATACTTTAACCGGTGAAAAGGGAATGGGAGGAATAGAAACAAAAGGTTTGCATAGACTAGGAATGCCCCTTATCGATCATGATGAAGTTGATGAATAGTGATTCATCGGCTACATTCAATCAATTTAGAAACAAATTTCGCCCAAGAAGATGGCAATAGATGTACATAAATTGTAACTGATTTGTCATCATCCTAACATATCGTTGAGATATTGGTTGACATTCAAAAATGAATGTTGCTATAATATATTGTTTTATTTGACTTAAGTACAAGCGTGTGTTATTCTATATAACAGTGAATTAGTGAGGTGGAGTGTATTGAAAACAATACTCGAAATTAGGCGGGGCTTAGAGAGTCAAATTGGAAGACGGTTGAAATTGACAGCGAATGGAGGACGAAGACGTACAGTCATTCGTTCAGGTGTTCTAGCAGAGACGTATCCATCGGTATTTGTTGTAGAACTTGATCAAGATGAAAATGCTTTTGAACGAGTGTCATATAGCTATGCGGATGTTCTAACAGAAGCTGTCGAATTGAGTTTTCTTGATGAACCTAAAGCAGCATCGGGTGATTCATAAAAGATATATACTTCATGTAGCACTAAATGTTGTTATTAAATGCAAAAACGAAAATAGATATAGATGGTGACCTAAATATATTATTTGTAAGCTTGCTTACAAATAATATATTTTTTTATCTAAAAATACCAGTTGTATTTTAACTAAAAACGCAAAAACTATAGTTGTCGTAAAAACTTGAAAGGGGTTGTTTCTTTTGGGAAGACGTAGAGGAATTATGTCAGACCAATTGAAAGAAGAAATTGCCAAAGAATTAGGAATTTACGACACGGTACAAAAAGAAGGTTGGGGCGGCATTAAGGCAAGGGAAGCTGGCAGTATGGTAAGGCGAGCGATTGAGATGGCAGAAGAGAGCATAGAGCAAAAAGGCAGACCCTAAAAGGGTTTGCCTTTTTTTATGCATCAATACTTTACCAGATGTTCTATATATATGTTATTAGATCACCCGAAATGATTTTTCTCTGTGGTATAATTTGGATAGCATTCAAAGTGGGTGAAAATCATGATTATTTATGAAAAGGCGCCGTCAAAACTGAATATTTCTTTAGACTTGTTAAGAAAAAGAAGTGATGGATACCATGACGTGGAAATGATTATGACAACAATTGATTTGTTTGATCGCGTTGAGCTAAGTCCTTTGAAAGAAAATAAAATTAACGTCAGTTTAGAAAGCAAATATGTGCCTAATGATGAGCGGAATCTAGCTTATAAAGCTGCTTATTTGTTTAAGCAAAGGTATAAGATTACTAAAGGCGTCCATATTAAAATAGATAAAAATATTCCTGTTTCAGCAGGTTTAGGTGGCGGTAGTAGTGATGCGGCAGCGGTGCTTCGGGGTTTAAACCGTTTATGGTCGCTACATATCCCGCTTAAAGAGCTTGCCCACCTAGGACTAGAAATTGGCACTGATGTTCCATTTTGTGTGATGAATACAACGGCATTTGTCCATGGACGAGGTGAAAAAGTTGAGGCTTTGCCATCACCACCACCATGCTGGGTTGTTTTAGCTAAACCAAATATAGGTGTATCTACTAAAACTATTTTTCAACAAGTCAATTTAGAAGAAGTTTCCCACCCTAATACATACGCATTGATACAATCATTACATGAGCAAGATTTTCAAAAAATGACTCAACATCTCGATAATGCTTTAGAGTCAGTGACAATGAAACTTTATCCTGAAGTAAGAATATTGAAAGAGAAAATGTTGAAAAGTGGTGCATCTCATGTTGTCATGAGTGGGAGCGGTCCCACATTATATACTTTAATGAAACACGAGAATCAAGCCCAACGACTATATAATGGACTAAGAGGCTTTTGTCGTGAAGTATACAAAGTTCGTTTATTAGGATAAGACTTGCCCAAACACGTATAAAAGTGTTATATTTTTATAAAACATTCGGATTTTGAGGTGTAATCAAATATGAAGAGAAGCAATCGATTGGTGGCGATGACGAACTTTTTTTATAAAAACCCAAGTGTGCGTGTCCAATTACCATATTTCTCTAAACAATATAATGCATCTAAATCATCTATTAGTGAGGATTTAGATATTATTGATGAGATGTTCAGACGTGAAGGTGTGGGATATTTAAAACGAACTTCAGGCGTAGCCGGTGGTGTAGAATATATCCCCTATATGTCCTTAGATCAAAGCACGGAATTTGTTAATGAATTATGTCAACAATTAGCAGACCCCAATCGTTTACTTCCCGGAGGCTACCTATATATGAGTGACATTCTCGGGGATCCGACCGCGGTAAGAAAAATCGGACATATTTTCGCCTCAGCCTTCTCGGATTTAAACATAGATGCTGTGATGACGATTGCCACAAAAGGTATTCCCATCGCTTATTCAGTGGCTTCATTTTTAAATGTTCCTGTTGTGATCGTAAGGAGGGACCCAAATATTATTGAAGGTTCATCCGTAAGTATCAATTACGTATCGGCCTCTTCTAAAAAAGTACAAACAATGGTTCTTACAAGAAGAAGTCTAAAAGAAGGTTCAAATGTATGTATCGTAGATGATTTTATGAAAGCTGGCGGTACGATCAATGGCATGAAAAGTTTGTTAGATGAATTTAATTCGACTATTAAAGCGATCGGCGTTTTAGTAGAAGCAGAGGGTGAGCAAGACACAAAAGTAGTCAATGACTATACGTCCCTCGTAAAAGTAACGAATGTAGATGTTGACGAACAGAATATAGAAGTTCATCCTGGAAACTATCAACAAGCTTTTATCAAAAATGAGCCCTTAAATTAGAAAACTCTCGGTAAAATGAGTCAAAAGTCCTAGTTTTCGGACCAAAAACTACCTTTAATCTATTTTTTTGTGTATTTTTAACAACTTTTTAAATATTTAGCAGGATTTTTAAATTTTATGTTGAATACATAAATAAGGTCTCTAATAGGTTAAAGGTGGTGAAACATCATGGAAGTAACGGAAGTAAGATTACGCCGTGTAAATACGGAAGGAAGGATGCGTGCAATTGCATCAATTACATTTGATGAGGAATTCGTCGTCCATGATATCCGTGTAATTGATGGTAATAATGGATTGTTTGTTGCCATGCCATCCAAACGCACTCCTGACGGTGAATTCCGCGATATTGCACATCCTATTAATTCAAATACACGTGCTAAAATTCAAGAAGCCGTTCTTGAAGAGTATCACCGTGAAGGTGAAAGAGAAGCTAACGAAGAGTATGAAGAAGCAGGCGCTTCTTAAGTAAATTAGATAGTATCTGAGAAGAAGACTAATTCTTTTGATGGATTAGTCTTCTTTTTATGCTTTGTTTAGCTTTTAAACTGATTGGAAAAGATACGAAATAATAATGTAATTCATATATTATTTAGATATTTTTTTATATGATAAAATTACACTTGTTTTGTTGAAATGAATGTTGTTTTAAGATATATTCATTATGGATAATTAGAATGGAGGTTACTTCATGACAAAGCGAAATGCTGTCATACTCGCAGCAGGACAAGGAACACGAATGAAGTCCAACCTTTATAAAGTTCTTCATTCCGTAGCTGGACGTCCAATGGTTAAACATGTCATCGATCAATTAAAATCAATTGCGATAGATGAATTGGTGACAGTTGTTGGTCATGGTGCTGAGCAAGTAATGGAAACAATCGGCAACGATACTAAGTTTGTGATCCAAGAACAGCAACTTGGTACAGGACATGCGGTTCTACAAGCCGAATCTTTATTAAAAAATAAAGAGGGTACGACAATTGTTGTTTGTGGTGATACACCGTTAATAACAAGTGATACTTATGAGAAACTACTTGACCATCATGAAAAGACAGGATCTAAGGCTACCATCCTTACCGCAACTGCTCCTGATCCAACGGGATATGGTCGAATTGTTCGTAACGGGAATAATGAAGTCGAAAAGATTGTTGAACACAAAGATGCTAATGATCAAGAATTGCTAATAGATGAAGTAAATGCAGGGACATATTGCTTTGACAATAAGGCGCTTTTTGAGGCATTAAGTCAAGTTTCAACGGACAACGCACAAGGGGAGTATTATTTAACAGATGTCATTGAAATTCTACGGAATCAATCTGAGAAAGTAAGTGCATACCGCACCCCTGATTTTGATGAAACAATTGGCATTAATGATCGCGTTGCTTTAGCGCAGGCTGAAAAAATTTTGAAGAAACGAACGAATGAGAAGCATATGCGAAATGGCGTAACAATTATCGACATTGATCATACGTATATTGGTCCTGATGTTCAAATCGCTCAAGATGTTGTGATTTACCCGGGTTCTGTCATTTTAGGAAAAACAACAATTGGCGAGGAGACAATCATTGGTCCTAATACGGAAATCCATAATTGTGCCATTGGTAAATCAGTTCACATCAAGCAAAGTGTTATTATGGATAGTAAGATCGAGGATCATGCGCAAATCGGTCCATTTGCGTATATTAGGCCTGAATCATCTATTGGTAAGCATGTGAAAGTGGGACATTTTGTCGAAGTGAAAAAGTCAACAATAGGTGACCACTCAAAAATTCCACATTTAAGCTATGTCGGTGATGCGGAAATTGGTAGGAATGTAAATATAGGTTGTGGTACAATAACAGTGAACTATGATGGTAAACAGAAGCATCAAACAACGATTAAAGATGATGCCTTTATCGGTTGTAATTCAAATTTAATTGCACCACTCACCATCGGAGAAGGCGCATATGTAGCTGCTGGTTCAACGATTACTAAAGATGTCCCTAATGAATCATTATCCATTGCGAGAGCAAGACAAACAAATAAAGAAAATTATGCAAAACGATTTAAATAGTGAAAAAAAGATTAACGGAGGGTATATTTTTATGACATCTGGCTATAAGGACCAATCTTTGAAGGTGTTAAGTTTAAACTCTAACCCTGCATTAGCTGAAGAAATTGCTAATCATATAGGAACATCTTTAGGTAAATGTATTGTTTCTAAGTTTAGCGATGGCGAGATACAAATAAATTTAGAGGAAAGTGTTCGTGGTTGTGATGTATATGTCGTACAGTCAACGTGTGACCCCGTTAATCATCATATCATGGAACTCCTCATTATGATTGACGCATTAAAAAGAGCTTCAGCAAAATCGATCAATATTGTCATGCCATACTATGGTTATGCAAGACAGGATAGAAAAGCACGATCAAGAGAGCCGATTACAGCTAAGTTAATTGCCAACTTGCTTGAGACAGCAGGCGCAAATCGAGTCATTGCACTAGATTTACATGCGCCACAAATACAAGGTTTCTTTGATGTGCCAATTGATCACCTTCAAGGAGTCCCTATTTTATCCGATTATTTTAAGAAAAAGAATTTGGAAGACGTAGTTGTTGTTTCGCCAGATCATGGTGGCGTAACACGGGCAAGAAGAATGGCCGATCGTCTCAAAGCACCACTCGGTATTATTGATAAAAGAAGACCGAGTCCTAATGTTGCAGAAATCATGAATATAATCGGAAATATAGAAGGAAAAACAGCAATATTAGTGGATGATATTATTGATACAGCAGGCACAATTACACTGGCCGCTGATGCATTGATAGAACATGGAGCGAAAGAAGTATATGCATGCTGTACACATCCGGTTCTTTCTGGACCAGCTGTTGAAAGAATAAAAAATTCACAAATTAAAGAAGTAATTGTGACCAATACAATTCCTATTCCCAAAGAGAAGAAGTTAGATAATATTATTGAACTATCTGTTGCCCCATTAATTGGTGAAGCTATCGTAAGAGTACATGAATTGCAATCTGTCAGTATTTTGTTTGATTAAATTATATGAAGTTTCTCCTTAACATGTGGTAACATGATTAAATAATACTTATACTTATGTTTAACAAGATCATTTAATGGAAAAATAAAGCTAGAAAATGAACGTTTTTTCCAAAATATATGGAGGGTTATAAGATGGCTGTAAAATTACAAGCACAACAACGAAATGATTTAAGAAAGTCAGTAACAAAGCAATTGAGAGCAGAAGGATTTATTCCAGCAGTTGTTTATGGAAAAGAAAAAGAAAATAAATCTGTTGCTGTCAATCAGCTAGAGCTATTAAAAATAATGCGTGAAGAAGGTAGAAACGCAATCATTTCATTAGAGATTGAAAATGATGAAACAACAGATGTTATGGTACAAGATTATCAAACACATCCATTAAGAGATGATGTGCTTCATGTTGATTTCTACATGATTGATTTAACGGAAGAAATCGATGTAGTAGTACCAATTCGTTTAGAAGGTGTTGCGATCGGTACACGCGATGGCGGTACATTACAACAGCCTTTATTTGAGCTTCAAGTACGTGCTAAACCAAATGAAATTCCTGATGAAATTACCGTTGATGTTACCGAACTTGCAATTGGTGACAGTATTGCCGTAAGCGATCTTCCAAAGCATGATGAATATGAAATTCTTGATGATCCTGAGACGACAATTGCTGTTGTTCTTGCACCAGAAACTGAAGATGATACTGATGCCGATGAAGGAGATGCAAGTGTTGAGCCTGAATTAGTAGGCGCTGAAGAAGAAGCTGAAGAAGAGGAAGCGTAAGATTTTCAAGTTTTATATGACAAATAAAACCCTCCGATATGAAGTACTACCGTATTTCATAAGGAGGGATTGTTGTTTTGTATTACAATGAGCAATGACATTATTGGGCAAATAGGCATAACGATGCCTAAATATATTTATATGAGGTAATCTAACATGAAATGTATTGTAGGTTTGGGGAATCCGGGAAGACGCTATAAAAAAACACGTCATAATATTGGCTTTATGGTTATCGATGAATTATTATCGCGCCATAAATGGTCATTAAATCAAACGAAATTTAATGGTAAATTTGCTTTAGAACATTATCAAGGCGAAAAAGTCATTCTATTACAACCACAGACCTTTATGAATCTTTCTGGAAAATCGGTTAATGCATTAATGGATTATTATCAAATTCCTAATGAACAGTTATTAGTAATTTACGATGATTTAGATTTACCGACGGGTAGAATTAGATTAAGAAAAAAAGGTGGCCATGGTGGCCATAATGGTGTAAGGTCTGTGATTGATGAGTTACAAACTAAGGATTTTAAACGGCTGAGAATAGGTGTTGGCAGGCCTGCTGGACAAATACCAGTGGTTGATTATGTCTTGTCGCCATTTGCAAAATCTGAAACAGAGGATGTTAACTTGAGTATTCAGCTAGCTGCAGATGCTTGTGAAGCATGGATCAATTCAGCAAATTTTGACGAGGTCATGAATGAATTCAATCAGTAATGGATAAAATAGTCATAATCTAGATCGATCATCATATAACATAGCAACTGGTCATTACTCAACATGAGTTGTTCTCGATCATGTATACTAAAAGGTAGTGTGTTTTCGTATAAAAAACCTCTATTCGGATAAACTTAATGTACTTAAGGTTATTCGAGGAGGTAAACATATGGCAATTGTCTATAAATGTAGACATTGCAAACATGTCATGGCTACATTACACCACCCAGAACAATTTACGCTGAAACAGTTAGGATTAGAAGAGCTCTCAAACGAAGACAAGCAAGAAATGATTCAACACAAACGTAATGGGGATCTTCACATTCAAATTATTTGTGAAAGCTGTGAAGAAATGTTAAAACAAAATCCACACTACCATGAGTTAGATTCTTTTATTCAATAATTATACAAGTATAGCTTTGGTTAACAACCAAGGCGTTTTTGCGCTTGTGAATACATTTTCTTATTGTCATTGGTTGTTTTCGTTGTGGGAACTATGCTATCCATCGTCACGGTTTTAGCTTCCGAGGTATAGGTCGTGGTCTTTAGCCCAGCATGTACTCTTCGAAGGCATTGCCATGGGATGTGACGATATTTAACTGACTGATGGGACAAGGAACTAAGATAGAATTACATTTTCGAAAATATATGAGAGTATATTTTTTAGTTTTATGCTTTCCATTACAAACTATAAAACAATTTAATATTCAATGGGAATCATACTGTTTCTGACTTATATCGTTTTATCTTGACGCACGCTCGCTTCAATTCATGACGGGGGTTTAATGATGAAAGGAATCCATTCTTTTATACAATCACAAAAGGACATCCAAACAATTATTGAAGGTATTAATAGTGGTTTAAATGAGCAGCTCGTTGCTGGCTTATCTGGTTCAGCAAGAAGCTTATTAGTCGCTACGCTTTATCAATCAGTACAAAGACCTATATTATTAGTTACTCATCAGTTAACTCAAGCCCAGCAACTTTATGACGATTTGTCAGAATTTATTGACGAGGATGAGATCTTTTTATATCCAGTGAATGAGCTAATTGCGACAGACTTAGCAATTGCAAGCCCAGAGTTAAAAAGCGAGCGAATAGAGTCATTAACGAAATGGGCTAACAGAAAAGCAGGTATTTTTATTGCGCCAGTTGCTTCCTTGAAAAGGATATTGCCACCGAAAGATTATTGGGGAAAATATCAGTTATCCTTTGTTTTTGATGAGGAAATTAATGTTGAAGCATATTTGTCCTCGCTAGTTGAGATGGGTTACGAACGGACACCTATGGTTACGACACCAGGGGAATTTAGTCGACGAGGGGGGATTATTGATATTTACCCCATCACGGAAGAGCATCCAGTTCGCATCGAATTGTTTGATGAAGTGGTAGATTCAATTCGATTTTTTGATGCGGAGACCCAACGATCAATTAAAAAAATCGATCAGATTTCAATCCTTCCTGCTACAGAAATATTATTAACAAAAGAGGATATGATCGCCGGTTCAGAACGATTAGCAGAAGCGCTTAGTCAGACACTCAAAAAGATGCGATCACCTGAGCAAAAAGAAATCCTTGTTGAATTGATTGATCAGGACATCGACCGTTTACGGAATTTCAATCGGTTTGATGAAATGTATAAATATATTGGTTTTTTCTACGATGAACCTACTAGTTTATTAGATTATTTGCCGGCGAATGGTTTAATTATTTTAGATGAAATGAGTAGAATACAAGAAACTGCCACAAGCTTGGATAATGAAGAAGCAGAATGGCATGCTAGTTTATTGGAGGCCAATCAAATCGTCCAAGGAAGTCAATTTTCGTTCGATTGGCATGCTGTCAGGGATAAAATGAAACAGCAACGACTGTATATGTCTGTTTTTCTAAGGCATATACCGAACACGAAACCAGAAAATATTGTTAACATTTCATCCCGTGATATGCAGGAATTCCACGGTCAAATGCATTTGTTTAAAAATGAGTTGCAACGCTGGGAAAAAGCAAAATTCTCTGTTGTTATTCTTGCGCCCAATATGGAACGAGCCCAAAAAATTCAATCTATTTTAATGGATTACGATATTCAAGCTTCCATAAAAGAAGATTTGATTTTACCCACTTCAGAATTAAGTATCACGATCGGTCATGTTCATAGTGGTATAGAATTACCATTACATAAAGTAGCGCTGATTACTGAAAGTGAGTTATTCAAGAAGAGAACGAAAAAAGTGCGAAGAAGGCAGAAAATTTCCAATGCTGAGCGAATTAAAAATTACCAAGAGCTAAAGGTAGGAGACTATGTTGTTCATGCCAGCCATGGTATTGGAAAATATATGGGTATCGAAACGATTAAAGTTAATGATATTCATAAAGATTATTTATTAATTAAGTATTTAGGGGACGATAAACTTTATGTCCCAATCGATCAAATTGATCTTGTTCAAAAGTTTGTCGGCTCAGAAGGAAAAGAACCACGTATTTATAAATTAGGTGGAACAGAGTGGACCAAAGTTAAAAATCGCGTCAAATCTTCAGTTGAAGATATCGCTGATGATCTCATTAAATTATATGCTGAAAGGGAATCGAGAAAAGGGTTTGCTTTTTCACCTGATACAGAATTACAAAAGGAATTTGAAGCAACTTTTCCTTATCAAGAAACAGAGGATCAATTAACTTGTATTGAAGAAATTAAAAGGGATATGGAAAAAGAGCGTCCAATGGATCGATTATTATGTGGCGATGTAGGATATGGAAAAACTGAAGTGGCTATTCGGGCTGCTTTTAAAGCAGTTAATGATGGTAAGCAAGTAGCTTTTCTTGTCCCGACAACTATCTTGGCCCAGCAACATTATCAAACGTTACAAGAACGTTTTCAAGGTTTTCCGGTTACGATTGATTTACTCAGTAGGTTTAGGACTGCCAAACAGCAAAAGGAGACATTGGCTAATTTAAAAAAAGGAAAAGTGGATATTATTATCGGTACCCACAGACTACTGTCGAAGGATGTCAAATTTCATGATCTTGGCCTGCTTATTGTTGATGAAGAGCAGCGATTTGGCGTTAAACATAAAGAACGGATCAAACAAGTAAAGACAAACGTAGATGTACTTACTTTAACAGCAACACCGATTCCTCGGACCTTGCACATGTCGTTGCTCGGAGTTAGGGATTTATCCGTTATCGAGACACCGCCAGAGAACCGCTTTCCAATTCAAACCTATGTATTGGAATATAATCCGATTTTTATCCGGGAAGCCATTGAGCGGGAAATGGCCCGGGGTGGTCAAGTATTCTTCTTATATAATCGGGTAGAAAACATTGACAAAATCGCTAGGGATCTAGGCATGTTAGTCCAAGATGCTAGAATAGCGATTGCCCATGGACAAATGAATGAAAATGAACTAGAAAATATTATGTTTGCCTTTCTGGAAGGCGAATATGATGTATTAGTCAGTACAACGATCATTGAAACAGGTGTCGATATACCAAACGTTAATACATTAATCGTATATGATGCGGATCGGATGGGACTGAGTCAACTGTATCAGTTGAGAGGCAGGGTTGGACGTTCAAACCGGGTAGCTTATGCTCATTTTACGTATCAACGAGATAAAGTGCTTAGTGAAGTCGCCGAAAAAAGATTACAAGCGATTAAGGAATTTACTGAACTTGGCTCAGGATTTAAAATAGCGATGCGGGATTTATCGATTCGTGGGGCAGGAAATTTGTTAGGTGCTGAACAACATGGATTTATTGATTCAGTTGGATTTGATATGTACTCACAAATGTTAAAAGAAGCTATCGAAGCGCGTAAGGCAGGTAAAAACATTGAAGAAATTAAGCCATTTGAACCAGAATTAACCTTGGATATTGATGCCTATATTCCGGAAACATATATAAGTGATGAAAAACAAAAAATTGACATGTATAAACAGTTTCAAGCAATTGAATCTGAAGAGGATATTGAAGCATTACAAGATGAATTAATCGACCGTTTTGGCGATTATCCAGAGGAAGTAGCGAACCTCTTTTATGTTGCCAGAATTAAAATGTATGCTGTCAAAGAGCGGGTTGAGTCTGTATATGAAACAAATCGTAAAATAGAAATCCTCATTGAAGAAAATCGGAGCCAACAAATTGATGGGGCAAAATTATTTGAATTAGCCCATTCGTTTGGAAGGAATATTCAATTAGGAACAGCAGGAAATAAATTAAAAATTGCTTATCAATGGAGCAAAGATACAAAACATCTCCGTTATGAAATGGTCAGTAAATTTATCAAAAGCTTAAAAGATGTCAATCGAAGTGAATAAAAAATAAGGTTATTATGTATAGTTCTGTTGAGTTGAAGGATACTAAAGACATATTATGGTACTTAAAAAAGATTAACTATGGAAAAAAAAGGGTATAAAATTAGCGGATGAAATTGTAATTTAAGAAGAAACAAAGAAATAAAAGATAAGAAAGTGAGGCCATAGATAAACATGAAGGCAACTGGAATAGTACGTAGAATCGATGATTTAGGCAGAGTTGTTATCCCAAAAGAAATTAGAAGAACTTTACGTATCCGTGAAGGAGATCCTTTGGAGATCTTTGTTGACCGTGAAGGGGAAGTTATATTAAAAAAATATTCTCCGATAAGTGAATTGGGCCATTTTGCTGAGGAATATGCAGAAGCGTTATATGATTCCCTACATCGCCCAATTCTCATTAGCGACCGAGACGAAATCATTGCTGTAGCAGGTGTGTCTAAAAAAAGCTATTTAAGTAAAAGTGTCGGATCTTCAATAGAAGAAATCATTGCAGATCGAACGACCATCTTTGAGACTGAATCGGGTACTCTTGAAATAATCAAAGGTGAAGAAGAACAAATTGACTCCTATTGTATTAGCCCAATTATTGCAAACGGTGATCCTATTGGATGTGTAATGATTTTTGACAAAGATGGTGAAAAGCTAAGTGAAGTAGAGTTAAAAGTAATCGAGACAGCAGCTAATTTTTTAGCGAAACAAATGGAATAACTAACTTAAATAAGGCAGAGCTGTTTAGACAGTTCTGCTTTTTTCATCTAAATTAATGAACCCCGAAACTATGCTATAATTGGGTGTATCATTTCAATTATAAAGAGGGCTTTTCATGAAGTCTTATGAAACCAAAAATGTTGTTAAAGGTGCCCTATTATTGACAATAGCAGGGCTAATTAGCAAAATTTTAAGTGCAGGGTACCGGATCCCTTTACAAAATTTAACCGGTGACCATGGCTATTATGTTTATCAGCAAGTATACCCATTATTAGGCATGATGATGATTGTCTCTTTATATGGTTTTCCTTCAGCTGTTGCTAAATTAACAGCTGATTTTCAGCGTCAAGGAAAAAGGTTATCGTGGAAGAGTTTTTATGGGCCAATTGGACTTATCTTGTTAGTCATCAACGGATTGTGTTTCATCGCTCTATATTTTGGTGCTCGTCCCCTATCTCTAATCATTGGGGATAGTCAATTAATGTCGATCTATCAATTGGCTGCTTTCGCCTTTTTATTTATTCCATTTACAAGTATGTTAAGAGGTGTTTTTCAGGGGATTTTCCAGATGAGACCATTCGCTCTTTCACAATTAAGTGAACAAGTGATTCGGGTCTTTGTTATTGTATTAGCAGCCTATTATTGTCATATTGGATTGATCGATGTATATCAAATTGGGCAAGCAGGAGTAATCGCTTCTATATTAGGAATGGTTGGGTCTATTGTTGTACTTATCCTTTGTTCACGCTCTTTATTTATGGTGAGAGACGAATTTTCCATTTCGATCCCTTGGGTTGATTATTTACGAAAGATCCTTTTATACGGTGTATTTGCTTCATTAAATCACATGGTGTTACTTGTTATTCAATTTGCAGATGTATTAACCCTTGTTCCTAGTTTGTTGTCCCATGGGTTTTCACCCATTGAAGCAATGAAGGCTAAAGGAGTATTTGATCGGGGACAACCATTGATTCAAGTGGGTACTGTAGTTGGTTCATCGTTTGGGTTAGCATTTATACCTGAAATCTCAAAGCAGAAATTACAGCAAGAACCAGAACAACTACACGGTTCGATAAAAAGAGGTTTGGCTGTTTGTATTTATTTATCCATGGCTGCGACTATTGGTTTGATTGCTATTTTTCCGGAAACAAATTTGTTGCTTTTTCAAGATTTGCAAGGGACATCAAGTTTGCAGATTTTGTCGGTTACGATCTTATTAAGTTCACTCACGATTACAATGGCATCGATCCTGCAAGGATTAGGCTACTTTCGCTATACAGGAAGTATGATTTTACTAGCTTTTGCCATTAAATGGCTTATGAATCACCTATTTGTCCCGTTATGGGGAATCACAGGAAGCGCCATGGCAACTGTATTTAGTATGGCGATACTCGTTATTTCGCTTCTTGTTAAACTTAAAAAGATCTTACCCAATTTACGAATATACCGACTTGTTCACTGGAAAGGTTTTTTAGTAGCTTTGGTTGGTTTAGTTCTTTATTTACAGTTGATAGCTCAATTATTGCCATATGACCTGATCAATTCCCGTACTGTTTTACTCATTTATGTTATATATGTCGCTATTTCAGGTGCATTGCTTTATATTGTTTTATTAGTAAAAGGCGGTGTTTTTTCTGAACAGGAGTTAGCGAACTTACCGTTTTCATCATTTCTCATGCGGATCTATAAAGGAAGGGATTAGTTTTGAACAATTATATTGAAGTTATCGGCCTAGGTGGCGGCGATATCAATCAGCTACCCTTAGGTATTTATCGGAAGGTGCTTAAGGCCCAATCACCTATTTACGTGAGAACAAAGGATCATCCGGTGATAGAAACATTAGCGGATGAAGGAGTTTCCTTTCTATCATTTGACCATATTTATGAGCAGGAAAATAATTTTTCGGATGTGTATGAACGAATTGTGCAAGAGTTATTGCACAAAGCAAAGCACCAATCCATCATTTACGCTGTTCCAGGTCATCCCATGCTAGCAGAAGAAACTGTGCAGCGATTATTAAACCAACAAGATATTCCGGTACGCGTGAGTGGTGGTAGTAGTTATTTAGATGATCTATTTACAGCATTAACGATTGATCCAATTGATGGTTTTCAGTTGATTGATGCTACTTCCTTTAATCGACATGAGCTCAACTATGAGCAACATCTTGTCTTTTGTCAAGTTTATGATCAATTCATTGCTTCCAATCTAAAACTCACCCTATTAGAAGATTTACCAGCTGATTATCAAGTGACGGTTTTAGATGCTGTCGGTAGTCAACATGAGCAAATACAAACAATTCCGTTAGTTGAACTAGATCGTTCCATACAAGTTAGTAACTTAACATCTGTATATGTACCGCCCGTCCCTAAGCATTTGCTTAATCACACCTTTAATCGGTTACGGGAAGTCATTGCCATATTAAGGGGGCCGAATGGTTGTGAATGGGACCGAGCCCAGACTCATGAATCATTAAGGGAATATGCAGTAGAGGAAGTATATGAATTAATTGATGCCATAGATTCGCAAGATGATGAGCAGATCATTGAAGAGTTAGGCGATGTCCTATTACAAGTGTTATTACATAGTCAAATCGGTGAAGATGCGGGATATTTCACAATAGAAGATGTGATCAAAGGGATTGTTGAGAAGATGATAACTAGGCATCCCCATGTGTTTGGTGAAGCAACTTTTCAGTCGATCGAAGAAATTAAAGAGTATTGGCATCAGATAAAACTGCAAGAAAAGGGCCATCAAGAGACAAAAACGTCCTTGTTAGCGCAAATTCCAAATAGTTTTCCAGCTCTATTAAAGGCTTACCAACTACAAAAGAAAGCATCGACAGTTGGATTTGATTGGGAACAAGTAGATGACATCTGGGATAAAATTTCAGAAGAGATGGTAGAATTAAAGGAAGCGATAAAGGAAGAACAACCTCATAAGGTAGAGGAAGAACTAGGAGACTATTTCTTTGCTCTCGTTAACCTTGCTAGACGTCTTAACATAAACCCAGAAATTGCTTTGCATCGCAGCAATCAAAAGTTTGTTACCCGATTTAACTATATTGAAAAGAAGTTAGCAGCAAGGGGAAAGAAATTAGCAGAAACATCACTAGAGGAAATGGATTTTTATTGGGAAGAGGCGAAAAAAGGGGAGGAACGAAAATGAGATTAGATAAATTTTTAAAAGTATCTAGATTGATTAAGCGTCGTCCGTTAGCAAAAAAGATTGCTGATCAAGGGCGGGTCAAAGTAAATGGCCAACTTGCTAAGGCTGCAACATCGATTGCCAAGGATGATGAAATAGAGATTCAATTTGGTCAAACGACACTTACTGTTTTAGTCAAAGAAGTAAAAGAAGTAGTGAGAAAAGAAGAAGCAGAACAGCTCTATGAAGTCATTAAAGAACAAAAAATAAATAGAGAGGAATAGTTCTATCCTTGTCCCTTCCTTCATAAGTTTTATTAGAAGGAAGGTGAGGGAAATGAATTATTATCATAGAGACAATCAATCCACAGGACAACAAGATCATTACTTAAAAATTAACAATCGGAAAAACCTTGAAATTACTGGTGTAAAAGAAGTTGATAGTTTTGATAATGAAGAGTTTTTACTTGAAACAGTGATGGGCTACTTAATCATTCGTGGTCAAAATTTACAACTAAAAAATTTAGATGTAGGAGAGGGACTAGTCACGATAAAAGGCAAAGTCTATGAAATATCGTATGTAGACGAACAACAACAAGGAAAGGCTAAAGGTTTCTTTAGCAAACTTATTCGATGACCTTGCAAGAACAGTTTACGACGATCACGTATATGGTCTTAGCGGGCATATACTTAGGCATGGCGTTAGAGACCTTTCGACGATTCTCTCCCATCTTCAAACAGCGTAAAGTATTGGTATATTGTTTAGAAGTTTGTTTCTGGCTGATGCAAACATTCATCTTGTTTTATATTTTATATTTAGCCAATTATGGAGAGCTAAGACTTTATGTATTTCTTGCTTGTTTATTAGGCTTCTCTATCTATAAAGCACTATTAGCACCTAGTTATCAAAAAATACTAGAATTTCTCATTCGGTTAATCCTTTGGATATACGAGCTGATGAAAAAAATCATTCGTCTATTACTCATTAATCCGATCAAGTGGCTACTTAGTGTCTTGCTAAAGATTTTACTAGGTTTTTTGACCGTCGTTATTTTCTTAATAAAATTGTTTTTTTTACCAATAAAATGGCTTGGGCAACTAATCTATTGGCTTTTACCTGAAAAAATACAACAATTCTTTAACAAATTTCCTCAATTTTATAGTATAATAAAAAATACAATTAAAAAATGGTTGAAGTTTTTTAAGGGGAGGTAGTTGCTTTGGCTAGGGGCAAGAAAATGGTAACAAGAATCGACTCAGAATATATGCAACAGTATGAAGCTTATATGGAAAGACGTAATCGAAGAAAAAAACAATTGATACGTCGTCTTGTTTTATTTTCTTTCATTGTATTACTAGCAATTAGTAGTATGACTACCTACCATCTTAAACAGCGAGCATACCGTGCTGAAATGGAAGCAGAGTATGAGCAGTTAGAAAAGCAATTAGCCTCTTTAAAAGAAGAAGAGAAGAATTTAGAAGAGGAAATTGCTTTACTCAATGACGAAGAATATGTGTTGGAAATAGCGCGCACGAATTATTTCTTTTCTAAAAAAGGTGAGCTGATCTTTAAAATCACCGATGAAAATCCAACTTATTGACACATATTCGCCTACTCAGCTATACTATACAATATGTGTAATTTTTTAAAATATTAAGGAGGAGCATTTATTTAATGTCAATTGAAGTAGGCAGCAAAGTTAAAGGTAAGGTAACAGGAATTACTAATTTTGGAGCGTTTGTGGAGTTAAAAGAAAACACAACAGGGCTTGTTCATATCAGTGAAGTGGCAGATAGCTATGTAAAAGACATTAATGATTATCTGTCTGTTGGTGAAGAAATCACTGTTAAAGTAATCAATGTAGAAAAAGATGGTAAAATAGGTTTGTCAATCAAACAAGCCAAAGATCGACCTGAACGACAACAAAGCAACCGCGAAAAAATGGAGTCATTTGAAGCAAAAATGAATCGCTTTTTAAGGGATTCTGAAGATCGTCTCGCTTCATTAAAGAGACATACAGAATCTAGGCGTGGAGGTCGAGGTGCTAAAAGAGGATAATTTGCTGTCTATGAGTAGATATGATGCTCTGTAACAAGAAGACAACTGAAATGAATAATATCATTTAATCATAAATCAAACCGGGTACTCAATTGAATACCCGGTTTTTTAATGGTTTGAATTAAGTCAGCTAAAATTTGACACGTTTTAAATCTCGTAGACTTAAATCGATGGAAACGTAAAAAACCTCCTAATTTTCTTAGGAGGTTTTTTACGTATGGCGGTGGAGGGAATTGAACCCCCAACCTTACGGGTATGAACCGTACGCTCTCGCCAGTTGAGCTACACCGCCTTGACGTACAGAAAATATAATATAATAAATTATTCATTATGTCAACAATTAACCGTACAGGGAAATTAAGATTATAAAAAATAAAGCTGCTTATCCAGCTTTAGGTCATTCTTAGTTTCTGTTTATTTATGTAGAAAGGTGCTTGTCTCATCAGAAGTAGTCGAACGATTCTCTTAAAACGCTCCCTCATTTTGACAAAAAAAGAATAGCTAGTAAGCTAGTATGCTTTTATGGGGGAGTGATCAAAATGATGGATTCAATGCCTAGATTTGAACAAAAAACGATTAATTGGGAAAATAACATACTGCACAAGTTTCACGTCAAACTGCTTCATCATGTAAAAACATTATTGCTAGACAAAGGATGGTTATTAACTATAATCGGTTTCTTATTGGGACGAGCAATTATTTTAACATCTGTTGCACCATTTTCTATCGCATTTTTAGCTACCATTTGGTATAGCCAACGGAATCGAGCACTTCGTGGGATGATCGCTTTAATGGCAGGTGCACTAACCGTCTCAATGCTTCATACTGTCTATGTTGTGTTGGGGATACTAGTATTTATTTGTATGGCCAGTCTCATGAAGCGGGTAAAAAAACAACAAGTGCTTATGCCATTTATCGCCTTTATCTCAACGGTTATACCCCGTCTATTTATATATTCTTTAGAATCCCAGCTGTTACTCTATGAATGGATGCTTTTACTAGTTGAAGGGGTATTGGCAGCTGTTCTTGTATTAATTTTTATGCAAAGTATTCCCCTTTTATCACTCAAAAGATATAAACCTACGTTAAAAAGTGAAGAAATGGTTTGTATGATTATTTTAGGAGCGTCGATTTTAACAGGAACGATCGGTTGGCAATTATTTGGTGCGTCAGTTGAACAGATTCTTTCGCGTTATTTCGTCTTAAGTCTAGCCTTTGTTGGTGGCGCTGCCATTGGTTCAACGGTAGGCGTTGTTGCCGGACTAATTCTATCATTAGCGAATGCTGCCAATCTTTATCAAATGAGTTTACTTGCTTTTTCCGGTTTATTAGGCGGGTTACTAAAGGAAGGAAAGAAGATTGGCGTTAGTACAGGCTTATTGGTTGGGACAGCATTGATTGCCATTTACGGTGATGTTGATAATGTATTCGTTTCCTTGGGCGAGTCAGCATTTGCGATAATTTTATTCTTATCTACCCCACATCGTTGGTTGGCCCATGTCGCGAAATTTATTCCAGGAACGGAAGAACATACAGAGGAACAAGAGCAATACTTGCAAAAGATTAGAAATGTAACTGCTGAAAGGGTAGAAAAATTTTCTAATGTTTTTGCTGCCTTGTCTAAAAGTTTCTTAATGAACGATGAGCAAGGTGAAGATGAAGTGACTAGACGGGAAACGGATTATTTTTTAAGCAATGTGACTGAGTCTACGTGTCAAAGATGTTTTATGAAAGAGCGTTGTTGGCAAAAAGAATTTGATAAAACTTACGATTACATGACCCAGTTAACAGAAGATCTCTCTACAGATAATAAACCTAATCAACAGTTGCTAAGAGATTTTGCTAATCATTGTGTTAAGTCGAAAAAAGTAATTGATACGATGCAAGAAGAAATGACCTTTTTTAATGCGAATCAACAATTGAAAAAGCAAGTCACGGAGAGCAAACGGCTAGTTGCCGATCAATTACAAGGTGTATCCAAAATCATGAATGACTTTGCTAAGGAAATTCTTAAAGAAAGAGAAAATCATGAAAAACAAGAGCTACAAATTATCCAAGCCCTAGAAAATCTCGGGATAGAGATTGATAAATTAGAAATCTATCAATTAGATAAAGGAAACATTGATATTGAAATGACCATCTCATTTTATGAGTATCGCGGAGAAGGACCGAAATTAATAGCTCCTGTATTATCAGATATTCTCAAGGAACTTGTTATTGTCAAAGAAGAACGAATCTCGCCATTTCCCAATGGATATTGTTATTTAACATTTGGTTCTGCTAAAGAATTTGTAGTGGAAACGGGGATTGCCAATGCGGCTCGTGGAGGAGGGTTAATTTCAGGTGATAGTTATACATTGTTAGAGTTAGGTACGGGCAAATATGCGATGGCAATTAGCGATGGAATGGGAAATGGAAAACGTGCCCACGAAGAAAGTACTGAAACTTTACGATTACTTCAACAAATATTACAAACTGGTATTCCGGAAAAAGTGGCAATCAAGTCAATTAATTCGATTCTGTCTTTACGTTCAACAGATGAAATATTTGCTACCCTTGATCTAGCAATCATAAATCTGCACAATGCTTTTGTTAGGTTTTTAAAAATTGGTTCTACCCCTAGCTTTATCAAAAGAGGGGATAAAATCATCAATATTGAGGCTAGTAATTTACCGATGGGAATTTTACCTGATTTCGATATAGATATTGTTAGTGAGCAATTAAAAGCTGGTGATATCTTGGTCATGATGAGCGATGGCATCTTTGATGGCCCTAAACATGTGGAAAATAAGGAATTATGGTTAAAAAGAAAGATAAGATCGATGAAAACGAATCATCCCCAAGAAATAGCTGATCTCTTATTGGAAGAAGTGATTCGGGCTAGAAGTGGGGAAATAGCCGATGATATGACGGTTTTAGTAGCTAAAATAGCTAAAAACACACCCCAATGGGCAACCATTCCAATCTATGATAAGACAAAATCAAATCATGCATGACAAAATGAAAAAAGAACAACATGTAGCTAAATATACCCTGATTTAGCCCTATTATTCTAGTAGCAAAATAACCAATCCTTCATGTATATTCCTAATCGCTCCTGGCGAAGATGATAGGGAATGAGTGTAAGGAGGAATAGGCATGAAAAAAGGGACCCTAAAACAAATATTATTAATAACCGACGGATGTTCGAATCATGGTGAAGATCCTGCTTCAGTAGCAGCCTTAGCCTTTGAACAAGGCATGACTGTAAATGTGATCGGTATATTAGATGATCATGATGAAAATGCGGACGCTTTACAGGAAGTTGAAGACATTGCCGAGTCAGGCGGTGGTATTAGTCAACTCGTTTACCAGGAAAATCTATCACAAACGGTGCAAATGGTAACGAGACAAGCGATGACACAGACGATTCAAGGTTTTGTGAATAAGGAATTGCAAGAGATATTAGGAAAAGATGAAACAATGACTGATATTGAACCTGAAAAACGGGGAGAAATTATGGAAGTGGTCGAAGAAATTGGCGAAACATGTGATTTAGAAGTCCTTGTCTTAATTGATACCAGTGCTAGTATGTATCACAAGTTAAATACTGTTAAAGAATCCTTAATTGATCTATCAATCAGCTTAAATGCGCGAATTGGTCAAAATCGTTTCGCTATTTTTAGCTTTCCTGGTAAAAGAAAAACGGTCCAAAAAGTATTAGATTGGTCACCTAAATTAGATGCTGTATCAACGATTTTTCCAAAACTGACAAGTGGAGGGATTACACCAACAGGGCCTGCACTGAAAGAGGCGATGTATCAGTTTGGTAAGAAGAGCTTGTTTAGTAGTTTGAAGAAGCCATTTAGGGACGATGAGAATCATGATCAAGAAGCATGGCATTAATATCCGACCTGGAATGACGATTACTGGTAAATGGCATCAACATAAATATGTTGTCATTAAACAGCTTGGTTCAGGTTCTATTGGTACTGTCTATTTATGTGAGTCAGAGGGGAAATACGTTGCTTTAAAGATGAGTGATCTCAGCACATCGATTACCATTGAAGTAAATGTATTAAAAGAACTAGATAAGGTCCAAGGTAATCGACTTGGACCTTATTTAATCGAGGTAGATGATTGGGTATCAGCTGATGGTACCTTTCCTTTTTATGTGATGGAGTATTTACATGGCACAACCATCAGACATTTTATTCAAAAAAATGGTCAGCACTGGATTGGTGTTATCATGTTGCAATTGTTAGATGGATTAGCAGGATTGCACGAAAGCGGATGGGTCTTTGGCGATTTAAAAGCGGAAAATCTTCTCATGGTAGATTCCCCACCCCGCATTCGGTGGGTGGATGTTGGGGGCACAACAAGGATCGGACGGGCCATCAAAGAATATACAGAGTTTTATGATCGGGGATATTGGGGTATGGGAACGAGGAAAGCAGAACCAAGTTATGATTTATTTGCCTTTGTCATGGTCTTTTTGTCAATATACTATCCAAAACATTTCCAGAGAACGAATCAACCAAAACAAACAATCTTTCAAAAAATTGATCAAATCAAATCGCTTAAACCTTACCGTGCTTGTTTTAAGAAGGCCATTGTAGGTGCTTATGCAACGAGTTCACAAATGAAAAATGATCTACTAAAAATTGTCAATCATTCACAAAGGAACCGACAACGAACTAAAAACAAGCAACAAGGTTCTCGGTTTATCGAGGTTGTGGGCATTACGTTAATCTCTCTGACGTATTTTATCATAGCTTGGTTTTCATTTTAATAACTGTTTTAGCTTTTATTACTACACTATTATTAGGAAAAGAGGTTATAATAATAGTTATATGATTCGCAAGGTAAACGGAGAGATTAGCTTTGATGATTTATGGATGCGAAGTTGAGTTAAGTGGGGCATGAAAGATCATGAGAAATAAAGTTACTGAATTTATGCAAAGGCATCAATTACTAAAGGAAGAAACAACCGTCCTCGTCGGGGTATCAGGTGGTCCTGACTCGATGGCTTTACTACATTTTTATGTATCGATTATGGATGAATGGAAACTGGATGTTGTTGCTATATCTCTCGATCATCAATTACGAGGCTCACAATCAAAAGCAGATTTAGCCTATGTAGAAGAAGTTTGTCGAACTTGGCAAATTCCATTTGTAGCTTCTTCGGCCGATGTCCGTGGATATCAATTATCCCATCAGGTCAGCACTCAAGTTGCGGCTAGAGAAGTGCGCTATCAATTTTTCAAACAACAGATGGAAAAATTTGAAGCAGACTATTTAGCCCTTGGTCATCATGGGGATGACCAATTAGAGACGATGCTCATGAGCTTTGCACGTTCAACGAGTACAACCGCCCTTTCAGGTATCCCGGTAAAACGAAAGTTCAGCACTGGGTTTATCGTGCGCCCGTTTCTTTGTCTTTCTAAAGTAGAGATTATGAAATACTGTAAAGACCATAGGATTCAACCACGGATTGATCCTTCCAATGAAGATGAAACATACACGAGAAATTATTTTCGTAAACAAATCATTCCCTTAATAAAAGAAAAAAATAGTAATATACATACGACAGTGCAACGATTAAGTGAAAGTCTTCAAGAGGATGAAAAATACTTACAAAAGCAGGCAAAACAATTGCTCGAGTCCCTAGTCACCTTTAACGAAAATCATACACAAGCAACGTTTATGATCCGGGAATTTAAATCCCATTCAGTTTCTTTACAAAGACGAGTCTATCATCTAATATTAAACTATCTATATGGTGATACGTTACCAAAAAATTTATCCTATACCCACGAAGATATCTTTTTTTCTATATTGGAACATGATGAGGGCCATATGCAAGTTGATTTTCCCAATCAATTAACGATAAATAGATGCTATGATAAAGTAGCTTTTCAATTCAATGGTGCTGATGCAACAGATACTTCATTTCATTACACCTTACATGTGCCCGGAGTAGTTATGTTACCTGATGGTTCTCGCTTAACCGCCACTTACCAACAAAGTCCCGATTTTCAAAGGAAAAATTCTTTTGTCCTGCAAGCAAATAACACGGCCTTACCACTATATGTCAGAACTCGTAAACCAGGAGACCGAATGAGTTGGAAAGGATTAAAAGGAAGAAAAAAAATAAAAGATATATTTATTGATGAAAAAATACCCCGGGACCAAAGAGACACTTGGCCAATTGTAACCGATCACGATGGTGAAATCATTTGGTTAGTTGGATTAAGAAAAAAACAGATGCCAATCGATGAAGAGGCTTCTTTATTCATACAGATAATTTACGAAGACGGAATAGTATAGGAGGAACATTATGCATAATGATATTGAAAGAATATTATTTACTAAAGAAGAAATTGATCGTAAGTGTGCTGAATTAGGAAGACAATTGACGGAAGAATATAAAGGAAAATTCCCCCTAGCTGTAGGTGTACTAAAAGGGGCAATGCCTTTTATGTCAGATGTATTACGGTACACTGAGACCTATTTAGAGATGGATTTTATGGACGTATCAAGTTACGGTAGCGGTACACGCTCTTCAGGAGAGGTCAAAATTGTAAAGGATCTTGATACAAAAGTAGAAGGTCGAGACTTACTTATCATCGAGGACATTATCGATAGTGGGCTAACATTAAGCTATTTAGTAGATCTATTTAAGTACCGTCGGGCTAAATCAGTTAAAATTGTAACTTTACTTGATAAACCATCAGGAAGAACAGCTGATATTCAAGCGGACTTAATCGGTTTTGAAGTGCCAAATGAATTTGTCGTAGGTTACGGTTTAGATTATGATCAAAAGTACCGAAATTTACCATATATAGGTGTACTCAAACCTGAAGTGTATAAGGGAACGAAAGAGAATCATTCATAGTCGTTTTCAAACATACATATTTATTGTTAACGTGCAAATTTAGCCGAGAAATAAAATGCTTTTTATAAGCAAGATTATTTGTATAACTCCTTTTCACTATGGTATTATGTAATATAGTTTTTTCCCGCATGGGAGGAGGTTGTCAATGAACCGAGTGTTTCGGAATTTAATCTTTTACGGGGTCATCTTTTTAGTACTACTCGCTGCCCTGCAGTTTTTTAGGGGACCAGCTGATAATGTAACAGAGTTGAATTATCATGAGTTTACCCAAGCGTTGGAAAATGGCGAGATAAAAGAAATGACCTATCGGCCAGTAAACAAAATAATTAGATTTACTGGAACTTTGATAGAGGATGATGCCCAATTTGTCGCACAAGTTCCAGATAATCCTAATATAATCGAAAAGATTACTGAACAAGCAACTAAAAGCGAACTATTTATAGCAGAGGAAGAACAGCCTAGTGCTTTTATGAACTTCATCTTCATGATGCTCCCCTTCGTCATCATTGGTCTCATATTCTTCTTAATTTTAACACGAGCCCAAGGTGGTGGCGGTGGTGGCGGCCGTGTCATGAACTTTGGGAAAAGCAAAGCGAAGTTATATACTGAAGACAAAAAGAAAGTACGCTTTTCCGATGTAGCCGGCGCTGATGAAGAGAAGCAAGAACTAGTTGAAGTTGTTGAGTTTTTAAAAGATCCTCGCAAATTTACAGCTGTTGGTGCACGGATTCCTAAAGGTGTGTTATTAGTAGGACCACCTGGTACAGGGAAAACTTTATTAGCTAAAGCTGTTGCTGGGGAAGCAGGAACACCTTTCTTCTCAATTAGTGGTTCTGACTTTGTTGAGATGTTTGTTGGTGTTGGTGCTTCCCGTGTTCGGGATTTATTTGAAAATGCCAAGAAAAACTCACCATGTATTATCTTCATTGATGAAATCGATGCTGTTGGACGACAGCGTGGTGCTGGACTTGGTGGCGGACATGATGAGCGTGAACAAACTTTAAACCAGTTGCTTGTTGAAATGGATGGATTTGATGCCAATGAAGGTATCATCATGATTGCAGCAACAAACCGTCCAGATATACTTGACCCTGCATTATTACGTCCAGGAAGATTTGACCGACAAATTACCGTCAATCGACCAGATGTAAAAGGCCGTCAAGAGATATTAAAAGTCCATGCAAGAAATAAACCATTAGATAAGTCAGTTGATCTCAAGACAATTGCGATGAGAACACCAGGATTTTCTGGTGCTGATTTGGAAAACTTATTAAATGAAGCTGCGCTTGTAGCTGCTAGACATGATCAAAAGGTCATTACGATGACTGAAATTGACGAAGCGATTGATCGTGTCATTGCTGGACCAGCGAAGAAGAGTCGCGTTATTTCTGAAAAAGAAAGAAAAATCGTTGCCTATCACGAAAGTGGCCATACGGTTATCGGTATGGTTTTAGATGATGCTGATACAGTCCATAAAGTAACGATTGTCCCTCGAGGACAAGCAGGTGGGTATGCAGTGATGCTACCAAAAGAAGATCGTTACATGATTACGAAAAAAGAACTGCTTGATAAAGTGACCGGGTTATTAGGTGGTAGAGTAGCGGAAGAATTAATCTTTGGCGAGAATGAAGTAAGTACTGGTGCTTCTAATGACTTTCAGCGTGCAACTGCAATTGTGCATAAGATGATTACGGAATATGGGATGAGTGAAAAGATTGGTCCCATTCAGTTTAACGGAAGAGGAACTGATACCGTCTTTTTAGGTCGTGACCTTCATAATGAGCAAAATTATAGTGATGCCATTGCTTATGAAATCGACCAAGAAATGAAGAATTTCGTTAATTATTGTTATGACCGTGCTAAACGTATTCTTACTGAAAACAAAGATAAGCTTGAGCTTATCGCACAAACTTTGTTGGAAGTAGAAACATTAGATGCCGCACAAATAAAATCATTATTTGAAAAAGGTGTCTTACCTGAAAGTCCAGCAGAAGAAGAGGATGTAAAAGTAAACATTCAGAAGAAAGAAGATGAACCAGATACTTTTGAGAAGGCAAAAGAAAAAGCCAAACAAAAATATTTAGAGAAAAAACAATCCATTGAACAAGATCAAAAACAAGATAATGAAGATAGTTAATAACAAAGTAGCTTCTTGACGAGAAAGAGGCTACTTTTTTATATGATCAAAATGTGTGCTTATGCAGTTGTTATTTTGGCTATTTGACCGAGGTCATTAATGGTTTTTCTAAGAATAGTTATGGTATATTTGTAGAGTATATAGATCATAAGTATGTGGAATCATAGGAAGGTTGGGTCCTTTATGATTTTTGTCTTAGATATTGGTAATACGAATACAGTATTAGGTGTTTTTGAAAATGATCGGCTTAAGCATGAATGGCGCATAAAGACAGATCGTCATAAAACTAGTGATGAATTTGCGATGGTGATCAAGTCATTATTTGATTTTAAAGGTATTTCCTTTGCCGATATTTCCGGTGTGATTATTTCATCTGTTGTTCCGCCAATTATGAGAGCGTTAGAAAAAATGTGCCGAGTGTATTTTCAACTTGAACCATTAATTATCGGCCGAGAAAATATTGATCCTCTGTTATCGATGGTTTACCCCCATCCCCATGAAATTGGTGCTGACCGTATCGTCAATGCTGTAGGTGCCATCGAAGCATATGGTTCACCACTCATAATTATCGACTTTGGAACAGCGACCACTTATTGTTACATAAATGAAAATAGCGAGTATGTTGGTGGGTTGATTGCACCCGGGATTAAAATCTCGGTTGAAGCATTATATCAAAAAGCATCTAAGCTTCCAAAAATTGAAATCCAACAACCGCACAATATTGTTGGTCAGTCAACGATTGAAGCGATGCAATCGGGTGTTTTTTATGGTTATATTGGACAAGTAGATGGCATTGTGGAAAAAATTATGCAAGAAATGGGTGGTACCAAACCAACAGTTGTGGCAACAGGTGGTTTGGCTACTTTGATGGCGAATGAATCCAAAAGTATTGATGTTGTCGATCAACATTTAACTTTAAAAGGATTGTATTTAATTTATCAGAAAAACAAGTAAACATAAGAGGCTAAAGGAGGCGTCTTCATGGAAGATTATTTAATTAAAACAACTGCCTTAGATGGTCAAGTTCGGGCTTATGCAGCTGTGTCCACTCAACTTGTTGAAGAAGCGAGGCGTCGTCAAGATACATGGGCAACAGCGTCAGCCGCACTAGGCCGAACGTTAACAATTACCGTCATGATGGGCGCTATGCTAAAAGATGAGCAAAAGATCACTGTTAAAGTCGAAGGAAATGGTCCATTAGGTGCCATTATCACCGACAGTAATGCTAAAGGTGATGTCAGAGGGTATGTGATAAATCCTCATGTAGATTTTGAATTGAATCAAATTGGTAAGTTAGATGTAGCCCGGGCTGTAGGAACAGAAGGGCACATCAGTGTTGTTAAAGATCTTGGTCTCCGGGATCATTTTACTGGACAAGTACCCATTGTATCCGGAGAAATAAGTGAAGATTTTACTTATTATTTTGTCCGTTCTGAGCAAATCCCTTCAGCTGTAGGGGCTGGCGTGTTAATCAATCCGGATCATACTGTGTTAGCCGCAGGTGGATTTATTGTTCAAGTGATGCCGGAAGCTGAGGAAAAGACGATTGATTATCTTGAAAATCAAATCAATGCTTTTCCGCCAATATCCAGTTTAATCGAGCAAGGTTATACACCTGAAAAATTATTAGCGAAACTATTTGGCGAAGAAGAAGTTCGTATTCATGAACGCTTACCGATTCAATTTAAGTGTACATGTTCTTATGAACGAGTGGAGCAAACCTTAATAGGTCTTGGAGCAGATGAACTTCAAGCAATGATTGAAGAGGACAAAGGTGCAGAAGTTAACTGTCATTTTTGTAATGAGACTTATACATTTACGGAAGAGGATCTTAAACGATTAATAGAATCTTAACTGAGCAGTGAGGAGAAATCAGCTATTATGTCTAGAAAATTGTTGCTAGGATTAATCGTTGTCTTAGTTGTGACAAATCTGTTTACGTTACTTTTGTTGGATAAAGAACCAGAAGTGATCCACGTACAAACAAATGGTGACAATGGAAAACAAGTGGGCAAAACTGAGCAAGTAGCCAAAGTAGGCGATACAGAAATTTCATATGAGGATTGGATTGATTCTCTGACGAGAAAATACGGTGAGAGACATTTAAAGGATATGATCGATCGAGAATTGGTTAGCCAGCTCGCCAAGGAACGGGGCATCGAAATCAATGAAAAACTCATTGATCGAGACGTTGCCTACTTGGCAACGATGCAAGGCGTTATGACGAAATCTGAGCGTGAAAAAGAAGAAAATCGCTGGCGTGAAGAAATTTTATTTCGCTATCAATTAGAAGAACTATTGTTAAGCGATGTCCATATTCCTGAAGATGAGATTCAACGTCATTATCAAACCTATAAAAACCAATATGATTTTAGCGAATCCTTGCAATTTTCCCATATCATCGTGGAAGATCTAGCCCAGGCAAATAAGGTCATTGAAGAACTGAATGCAGGTGCATCCTTTCAATTGCTTGCACGGGAATATTCTCTTGATGATGAAACAAAGGCAAGGGGAGGCTATTTAGGATTCTTTACCAAAGTAAGCCAATTCGTTCCGCAAAAGTATTTTGAAGTTGCTGCGGATATGAATGATGATTCATATAGTGAACCATTCCAAACCGATCAAGGGTTTGTGATTCTATATTTGCATCAACATTTACCATCGATTACTTTTACATATGAAGAAATTAGAGATCATGTAAGAAATGAATTAGCAAAAAATGAGATTGACTACCCAATAACAGCCTCCATCCTTTGGGATGAATATGATATTGAATGGATATATGGTCAATAAAGATTATTTAGGAAAATACACCTAGTCATAAAGATTCTTTGATTGACATTTTTATTATATTCACGTACATTATAATAAATCCTATTGGATCACTTGGAATTAGGAGGGAATATAATGAAGGTAGCGAAGAACATATCGGAATTAATCGGCGAAACACCTATTGTCAAGTTGAATAATGTTGTAGACGAGGACAGTGCGGATATTTATGTAAAGTTAGAATTTATGAACCCAGCAAGTTCAGTTAAAGATCGTATTGCGTTAGCAATGATTGAAGCAGCGGAAGCAGAAGGTCAACTTTCACCAGGCGATACAATCATTGAACCAACAAGTGGTAATACAGGTATTGGTTTAGCCATGGTTGCTGCAGCAAAAGGCTATCGCCTAGTTGTTGTTATGCCTGACACGATGAGTCAAGAAAGACGGAATTTGCTTCGTGCTTACGGTGCAGAATTAATTTTAACACCTGGAGCCGAGGGCATGAAAGGTGCCATTGCTAAAGCTAACGAATTAAAAGAAGAACATGGTTACTTCATGCCACAACAATTTAAAAATGAAGCCAATCCGAAAATTCATGAAGCAACAACAGGCCAAGAAATTGTTAAGCAAATGTCAGATGGTCTAGATGCGTTTATTTCAGGGATTGGAACTGGTGGAACAATTACCGGTGCAGGAAAAGTACTCAGAGAGCATTTTAAAGATATAAAAATCTATGCTGTTGAACCAAAAGATTCTCCAGTATTATCTGGTGGATCTCCTGGACCACATAAGATACAAGGTATCGGTGCTGGATTTGTACCGGATGTATTAAACACAGAAATTTATGATGAAGTGATCCAAATTACGAATGAGGAAGCTTTTGAAGCTTCACGTAAAGTAGCACGCGAAGAAGGTATTTTAGGTGGTATTTCAGCAGGTGCTGCGATGGCTGCAGCTCAAAAAGTTGCTAAAAAACTAGGTAAAGGCAAGAAAGTACTAGCAATCTTACCTGATAACGGTGAAAGATATTTATCAACACCGCTTTATCAGTATGATAATTAAACTATGAAAGAAGGACATGGATTAGCGTAGAAGATATGCTAATCCATTTTTTCATTTTTTCTTCTAAAAGAGAAGGTTCAGCCCTATATTTGGGTAGACTATTTGTATACATACATTAAAATTAAAAAGTATGATAAATAATTATGTAAAATAAGTAATTTTTGATACGATATTACAGTAGATAAATTGCTTGAAAGTAGGTTTGCTAATGCTGTTAAAGACGAGAACCAAAACTTATGATTTAGCTAAACGAACGCATATTATGGGTATTTTAAATGTCACCCCTGATTCCTTTTCAGACGGTGGTAAATATACAACAATTGAGAAAGCAGTACAACAAGCAATTGAAATGGAAGAGCTCGGCGCAGATATAATTGATATTGGCGGTGAGTCAACGAGGCCTAATCATCAACCAGTATCGTTACAGGAAGAATTAGATCGTGTATTACCTGCCATTGAAGCTGTTAAAGAACATGTAGAAATTCCGATTTCAATTGATACGTACAAAGCAGAAGTAGCGAGACAAGCTATTGAAGCAGGTGCAGATATTATTAACGATATTTGGGGAGCAAAAAAAGAGCCAGAAATGGCAGAGGTTGCAGCAACGTATCAGGTGCCAATTATTCTGATGCATAATCGCACAAATATGAATTATCGCTCACTCATAGATGATATGAAAGCAGATTTATCGGAAAGCATTGAGATCGCCTTGAATGCTGGTGTGCCAGAAGAAAATATTATTCTCGATCCTGGTGTAGGTTTTGCTAAAACTGTTGACCACAATTTAATGGTGATGAATCAACTCGAGCAGTTTGCCGATTTAGGTTATCCTTTATTGTTAGGAACATCGCGCAAAACGTTTATTGGTGAAATAATCCATGTAGCACCAGAACAACGGGATTATGGAACAGGTGCGACAACTTGTTTAGGCATTATGAAAGGTGTTCACATTGTTCGTGTTCATAATGTGAAAGTAAATAAACATTTAGCAAAAGTAATGGATGCGATACTTAAAAGGGGTTTATAAAAATGGATAAGATAATGATCAACGGCATGAGCTTCTATGGATTTCATGGATTGCTTCCAGAGGAAAATAAACTCGGCCAAAGATTTAAAGTTGATCTTGAATTGTATTTAGACTTGCGAAAACCGGGGAAAAGTGATCAGATGGATGATTCGGTTCATTATGGCGAAGTCTATCAAGTTGTAAAATCAATTGTTGAAGGCGAATCCAAACATTTGATCGAAGCTGTAGCGGAAACGATTGCTGAAACTTTGATTGAGCATTTTCCAATTATAGAAGCTTGTCTCGTAAAAGTCATTAAACCCGATCCACCTATTCCAGGTCACTATGAATCAGTAGCTGTTGAAATATATAGGGAGAAATCGACATGAAACAGGCATACCTTTCTTTAGGTTCCAATATTGAACCGAGAAAAGCGTATATAGATGAAGCACAAAAACAGTTATTAGCCCATCGAGAAATTGTCATTCAACATAGATCCTCTATTTATGAAACAGCCCCTGTAGGTTATGTAGATCAAAATAATTTTTTGAATATGGTATTATCAATCAAGACGAGCTTATCGCCCATCGACTTGCTCGATGTATGCCAACAAATCGAAGCAAATTTAGGTAGACAAAGAACAATTCGCTTCGGTCCACGGACAATAGATTTAGATATTTTACTCTATCATGATGAATTTATCCAAACAGATCGATTAACGATCCCTCATCCAAGAATGCACGAACGAGCCTTTGTCCTCATCCCGTTGCAAGAGATTGCACCTCAGTTGGTATTTACGAAAACGAAGCAAAGTATTGAAGAACTCGTTGAACGTTTTGAGCCAGATGAACTTCAGGGTGTGATGAAATGGCAAGGGGATGTTTGAGCAATCGACGGCAATCGAGTAGTATTAATATTGACTAATAAAAGTTATTATTTTTAGGTTAGCAAATTAAATCTTTCCTTGTTATGCTGAGAAGCAAGAATATCGTGATCTAGGATTAGTTACAAGTACTGAAAAAAGTAAATAATGGAGTGATGAATCGTGTCGGAACAAATGAATGAGCAAATGCAGGTGCGCCGTGAAAAATTAGCCGCCTATCAAGAACAAGGTTTAGATCCTTTTGGTGGTAAATTTGAACGAACTCATTTGGCACAAAAAATACATGATCTATATGGGGAACTTTCTAAAGAAGAATTAGAAGAAAAAGATGTTGAAGTAACGATTGCTGGGCGGGTTATGACGAAGCGGGGACAAGGAAAAGTAGGCTTTGCTCATATTCAAGATTTTAGTACCCAAATTCAAATTTACGTTAGAAAAGATGCAATTGGCGAAGAGGCCTATGAGGTATATAAAACGATTGATATTGGAGACATTATCGGGGTAACCGGTAAAGTATTCAAGACCAATGTTGGGGAATTAACTATCGCCGTAAATGAATTTACTCTCCTTACGAAAGCATTACGTCCATTACCTGATGAGTATTATGGATTGAAAGATATTGAACTCAGATATCGTAAACGTTATTTAGACTTAATTACTAATCGCGAGAGCAAAAACACATTTATATTACGCAGTAAAATTATTCAATCCATGCGTCGTTATTTAGATGAACAAGGATTTATTGAAGTAGAAACTCCGACGATGCATGCTATACCGGGAGGGGCTGCAGCACGTCCGTTTAAAACTCACCATAATGCACTAGATATTCCTTTATATATGCGGATTGCGATTGAACTTCATTTAAAACGTCTAATCGTTGGTGGTATGGAAAAAGTGTATGAAATTGGACGTGTATTTCGTAATGAAGGTATCTCAACAAGACATAATCCAGAATTTACGATGATCGAACTATATGAGGCTTATGCAGATTTCCACGATATTATGGCATTAACTGAAAATCTGATTGCCCATATTGCAAAAGATGTGTTAGGAACGACGAAAATCACATATGGTGAAGAAGAAATAGATTTAGAGCCAAAATGGACAAGACTACACATGGTTGATGCTATTAAAGAATATGTCGGTGTTGATTTTTGGCAAGAGATGAGTGATGAGGAAGCGAAAGCATTGGCTAAAGACCATGGTGTACAAATCACCGATAATATGACTTATGGCCATATTGTTAATGAGTTTTTCGAACAAAAAGTTGAAGATAAACTGGTTCAACCAACGTTTATATATGGTCATCCAGTCGAAGTTTCACCACTTGCTAAAACAAATAAAGATGATGCTCGCTTTACCGATCGCTTCGAACTATTTATTGTACGACGTGAACATGCAAATGCATTTAGTGAGCTAAATGATCCAATTGAGCAACGTGCACGTTTTGAGGCACAAATGAAAGAAAGAGAACAAGGAAATGATGAAGCCCACTTAATGGATGAAGATTTTATCGAAGCATTAGAATACGGTATGCCGCCAACAGGAGGCTTAGGGATTGGAATTGACCGTCTCGTCATGTTGTTAACCAATGCACCGTCCATTCGAGATGTCCTATTATTCCCACAAATGAGAAAACGATAATTTAAATGTAGTAGATTTGAATAGATGACTTTTGTGACGAACAATGTTATTCATCACAAAAGTCATTCTTTTATTTCGTTATAACAATGGTTGATGAATAAAATACAACCTATAAATGAATAGATAAAAGAATTAGCTTCATATTATAATAAGGATCTTTAAATGAACAGGTAAAGCCGGTCCATCAACCAAATATTTACATTTGTTTTCTCTTGATTTTATAAATGAAACATGATAATTTAGTAATCGTTGTTCAAATCCTTTTTCGTCAAACAAAACTTTTTTCAAAATAACTGTTGACTTTGTTTTGACGAAGTGTTATATTATAAAAGTCGCCAATTTACCGGCGCAAACAAAAATATGATTTGATC
>CALAMD010000129.1 GCA_937925695.1 uncultured Bacillaceae bacterium | reverse complement strand
TTCAATAAAACTATACCATATTGCCTGTGATGATGCAACATTTATCAGCATAAACAATCTTGAATAGATAATTTGATCGTTAAAATAATGATAATTGATTTTCTTCTGGCATCCCCGCAAGACATCCAAGCTGGTCTAATTGCTCTAAGACAGTTTTTGAGATCCGACTTCTTTCCCGTAGATCTTCTTTAGAAAGAAACTCTCCCTCTTCTCTAGCCCGGACGATATTATGGGCTGCGTTTGTTCCTAACCCATCAACCGCATTGAATGGCGGAATCAGTGCATTATCTTCAACTAAAAATTCAGTGGCTGTTGATTTGTATAAATCTACTGGTTTAAAAGAAAATCCTCGTTCATACATTTCTAGTGCGACTTGTAAGACCGTTAGCAGATTCTTTTCTTTTCCAGAAGCATCGTTTCCTTTTTCATTGATTTCCGCAATCCGTTCCCTAATAGCTTGTGAACCTTTCAGCATCGTCGTTAGTTCAAAGTCCCTTGCTCTAATGGAAAAGTAAGCAGCATAGAATTCGATTGGATAATATACTTTAAAATAAGCAATTCTAACAGCCATGAGCACATAGGCTGCTGCGTGGGCTTTCGGGAACATGTACTTGATTTTTTGACAAGATTCAATATACCAATCAGGGACACCGTTCTTTTTCATTTCTTCAATCCACTCGTCTTTTAATCCTCTACCTTTTCGAACGGATTCCATAATCGTAAAGGCTAATGAGGCTTCGACTCCTTGGTGCATTAAATAGACCATAATGTCGTCACGACAACCAATAACATCAGGTAGTTCACAAATCCCTTGATGAATTAATTCTTGCGCATTACCAAGCCAAACATCGGTCCCGTGAGACAAACCAGAAATGATTACCAGTTCAGCAAAGGATTTTGGCTTCGTTTCTTCTAGCATTTGGCGAACAAATTGGGTACCAAATTCCGGCACACCGAGAGTTCCAGTTTGACAGTCAATTTGTTCTGGGGTCACCCCTAACGGTTCTGTGCTTGAAAATATTTTCATTACATTTTCATCATCAACTGGAATTGACAATGGATCGATCCCAGTCAAATCTTGTAGCATCCGAATGACTGTCGGATCATCATGGCCAAGTATATCTAGTTTCAATAAATTATTTTCAATTGAATGGAAATCAAAATGGGTTGTTTGCCACTCACTATTACGATCATCCGCTGGATATTGGATCGGTGTAAATTCATAAATTTCTTTATCTTTCGGTACAACAATAATCCCACCAGGGTGTTGGCCAGTTGTTCGTTTAACACCGGTACAACCCTGGACAAGTCTATCAATCTCGGCACGTTTAAACGTTAGTTGCTTGTCTGATGCATAACCTTTAACATAACCAAAGGCTGTGCGTTCTGCAATTGTCCCGATTGTTCCTGCTCGAAATACTTTATCTTCCCCAAATAACTCTTTCGTATATTGGTGAGCTGTTGGTTGATATTCACCAGAAAAGTTTAAATCAATATCAGGCACTTTATCTCCTTCAAAGCCTAAGAATGTTTCAAAAGGAATATCTTGTCCTTCTTTTCTCAGTAACGTATCACATGTTGGGCAATTCTTATTTGGCAAGTCAAATCCACTTGCGACAGAACCATCAGTAATAAACTCATGATAATGGCATGCTTCACAAATATAGTGGGGTGGCAATGGGTTAACTTCAGTAATTTCCATCATCGTTGCCACTAAAGAAGAACCTACCGAACCCCGAGAACCAACTAAATAACCATCAAGCAATGATTTTTTCACCAGTTTATGTGAAATTAAATAAATAACCGCAAAACCGTGACCAATTATACTTGATAATTCTTTCTCTAGTCGTTTTTCAACAATTTCTGGCAAATTTTCACCGTATAAAGCTTTGGCATTTCGATATGTTAATTCACGTACTTCCTGTTCAGCACTATCAATATTCGGTGTGTAGAGATCTTCTTTTAACGGACGAACATCACCAATCATTTGGTTGATTTTGTGCGTATTTGTAACAACGATTTCTTCAGCGGTGTCTTCACCTAAAAATTTAAAACAAGCTAACATTTCATCAGTTGTTCGAAACGGTGTATCTGGCATCGTATACCGATTAAGCGGATTGGCTTTTTGGGAGGCGATTAAAATCTTTCGATACACTTGATCATGATCGTCAAGATAATGTACATTTCCCGTTGCCACAACTGGTTTGTTCATTTTCTTGCCTAATTCGACTAAGTTACGAATGATATCCAATATTTGTGCTTCATTTTGCACGAGTCCTTCTTCAATTAAGGTTACGTAATTTTCTGGTGGTTGAACTTCAATATAATCGTAAAAACTAGCTACATCTTCTGCTTCTTCAGGCGATTTTTGCATCATTGTTTCAAACAATTCACCTTGACTACAACCAGATCCTACCAGAAGCCCTTCACGATGTTTTTGCAATACAGAACGCGGTATTCTCGGTACCCGATAAAAGTAATCGATATGAGAATAGGACACCAATTTATATAAATTAATCAAACCTTGTTGATTTTGAGCCAACAGTGTACAATGGCTTGGTCGTCCATGTTGGTATGCGTTTTGGCTGCCCATATGGTTATTTAACTGTTGATGATTGGTAATATCCAGTTCTTGTAACAATTCAACAAATTTCCAGAATAATTTTCCCGTTGCCTCTGCATCATAAATAGCTCGGTGATGTTGGACTAATTCAACATTGAGATGTTTACATAACGTATTTAAACGATGGTTCCCTAACTGAGGGAATAAGAATCTAGCTAATTCTAACGTATCGATGATTGGGTTACTTACTTTCTCAAAACCAAGCTTGCTAAACCCTTGATTAATAAACCCAATATCAAAAGTCGCATTATGGGCTACAAGGACAGCATCACCCATCCACTCACGAAAATCTTTTAGTACACTATCTACATCAGGGGCATCTACTAACATATCATCAGTAATCCCTGTAATATTAATGATCGTTTGTGATAATGAACGTTTTGGATTGGCAAAGGATTCAAATCGATCAATAATTTCGCCTTGATGCACTTTAACAGCTGCTAATTCAATAATCGTATCATATGTAGCTGATAGACCTGTTGTCTCTACGTCAAACACAACATACGTCGCATCTGCTAAAGATAGATCTTGTTCATTGTAAGCGATTGGAATCCCGTCATCGACTAAGTTAGCCTCTAACCCATAAATGACTTTAATATTATGCTGTTTACTAGCAGCAAATGCTTCAGGAAAACCTTGGACAACAGCATGGTCGGTAATCGCAATCGCTTCATGTCCCCATTTTGCTGCTCGGGCGATTAAATTGCTAGGTGAAACGACAGCATCTAGCTGACTCATTGTTGTATGGGCGTGTAATTCGATACGTTTTCTACCTTCCTCAGCCTGATCTTGTCTTGTCGCGACTTCAATTTCTTGAATATCATTTGCCATCATCGTTAATTCATTCGTATACATATCTGTTTGAATCCTACCCCGGGCTTTTATCCACAGGCCTTTTTTAACTCCATCAAAAATAGCATCATCATTATTTTTGGAAAACATTTTAATTTCAAGGGAATCGGTGTAATCAGTAATTTTCAAGATTAATAAATTTCTTTCCGAGCGCAGTTTTCTAATTTCAACACCAAATACATAGCCTTGAACAGTAATTCGTCTTTCCTCGTCTTCAATTTGCTCTAGTGGGACAGGATCATCGAGGATGTTTTGGCCAATCTGAAATGGTTGATTAGGACTCTCATGTTGGGTTTGGATTTTCTTTTGTTGGTCTTGAACAGTTTTTAAAGCAAGTTGTTGATCTTCTCGGGCTTTCTGTTCCTCAAATGCTGCTACGTCTTGAGCATTTTCTTCTACTTCTACTGTGATAGCATAACGAGATAATCCTACTTTTTGACAAAATTGCTGGAAGTCTGGTTCTAATCGTTTCTTTAAAGCAATTGCTTCCGTATCATTACGAGCTATCAATAATAGGGATTTGTTTTTTATGGTAGGTGTTTGGTTATGGATAATTTCTTGAAATAACGGTGTAAGCTTTGCTGTTGTTTGTACATAGTAATGCCAATAATCAAGCAAATGTATTTCTTCATCTTGTTTTTCAATTGTTGCCAATGTGTAGTCAACCTGGGCAATATTTTGAAAAGCACTTTGTAATTTATGTATAAATTGTTTAAAAACCTCTATCGGTAAGATATGGTTTACAGTTAATTGAAAATGCCATTTTCTTTCTTGCTTAAAGACAGTTAATTTTTCTAATTGACTACCATTAAAATAAGTTTCAATTAGCTCGTCCGGTATTTGTAATTGTTGAAGTAATAGCGTCATTTTTTCTTGCTTCGTAATCTCCATTGCCATCCCCCTGTAACATTGATCAAACTAATGACGATCTGTTTCATTCCATTGAAGAAAAAGCCTCTATGTAGCCAATTAGCTACAAAGAGGTTAGCAACTTGTTGTTATGGTGTCATGAAGTTTTTACATGAATAAGCGTTGGATATCATTCCATGTAACAACGATCATAAGTAACATTAATAAGGCAAAACCAATAAAATGGAAAATACCTTCTTTTTGTGGATCAATCGGTTTTCCTCTAATTGCTTCAATGCCTACAAATAGTAATCTACCCCCATCTAAAGCTGGAAGGGGAACTAGATTAATGATTCCCAAGTTAATGCTTAACATCGCCGTCCAAAACAGAAAACTTGAAAATCCTGATTGTACCACTTGATTTGTCACATCGTAAATTCCAACAGGACCAGCTAACATGTCAATTGAGTGTTGTCCGGTGATTAGCATAATAATTCCAGATAAAACCGCTGAAGTCGTTTCATAGGTTTGATTGAAACCGAATTTCAACGTTTTGCTAAGTGACTTTTCAAACCCGATTGTGACTCCAACTTGACCAATTTGCTCACCATGTAAATCCACTGTTTGCGGAATAATGGTAAATGATTCTGTATGATTATCCCGGTCAACGAGGATTTGCAATTCTTTACCGGCACTAGCTCTGATTAATTCGGTGAACTCTTCCCAAGTTGTAATTGACTTTCCATTGATTTCGATGATTTCATCTCCGGCCATCAAGCCCGCTTCATCAGCCGGACTTCCTTGCTGGACATCACCAATCATAGCTTTTTCGGTTGGTACACCTTGAATAACACCTAGTAGTAAAAAGATAACAATGGCTAAAATAAAATTCATCAACGGTCCAGCGAATAATTGCATCGCACGTTGACCAACTGATTTAGAGGCAAACTGACGATCGAATGGTGCAATTTGCGTTTCCCGTTCATCCATAATAAAGTGGGCATTTCGATCAACGGCAAACACATGTTGTTGGTCATGGTCACCAACGTCATAGCCAATGATTTGTAAATCGTGATCTAAGTCAACCTTTTCCACCTCAATCACTCTTGCTTGAGGATGTTTCATTTTATTATTCACAATGATTTTGTTCACTTTTCCAACTTCATTAAATTCTATCCCAATATGATGGCCTGGTTTTAATTCAATTATTTCTGGATCTTCACCTGCGACACGGACATAGCCACCAATTGGAAGTAGTCTAATCGTATATTCTGTTTCCTTTTTTTTATATGAGAATATTTTTGGACCGAATCCAATGGCAAATTCACGAACTAACATGCCTGCTCTTTTAGCAAAAATCAAATGTCCGAATTCATGAACAGTAACTAGCAGTCCAAACATAAATATAAAGGCAATGACTGTATTCAAAAAAAGCACCATCCTTCTATGCAAAGGGAAATCATTTCACATTATTTTTATCTTACAAGGAATTTTCCATACAATTATAATCATTAAATAAATTGTATGAGCGCTAAGAAGGGCAATACAAAAAGTAAACTATCGAAGCGATCAATAATACCACCGTGCCCTGGTAATATTTTGCCTGAGTCCTTTACGTCGTAATGACGTTTTAATGCCGAGGCCACTAAATCACCAAGTTGTCCGACAATTGATATCATGATCGTTATCATGATCATCGTGATGAGCGAGTGATCAAATGGAAAGAGTAAATGAAAGATCACACCGATGATGCCGGCACATAATACGCCGCCAATTGCACCCTCAATCGTCTTTTTCGGACTAATTTCTGGCCACAGCTTGTTTTTTCCAAAGGCAATACCACTAAAATAGGCAAATGTATCTGTCGCCCAAATAACGAGTAAAATGTAGAGAATATAATTTAAACCTAATGACCGAGCTTCAATTAGAAAGTAAAAACCTAATCCGATATAAAAGGTCGCTAGTAACACAAAACTAGCATCATCGAAGGTAAAACTGTTTTTAGTCAATACTGTATATAACAATAATAACATAATATAACCAATTAGAAGATCTAATTTTGTAAACAGAGCTATTTCGTCTAGGTTAACAATTGGACTGAGTAAAAGCCATAGGCAGGTTAAAGACAGGATGATTGGGAGAAGCTTGTACCCTATTCTCATCCGCAATAATTCAATTAAGCCAATCGTAGCCATTCCATAAACTAACACTGTAAAGGGCCACTGGCCATATAGAAGTAAGGGCAGGAAAATGAGCAATGCAATGATTGCTGTGAAGATTCTTTGTTTCATGTTGGTATCAACACCTTATATTCCTCCGTAACGTCTTTTTCTCTTCTGATAATCAGCAATAGCTTGTTGAAAAATTTCTTCATTGAAATCAGGCCATAACACATCTGTAAACCAAAATTCAGTATATGCTAATTGCCATAATAAAAAGTTACTTAATCTTTGTTCACCACTCGTACGAATTAATAAATCAGGATCTGATAAGCCATTTGTGTATAAGTATTTAGAAAATGTTTCTTCGTCTAATTTATCCGGTGATATTTTCGTTGTTTGAATATCTTCCATAATTTGTTTTATCGCCTGCATGATTTCGAAGCGACTGCCATAATTAAGGGCAAAGTTTAACAATAATCCATCATTGTTTTTCGTTTTTTCTTTTGCATACTCAATAGCATCTATAGTGTATTGTGGCAACCCTTTCGTTTCACCAATTGTTTCGATTCTAACATTATTGTCAATCAGATCAGGCAAATACGTATCCAAAAATTGATTTGGCAATTTCATTAAAAAATTAATTTCAGACTTTGGCCTTTTCCAATTTTCAGTAGAAAAGGCATATAAGGTAAGAATTTTTATCTTCGACCTGATTGCTTCGATGACAATCTTTCGAACGACCTTCATTCCTTCTTTATGACCAACGTTGCGTGGAAGACCTCTTTTTTTTGCCCAACGACCATTGCCATCCATAATAATCGCTACGTGGTTGGGTATATTAGCTTGATCATCGTTATTTTGATAAGGAAGTTTTTTTTGCATTTTTTGTCCTCCGCATAATCTATAGAGATTTCTGTAAAAAAATGCTTGAAACAATAGATTATTTGATGAAATAATATTATATCATGATAATCAGGAATGATAAATAAATATTCAACAACAGATATGCTTATGCATGATCCTTCCAGTTAAATTGTTTATTAATAACTGATCCTGCATCAATACAAAATAAAACGAAGTCCGTCAAAAAACCGTGGACTTCGTTCTAACGTTTTGCGTAAAGCAAACGGCATTATACTTCCATAATCTCTACTTCTTTTTGTTTTGCGAGATCCTCTATTTCTTCAATAAAGCGATCTGTTTCTTTTTGAACATCACCTTCAGCATTTCGTAACTCGTCTTCTGTTAACTCGCCATCTTTTTCTAATTTTCTTAATTGATCATTGGCTTCACGACGAATATTTCTCACACGAATACGCGCTTCTTCCGTATACTTTCCAACTACTTTTACTAATTCCTTACGTCTTTCTTCTGTCAATGGTGGAATATTAATTCTGATCAAATCACCATCATTAGATGGGGTTAATCCAATATCAGCTTTTAAGATGGCTTTTTCAATTTCATCAATCGCTGTTTTATCGTATGGTGTAATGACGAGCAATCGAGCTTCAGGTGCGGTAACATTAGCTAACTGATTAAGTGGTGTAGATGCACCGTAATAGTCAACAAAAATGCTGTCGAGAATACTTGGATTGGCTCGACCAGCTCTGACCGTGGCTAAATTTCTCGTAAATGCTTGAACAGCAAGTTGCATTTTTTCACGCAAATCCTTCATTATATTCGCTGTCATAGTCATTCTCCCCTTATAGTTGTTCCAATAGCCTCGCCTTGGACAACTCTTTTAATATTTCCTTCTTCTGTTATGGAAAACACAATTAATGGAATATTATTATCCATACATAATGACGATGCAGTTGAATCCATGACACCTAAGCTTTCATTTAACATTTCCATGTATGTAATATCAGTATATTTTTTAGCATTCTTATTGACTTTAGGATCATCCGAATAGACGCCATCGACATTGTTTTTAGCCATAAGGATCACTTCTGCTTCAATTTCGGCTGCCCTTAAAGCCGCTGTTGTATCTGTTGAGAAATACGGGTTACCTGTTCCAGCCGCAAAAATAACGACGCGTTTCTTCTCTAAATGTCGAATCGCTTTTCTTCTAATATATGGTTCAGCGACTTGCCTCATTTCAATGGATGTTTGAACACGTGTTGGGATACCTATCATTTCCAAACTATCTTGAAGGGCGAGAGAGTTCATCACTGTGGCCAGCATTCCCATATAATCAGCTGTAGCTCGATCCATGCCCATTTCACTACCAGTTTTACCTCGCCATATATTGCCGCCTCCGACAACAACCGCGATTTCAACGCCTAATTCTACAATTTCTTTTATTTGTTTGGCAATTGAATGAATAATGTCAGGATCGATACCATAGCCTTGTTTTCCACTTAATGCTTCACCACTTAGTTTTAATACAATTCTTCGGTAACGTGCGGTTGACATAGTACCCTCCTATAAAATCATTGTAATTATCAGCTTTTTACTTTAGAAATAGGGAACACATCAGTGCTCCCTGTCTCATTTATTTATTTTTAATTTGTCCCATTACTTCTTCAGCAAAGTTTTCTTCGCGTTTTTCCATTCCTTCGCCTACTTCATATCTTACCATGTTTTTGACTGTTGCTCCGTTATCATCAAGATACTTTTTAACTTTTAGATCAGGATCTTTTACATAGCTTTGGTCAAGCAAACAAATTTCTTCAAAAAACTTGTTCAAGCGACCTTCAACCATTTTCTCGACAATATGTTCTGGTTTTCCTTCTGCAAGTGCTTGGCTTTTTAACACGTCACGCTCACGATTGACGACATCTTCAGGCACTTCATCCCGGGATACATAGTTTGGATTAATTGCAGCTACATGCATTGCAACATTTTTAGCTACTTCTTCATCAGCTGATCCTTCAAGTAGAACAAGGGCACCAATTCTACCTTCCATATGCAAGTATGAACCAAATACATCATTGTCTGTCTTTTCTAACAAGCTAAAACGACGTAGTGAAATTTTTTCACCAATTGTTGCAATGGCAGAATTAATATGGCCTTCAACTGTATCTTCGCCACCATTAAACTTTTGTCCTAAAGCCTCTTCAACAGTGTTTGGCTGATGTTCAATAATGTGATCAGCTAATTCAACGAGTAACTTTTGGAATAAGTCATTTTTAGTTACAAAGTCTGTTTCACAATTTACTTCTAATAAAACAGCACGATTATCAGAAACTTTAATATAAGTAGAGCCTTCAGCTGCTATACGATCAGCCTTTTTAGCTGCTTGGGCTACGCCAGTTTTACGTAAGTAATCAATTGCATCTTCCATATTTCCATTTGTTTCTTCCAGTGCTTTTTTACAGTCCATCATACCAGCACCTGTTTTTTCACGTAATTCTTTAACCATTTTTGCAGTAATAGCCATTTTTATCCTCCTATTATAAATTTACCATCTTTAGTAGAAGATATTCTTCTGTAAAAAAGGTGATAAAGGCATATCCCCTTATCACCTATCCTTTACCATTTATTCATTATTTACTTCTGTTTCAACCTCGGCAGTTTCTTCTTGATTGTCTTCCTCTGTTGCTTCTGCCGCTTCAATCTGTTCAGTTTCAGCCGGTTTGTTATCAGCTTTATCCTGATCAGCATCTTTTTCGTTGCTTTCTACTTCAGCAGTTGCTTCGCCTTGTTTACCCTCGAGTACTGCATCAGCAATTTTTGAAGTTAATAGTCTGACCGCACGAATCGCATCGTCATTAGCTGGAATGACATAATCTATTTCATCTGGATCACAGTTAGTGTCAACAATACCGATAATTGGTATGTTTAATTTTCTTGCTTCAGCAATCGCAATTCTTTCTTTTCGAGGATCGATAACAAATAGGGCATCAGGTAATTTATCCATGTCCCGAATACCGCCTAAGAATTTAAGGAGACGATCTTTTTCTCTTAATAAATCAACAACTTCTTTTTTAGGTAAAACATCAAACGTACCGTCTTCTTCCATACGCTCGATTTCATTTAGGCGATTAACACGTGAACGAATTGTTTTAAAGTTCGTTAACGTACCACCTAACCAACGTTGATTTACGTAAAACATGCCTGCACGAGTAGCTTCTTCCCTGACGGAATCCTGTGCTTGTTTCTTCGTACCAACAAATAAAATGGTGCCACCTTCAGCAGCTAAATCTCTTACATATTTGTAAGCGACATTCACCATTTTTACGGTTTTTTGTAAATCAATAATATAGATGCCGTTTCTTTCCGTGAAGATGTATTTTTTCATCTTTGGATTCCAACGACGTGTCTGATGCCCAAAATGAACACCAGCCTCAAGTAATTGCTTCATTGAAATGACTGACATTTGTTTTCCTCCTATTGGTTTTATTCCTCCATCCAGATCATTTTTGTATGAAAACCAAACAGGCACCATACATACAAATCACTGAATGTGTGTAATGTAAAACACTATACATTGTGTTTATACCAAAAATAAATATATCACATGCCCTCGAGGCAATCAAGCTTTATCTACTTTTTTCTGATGGAAGTTAATAATCAATTCTGCCTCTGTTTTACCACAATTCAATTGTTTAGCAATTTGGTCTATCGTTAGACCTTGTTCATATAACTGAAGAATTTGAGCTTGTAAAGATGTTTCGACTTTGTCTTCGGTTTCAGACAATTGCTTATTTGCAAAGGGAGGAAGTTCTAATTCTTTAGGTTCCTCTTTAGGTGCTGAGTCTGGTTCAGATATTGGTATTTGTTCTTGTTTATTCTGATTGAGATCATTCATTAACCGTTCGTTTTCCTCACGTATTTCTGCTAAATAACGCTCAAAAATTTCACTTACTTCAGTCATATAGGTGTTTCTTAGTTGTGATAATTGGTGAAATAAGAAAAATATGGCAATGATAGAAATTAGATGAAGCAAAAAACTTATGGTTAATAAGAAAGAAGTCATTAATAAATCCCTACTATCCACTATAATCAATTTGGTTACCTAAATAAGGATGATCAACTGGTTCTACTTTTTCTTTCTTTTCTGTTGATTTCAGTTGTTTTTTTGAAAAAGAAGACTCACTTTCCTCTTTTTGTTCATCCTTGATTTCGGCTTTTGCTGATTCCTGTAAATCATTCACTTGTTGTCTTTTAATATCTTCTTGTTTTAATTGTTGTGCTGCAAGTGACTCTTGGAATCGTTGATTGTGTCTCGATAGCTCATCTTGAAGTTTTCCTGCTTCTTGTGTTCTTGGAAGTGCCACCTGCATTTCTACGGATTTCCAACTCACAATGCTCACTTCCTTCATTCGTAATTAATCAAAAGGACGAATGATTATTTCTTTATGATCTGATGTAACATGAACACGATTATATAAGCGATCGACTTTAAAATTATATTTTCCAAATGCTATGTTAACGTTTGGATACAGGTTGTTTCTAACAATAAGTTTTGCCTCTGTTTCGTCACCCAAATAGGCGTTTAAGGTCGCAAGTTTCTCATCAATTTCCGCTATTTGTTCTTCTGTTTGACGTTTAGAATTTCTTTGTCTTAACAAAGTGATTCTACCTTTTCCATCTAATTGACTTTGCTCGAGCCTTTTACCAAGCAGGTTTAGTTTTTCTAACGTATGGAGCAATTGTTTTTTCTGCTCCTGCAGATTGGTCATTTCCTCATGAATAGATTGACTAATACCTAAACTGATGTTCGTTTCTGTACTCATCCGATTACCAATATCTTTTGCTTCAATGACTTTTCCTGCGGATAATGAGCCACCGATGATATTACCTCTCTGGCAAAAAATGTCATTGTTGGCTGTAATATGACTATGAATGATTGAATTTTCAACAAACAAAGAGTTGCCTACTTCAACAGTCCCTTGGTTTATATAACCAATATGAACATCTTCACCTGCTTGAATCATACCCTTTTGTAAGCCGGCTAAACCTTCAGATACATAGACAGAACCACCTGCGATAACATGAGCAGCTTCAACAATTCCAAAGATCTTGATATCACCTTTTGCTTTTACCGTATATCCTGTTGGTACATCCCCTCTAATAACGATCGATCCAACAAAATCTAAATTTCCCGTTTTCATCGATAACGTTTCATTCACTTCATATAATGGATAGACCGATATTCGTTGTTCTGTAGCACTCACTTGTCCTTCAATCATAGCATAAAACGTCAAATCCTGTTCATCAAATCGGACGTTTTTTCCTGCCTTTGTTGGCACAGGCCTGCCTGGCTTGGCTTTGATTGGAACGCCGAGTACATTCATTCCGTCTTGTCCTTGTGTAGGTAAGGTTATTGTCGCTAATTTTTGTCCATTTTCAACTGAAGGAATTCTCATCACATCACGGAAGTTCCAAGTTAAATCACGATCAACTTCCAAGCTTGTATTAAATGCATATGTGATGGTCCCGTCCTTTCCTTGTTCTGGCGGCCTGCCTTGAGCAATGGTTAAAGGAAAATCAGCTAAGGTAAACTGATGCTGACTTAGTTTCTCAACGACTTGATCATCAATACCAAACTGAACGTGATGCTCCTTTAAAAACTCGTAAATCACTTCTGTCGGAATTGGTTTGTCACTTCGTTTTGGTATTTTTTCACAATGAATTTCTGCTGACATACGGTCACTGGAAATGGCAACTGTATAATACTCTTTTAGCTCTATTTCAGGCAACGCTCTTCATCCTCCTAGATTTACTCAGAAGAAGCTAGATTTGATACTCAAAATGTAACTTGCTCAAGGCTTTTCTTAATTTAAAAATAGCACTTTTATGAATTTGTGATATTCTTGAAGTCGTTAAGTCTAGAACTTCCCCTATTTCTGTCATCGTTAAACCATCATAATAAAAGAGACTGACGACCAATTGTTCATTTTTATTTAATTTTTTAATTTTTTCTACAAGTATTTCTTGGACTTCCTTATTTACCACAAGTTCATCTGGATCCAAAGCGTCTTCATCTGGTATATTAAAAGCCATTTCTTCATCATGTTCATTGAGTTCATGATGGCGTTTCCCATCGATGGATAAAACATTGGCAAAGAGCGAAGCATTCATAATTGCTTCTACTTCTTCTGCTTTCATATCGAGATGTTCAGCGATTTCTGTAGAGTTAGGTGTGCGTTGCAATTTTTGTTCTAACTGATGCGAAATGTCTTCAATTTGTTTCGCTTTTTCCCGTAAAGAACGAGGTAGCCAATCTTCTTTTCTTAAACCATCAATAATTGATCCTCTAATTCGAAAAGAAGCATATGTATCGAATTTCAATTCTCGTTCTGGCTCAAATTTTTTAATCGCATCAAACAATCCCATGAAGGCAAAACTTTCCAAATCATCTCGGCTTACATTCCTAGGTAAGTTTACTGATATCCTATCAACATGATAGGTTACAAGATACATATAGCTACGGACCAACTCATTCGCTGCTTGTTCGTCATTTTCGTTTTTCCATTTCTTCCACAAAATTTCTTCTGTGTCAAGAGAAGAATGATGATCAGAAATTTTACTCACTCCTCTCCTTTCTTAATATATACCATTTATATATAGAAGGGTTCCTGATTTACAGACCTTACCATTAATAAACCTGTCCTTGGATCAAATTCTATCGTTCTTCCTCTATTTCCGCCTACATCCTTCGAGATAATAGGAATTCGTTCTTCTTTTAAAATATATTTAACAGCTTCAACATTGCGGGGACCAATTCGCATCACATCGGAGTCGGAAAATTGAAACATTTGCGATCCACCAGCCAATTTAGCTTGCAATAAATTCGCCCTTGCTCCTAATGAATATAATTTTTCAATGAGTATAGGGATAGCTGTATCTGCATATTTATATGGGTTAAAATTAGCTTGTCGAGAAAACTTTGAGTCTGGTAACATAATATGGGCTAATCCGGCTACTTTTTCGTATAGATCGTAAATGACCACGCCAACGCAAGATCCTAATCCTGACGTTCGAATAACGTTTGGAGCCTTAACTACGTTTAGATCTGATATGCCGACGTTAACAATTGTTTTTGCTTTATCCATTGCTATGAATTCCTAAGGCCTGAAAAATTTTTGGAAATGAATCTAAATCAGGAAGTAAAAAGAAGTGGCCTTTTAATCCATTATTTGTCTGATCCTGTTTAATTTCTGTATCAATCACGATGACATAATCAGATATGTGTAACAATTCAATTAAACCAGCTGTTAACAAGGCTCCAGCCATGTCAATGTTTAAATAAGGTATGGATGATTGCAAATTAACATTCATAAAATCGGAAAGTGCTGTTAAATAGGATCCGGTCATAATATTACCAACCTCTTTTAATGCCGAAATGACCATTTCATTTGGTTGTTCATTTAACAGATCAATAGATTGATCTGGGATCATATGTTTAACCAATGACTCTGCTTCCTCAATCGTCAAGATGAAATAAACAGAAGCTGGGGTTTCGCCATGAATTCTAAAGTACATGGCGACTATTAATTGTTCAGGTCCACCTACAATTTCTGTCATTTCATCGAAGGTAACTATATTGACAGAAGGTACATCCATATGTACCCTTTTATTAATCAATTCGGACATCGATGTGGCTGCATTACCCGCTCCAATATTCCCTATTTCTCTTAATACATCTAGCTGTTCGCTAGAAAATTCGTAACTTTTCATCGGCGATTAACCTTCTACTTTCTTTAAATGCTCAATTTCATCTGTCGTTAGTACTTTTTGTAAGTCTAGTAAAATTAATAACCGATCGCCTAATTTAGCTACTCCTTCAATATAATCAACATGAACAGTACCAACAACTTCTGGCGGTGGTTCAATAATATTTTCTGGGATATCAACGACGTCATTTGCGACATCAACAATGAGGCCAACTTCCATATCGTCCAAATAAAAAATGATAATTCTCGTTGTATCAGTATGTTCTATTTCTTCTAGACCAAAACGGATTCTTAAATCAATAACAGGTATAACGACACCTCTTAAATTGATGACACCCTTTACGAAGTCTGCTGTTTGTGGAACACGGGTTATTGGCTGAATCCGCTCAATAGAACCTACTTGTTCGACAGATACTGCATATTCTTCATGATTTAGCTGAAATACAATTACTTTACGATTTTCTACAGCTTGTGTCTCCATATAAAAACCTCCTTAAAAATTATGAATGAATTAACGCATTAGCATCGATAATAAGAGCGACTTTTCCATCACCAAGAATAGTTGCCCCTGAGATAGCTGGTATATCCCTTAAATAATTTCCTAATGATTTAATCACAATTTCTTGTTGACCAATAAATGAGTCAACGACTAAACCAGCGATTTGATTACCTCGTTGAACAATTACTACAGAAACTTGATCCCTTTCTTCATCATGATCTGGTACTGAAAAGACTTTGTCTAAAAATACTAACGGTACGACTTTACCACGATAATCTAGAACTTTGTTGTTATGCATCTCTATGATGTCTGATTTAGGTATTTTTAAAGTTTCAATAATCGATGATAATGGTATTGCATAAATTTCCTTTTGTAATTGTACAAGTAAAACTGAAATAATTGATAACGTTAACGGTAATTGAATTGAAAATTTAGAGCCTACACCGGGTTCTGACTCAATCGTTATGCTTCCACCAAGGGTTTCAATTGTGTTTTTCACAACATCTAGGCCAACTCCTCGACCAGATAGATCAGACACTTTATCAGTTGTGGAAAAACCACTATGCATCAATAAATCGTATATTTGCTGTTCAGATAATGTTTCAGCCTCATCAGCAGTAATGATGTCGTTTCTAATCGCCTTATTAATCACGGCTTCCTTGTTAATTCCAGCGCCATCATCTTCAATTTCAATGAAGATAAAGTTACCGCTATGATATGCCTGTAATTTAATGGTCCCTACTTCAGCTTTTCCTTTTTTCTTTCGTTCCTCAGGCATTTCAATCCCATGATCAGCTGCGTTTCTAAGTAAATGTACTAATGGATCACCAATCTCATCAATGACCGTACGATCTAGTTCTGTCTCTGCTCCTATAATTTCTAACTGAATATTTTTATTCAAATCACGAGCAATTTGTCGAATCATACTAGGAAAACGATTGAATACTTGACTAATCGGTACCATGCGCATATTTAAGATGACGTTTTGCATATCTGTTGAGATACGTTGCATATGTTCAACAGTTTCTTTCAATTCGTCGTGATTAAATTCAGATGCAATCTGCTCTAATTTTCCTCTGTCAATGATCAATTCTTCAAATAAATTCATGAGGGCATCAAGACGATCAATGTTTACTCTAATCATCTTTCGTGGTGCTGGTGCTGATTTTGTTTGGACTTGGTTATTTGTATCTTGATTCGATTGTTCATTATCGAGTTCTATTTGCTGTTTCGTTCGATAATTTGCCAATGAAAATTCCTTAACAGTAACATCTTCAATTTCCGATATGTTCTTAATTTGATCACTTATTTCCTTCGCTTCATGTTTTGAAACGAGTAGGACAACGAAAGACTGATCAAATTTTTCCTCTTCTAAATCGTTAACTGGTGGATCTGATTTAATCACTTCACCAAATTTTTCTAATGCTTCAAAAACCATATAAACACGAACACTTTTAAGAAGGCAGTCTTCTCGAATTGTGACGCTGATCTCATAATTCGTATATCCTTGTTCTTCTGATTCATCTAAGATTGCTAGTTCAAATTCATCCAAAGATAAATCCGAAGCATCCGCAACTGGGTCGGCTTGTGACTCTATGGTTGATGTAGATGGACTTAGAGACCCTGATGTAATCTCTTCTAATTGGACTAATATTTGTTGGATATCCCGTTTACCGTCTCCCCCATTAGCTAAATCTTCGACCATACTATTTAAATGATCAACTGCAGCAAACAATACATCAATAATGTGGGTATGGACGGTGATTTTATCGTTACGAATATCATCGAGCACATTTTCTAGATTATGCGTTAGACTGGCAAGATCGTCAAAACCCATCGTTGCCGACATACCTTTCATCGTGTGGGCGGCTCGGAAAATTTCTTCTATGACACTTTTTTCTTGTGGATTTTTTTCTAAGAGTAACAATTGATTATACAAAATATCTAGATGCTCCGTACTTTCATCAATAAATACATCTAAATATTGGGTTGTATCCACATTTAATCCCTCCCTTTATTTATGACCATTTGTTCCATCATCCTAGCTATATTATGTAAATGAAGCACTTGATCGACACATCCTGTTTGGATGGCGGCATTTGGCATACCATAGATTACTGATGATTCCTCTGCTTCAGCAATAACAAAGGCTTGAGAATCCTTCTTTTTTATTTGTTGAATCCCCTTGGCCCCATCCCGACCCATTCCTGTTAAAATAATCGCCATTTTATTAACTTGTTGCACATCAGCAATAGAGGCAAGTAATACATCGATGGATGGGCGATACAGACTATCTTCAGGTTGTTTGCTTATCTTTAGCGTGAGCGAACTATTTTGCTGTTGCACCGTCATATGAAGATTTCCCGGCGCTACATAGGCAACACCATTTTGAATTTGTTCACCGTCTTCTGCTTCTTTTACTGTGATGGCGGACAATGAATTTAAGCGGCTGGCAAGTGACTTGGTAAATCCAGCAGGCATATGTTGAGCAATTAAAATTGGTGCTGGAAAATCCGCCGGTAATTCGGATAAGATAGCCTGAAGTGCTCGCGGACCACCAGTCGAAGAACCTATCACCAGAAGTGTATCACGATGGCGTGGATGATATTCATACCCTGCCATACTAGCATCAGATCTAGCCTGTGGCGTTGTAACTTTAGCTGTTGATGCTGTGATAACCTTTTGAATGATTTCTTCCTTTATGTGCTCAATATCTAGTGAAATTGGACCCGAAGGCTTCGTGATAAAATCAACGGCACCTTTTGAGATAGCTTGCATTAAATCATTTGATTCTTTTGGACTACTAGCTAACATGACAACTGGTACTGGAGTTTCTTCCATTATCTTCTCTAAGGTCGTCATGCCGTCCATATAGGGCATAATAATATCCAATGTTACAACATCAGGTGATAATGCTTTGACTTTTTCTAAACCTTCTTGGCCATTTTTGGCAGTTCCGATTACCCGAATCCGATCATCGGATTCCAATATTTCCGTGATCATTTTGCGCATAAATGCCGAATCTTCGATGATAAGAACACGAATGGTGTCCATGGCCTTTACCTCTCTCTCATGAATTGTTTTAACTTGTTGACGAAGGAAAAAGGTTTCTTGGTCAATTGTTCGTCGCCTTTCGTTAAATAGTTGATCGTTAATTGTCTCATCGCTTGTGAGATCGGAGCACGTCTATTTAACAAAAGATATGGTGTTTGGCGCATAACAGCTAAAGATACGATTTTATCATCAGGTAAAATACCCATTTTATTTATCTCTATTGTCAAAAAACGGGCAATGATTTGCTGAAATTGATCTAATGCTTTTTGACCGATTTTTTTCGACATACAACGATTCATTACTACATATATCGGTAAATTTTGATCTTTATTGACAATATGCTTAATCATGCTATATGCATCGGTGATCGATGTTGGTTCAGGTGTCGTGATGACAATACATTCATCTGCAGCCAGAACAAAGAATAAACTATCATCTGTTGCACCAGCACCCATATCGAAAATAATATAATCATAATCTACTAACAATGTGCGATATTGTTGATAAAAGAATTCCTTTTTTTGCTCATCTAACGAAAAGAACTGACTAATGCCTGTCCCACCGGATATATATGCTAGTTGGTTAGGACCTGTCTCTATAATATCATGAATAGAGAGATCTTTGTTTAACATATCAATGATCGTTGAGGGAGCATTTAAGCCTAACAAAATATCAATATTGCCCATACCTACATCCAAATCAACGAGTAATACTTTTTTTCCTCGATTCAATAAGGATAAGGAAAAGTTTAAAGCAAAGTTTGATTTGCCAACACCACCTTTACCGCTGACAACAGCTATTGTTTTTGCTTGGTTAATTTCTGGTAAATGACCAAATTGTCTGCGTAAACTATCAGCCTGATCACCCATGTAAAAAACCGCCTACAATATATTGACTAATATCTCGTGGTGTTGGTTGAAATATATCGTTAGGTACATCCTGACCATTTGTTACATAGGCAATATTAACAGTTTTGGTTAGGGCGATGTTTAACATACTGCCATACTGGGTCGTTTCATCAATTTTCGTGAAAATAACCTCATTAATTGGTAAATGACCAAATTGTTCATAAATGTCAATGATGTCCTTTGGTTTAGCTGTTAACGATAAAACAAGGTAAGTTTTAATACTAGGATTTTCATTGATTTTTAAATCGGCGATATATTTTTGCTCTCGATAATTACGACCTGCTGTATCTACGAGGATCAAATCATAATCAGCAAACTTCTGGACGGCCCGCTGGTAATCTTGCACTGTATAAGCTACTTCTAATGGTACATCTAGTATTCGCGCATAGGTTTTTAATTGCTCGATAGCAGCGATTCGATACGTATCCATTGTAATAAAGGCGATGTTTTTATTTTCATCAAGCATCATTTTGGCAGCAATCTTTGCAAGCGTTGTTGTTTTACCAACACCTGTTGGGCCAACAAAATGAATGATTTTTTGGTGATCCTTTTTTTTCGTTTGTAATGATACTTTCTTTAATCGCTTCTCGATTTCTAATCGCATTGCTTTGCTTAGTATTTCTGGTGTGATATCTAGCTTTTTCTCTTCATGATCTTCGATAATCTGATCGATCATATCTTTGGCGAGTGATGAATCAACTTCTTGAGCTAGTAAGTGTTCAAAAGCTAATTGATAGTGAGTAGAATAGGATGAATCATCAGTTTTGGCTTGGTGCTCAATCAATCGTTTTAAGTATTTAATTTCCTGTAATACGGCTGTATTAACTTGATCCGAATCATGACGTTCGTTCTGATTAACCAATGGATGGCGATGTCTCGCCTTCGTCACTGGTTTTTTCTGGCGACGAACAATTGGTTGAGGATCAAGGGCAGCAATGACTTCTATCTGTTTTTTCTTGAAGAAGCGAAGAAAACCACTTTGATTTACTTCTTTTGAATTAAGAATGACAGCATCGGAACCGAGTTCAGCTCTGACTTTATCTAACACTTCTGTCATGTTTGAGCCGACATACTTTTTTACTTTCATGCAACATTCACCACCCCGATACTTTGCACTTGAACATGGGACTCTAATTCGTTATAAGACAAGACGACAACATCAGGAAAATATCGTTCTACTAACTGTTTTAAATGCATACGGATGGCTGGCGAACAAATAATGATCGCTTCTTCCGCTTCTAGCAGCATTTTTTCTACTTCTCCTTGAAGATTGACAATAATTTTCTCTTGTAATTCTGGCTCGATTGACAAGTAACTACCAAATTCAGTCTGTTGGATATGGCTCATTAATGTTTCCTCTAATTGGGGTGAGACAGTGATCACTTTCAATGATTGATCATGACTCACATATTGACTTGTAATTTGTGGTGCTAAAGCTTGTCTGACATATTCTGTTAATAGATTCGTATCGGTTGTCATTTGTCCATAATCTGCTAGTGTTTCAAAGATAACTGGCAAATTGCGAATTGAAATATTCTCCCTTAATAGATTCGCTAATACCTTTTGAATATCACCTACTGATAATGGTTCAGGCACCACTTCTTCAACCAAGATTGGATATTCTTCTTCGAGATGATCGATAAGTTGTTTCGTCTCTTGTCTACCTAATAAACTATGGGCATGTTTTTTGATGACTTCAGTAATATGTGTAGAGACGACCGATGGTGGATCAACAATCGTATAACCTAATAGTTCGGCCTCATCTTTAACTGCTTCAGTGATCCATTTCGCTGGCAAACCGAAGGCCGGTTCTTGTGTATCAATACCTTCTATATCATCTTGGCCCATATCTGGACTCATCGCTAAATAATGATCCAAGAGTAGTTCGCCAGAAGCAACCTCATTGCCTCTAATTTTTAAGCGGTATTCGTTTGGATTTAATTGAATATTATCGCGAATTCTTACAACTGGAATAACGAGCCCTAATTCGATTGCCAATTGACGACGAATCATGACTACCCGATCTAGTAAATCTCCCCCTTGACTGGCATCAACTAATGGGATTAAGGCGTAGCCAAATTCAAATTCTATCGGGTCGAGATTAATTAAACTGATGACATTTTCTGGTGTTTTCATGGCTTGTTCCTCAGCTGCATCCTCTTCAGCAGTATCCGGAATTTCAGGTTCCTTAGAACGCTCCATGAGTAAATATGCACTTAAAGCTAACATCCCAGCGATAAATGTCGTTAAGAAAAAATTGATTGGTGTAAACAAACCTAGCGCAAAAATCGTTCCTGAAGCGATATAGAGTAACTTAGGATATTGTAATAATTGATCCATGACGTCACTGCTTAAATTACCACTCGTTGAAACACGAGTAACGACAATACCAGTTGCTGTAGCTATTAATAAAGCTGGAATCTGACTGACAAGGCCATCACCAACAGTTAATCGAATATATGTATCAATCGCTTCGCCAAATGATAGTCCCCTTTGGGTCATCCCAATGATTAAACCAAAAATAATATTGATCAGAACAATGATAATACCAGCAATGGCATCTCCTTTGACGAATTTACTTGCCCCATCCATTGCCCCATAAAAATCAGCTTCTCGTTCCACATTTTCTCTACGTTGTCTTGCTTCTTGTTCTGAGATAAGTCCTGCATTTAAATCAGCATCAATACTCATTTGTTTACCAGGCATCGCATCTAACGTGAATCGAGCACCCACCTCTGAGACCCGCTCAGCACCTTTCGTAATAACAATAAATTGAATAATAACAAGAATCATAAACACAACAAAACCAACAAGTGGATTATCGCCAATAACAAAAGAACCGAATGTATCAACCACGCCACCAGCATCAGCTTCAGCTAAGATTGATCTTGTTGTAGATACATTAAGGCCTAAGCGAAATAATGTTAAGACCAATAATAACGATGGAAAAATAGAAAATTGTAATGGTTCTTGTGTATTCATAGAAACTAAAATAACCAATAAGGCAATGGACATATTGCATAGAATTAATACACTTAAAAGCCAACCCGGTAAAGGGATGACAAGCATTACAATGATTAAGATTACACCTATAAGTACGGCAATATCTCTAAATTTCATCTTACTTTCCACCTGTCTTCTCATGCTCTATTCTCTAATCGATATACATAGGCTAATACTTCTGCGACTGCTTGGTAAAATTTCTCAGGGATAACCTCACCAATCTCGACTTCATGGTATAACGAACGTGCTAATTGTTTATTCTCGACAAAAGTAATATCATGGGCTTTTGCGACTTCTCTAATTTTTAAGGCAATCTCGTCAATTCCCTTCGCAACGACAATTGGGGCACTCGCAACGGCTTCATTATATTTGATCGCAACAGAATAATGGGTTGGGTTCGTAATAATCACATCTGCTTCAGGGACTTCACTCATCATACGTTGCATCGCAATTTGTCGCTGTTTTTCCCGCATTTTAGAGCGAATTAACGGATCTCCTTCAACATTTTTAAACTCATCTTTAACTTCTTGCTTGGACATACGTAAATTTTTTTCATAATCAAACCGCTGATAAGCATAGTCGAAGACCGCCAAGATGATTAAAGCAATGATTGCTGCAAAAGCCATAATCATCGTAACTTTACCAAAAAAACTTAGGGCGTTTTCTGCATTTTTCAATGACACCTGCAACATATCATCTTTATACTTCCAAATAACCGAAAAGGTAATGACACCGATAAAAGCTATTTTAAAAAAGGATTTCAATAACTCTATTAAAGCTCGGATTGAAAAGATTCGCTTTGCTCCTTGAATCGGATCAAGTCTTTTTAAATCAAACTTTAACGGTTCAGTCGTATATAAAAAACCGATTTGGAGTACATTAGCTATGATGGCGGCTATGAACGCAATTAACATAACCGGGGCGACAACTTTCAATATTTCAAAAAAAATCTCACGAACGAGGATCATCGTTGTATGGATGTTCAAATCCCAATGTATGTACTCAGTAAAAGTATATTGATAGAGATTTGTCAGTTGTTCTTTCATCGTACTGCCATAGACCGCCAACATAATAAAGGCAAACAATAAGATGATTGCCGTGTTGACGTCTTGACTTTTCGCCACTCTTCCTTTTTTACGTTCGTCTTCCCGCTTTCTCGGAGTAGCTTTTTCTGTTTTTTCCCCAGCAAAAAATTGTAAATCTAGTTTAAGTTGCACATTAAGCACTCCCAAATAATTGCATTAATCCTCTCATTACATCGAACATATTTGCAAACAATGATCGAACGAGGATCATATAGAAACTTAAGAAAAACAAAATCACGGTAAAACTAACGAAGATTTTTAATGGTAGTCCAACAACAAACACATTTACTTGGGGAACTGTCCTTGCAATCATACCTAAGGCAACATCCACTAAAAATAGACAACCGACTATTGGAATTGCCATCTGAAAAGCAATTAAGAACATCTGATTAAAGACGGCAATGATAAAGCGAGCTATGCCCTCCTGTTGGAAGGAAATCATACCGTCAATAGGAATAAGTCGATAACTATGAAAGATCCCCTCAATTAACAAATGATGGCCATCTACCGATAATAAAAACAATAAAGCAATGATATAAAAATACTGTCCGGTAATTGGACTTTGTGCTCCTGTTTGCGGATCAATCACATTAGCGATGGCAAAACCCATTTGGAAATCGACAAAGCCGCCAGCTATTTGGACTGCAGAAACAATGATATATGCGACTAAACCAATTAACAAACCAACGATGATTTCTTTTATTAATAAGAAAAAATATGTACCTTCAAGATCCACGTTAGACAGATCGAGTGTATGATAAAAGATTAGGGCTAAAAAAAAGGCAAATCCAATTTTAAATGGCGTCGGGATGGCACGGTAAGAAAATAATGGTAAAGTGACAAAAAAAGCAACCATCCGCATAAAAATAAGTAAGAATATTGGTAAACTAAATAGATTTAAATATTCCAGCATGTCTTACCCTACAAAGATCGTTAAATTTTGATAAAGGTTTGTTGTAAATTCGATCATTTTCGATAGCATCCAGGGACCAAAAAAAACGACGCCAACAAGCACAGCTACAATTTTTGGAATAAATGCCAAGGTTTGTTCTTGGATTTGGGTTGTTGCTTGGAAAATACTTACTAGTAATCCAACAGCTAACGCTAAAATGAGCAGCGGGCCAGCTACCATTAAAATGGTAAAAATACCTTGCTCGGCCAAGTATAGTACCAATTCACTATTCAAATATCATCACCGACCTTTACTGCATTGATTTAGTCCTGCGAGCGATCAATCATTGTCCTAACCAAAACTTTCTAATATTGAATGGGTAATTAAATGCCAACCGTCAACAAGGACGAATAAGAGAATTTTAAACGGTAATGAAATCATCACCGGCGGTAGCATCATCATTCCCATCGACATTAAAATACTAGCCACAGCCATATCAATAATTAAAAATGGAATAAAGATCATAAAGCCCATTTGAAATGCTGTTTTCAATTCACTGATGGCAAAGGCTGGTATTAGAACTGATAACGGTATATCTTGTATCGTTTGAGGATTTTCCACATCCGTGTAACTCAGAAACAAAGCTAAGTCCTTTTGTCGTGTATGTTTCGCCATGAACTCCTTTAGTGGTTCACTAGCATTTTCATAAGCTTCATCTAGCGTAATTTCCTCGTTAAAAAGTGGTTGTAATGCTCCTTCATATACTTGTCCAAATGTCGGTGCCATGATAAAAAATGTAAGAAATAATGCTAAACCAATCAGCACCTGGTTAGGAGGCATTTGTTGTGTTGCTAAAGATGTTCTAGTAAAAGATAATATGATAACTATTCTTGTGAAACTAGTCATTAAGATGAGTATACCTGGTGCTAATGATAATACTGTTAATAATAGCAATAATTTAACAGAAGTTGCTACAGCAGATGGATCGGAACTAGAAAACATATCGATAAACTCATTCATTTACTATCTTCCTTTTGTCCAAATGAAGCTTTTATTTCTTGTCTATTCTTCTTCAACTTATCTAGTTCTTTTGTAAGTAAATTTAAAAACTGATCATTCGTTTTTTGCTCCGTTTGTTTACCTTTAGTCCGGGATATGAACGATTGCCAAGGAGATGATTGTTCCAATGATTGATCACGCTCTTTTGTCATGAGCTCATTGATCACTTCTTCATCGGTTATTTCTTGTAGCAACTCTACATTATCACCGACTCCGATTAAATAAAGTTTTTGACCAACACGAATGATTTGTATTGATTTATTTTGCCCTACTGGGATGCCTCCTAAATTTTCTAGAGACTTAGCTGTAGATGAATATTTATTGCGCTGGTTAAAAAATTTTAGACCAAAGTATATTAGCGCTAAGATAAGGATGAGCGAAAATACAGTTTTAATAATACTCATACCTAAGGACCCTGTTTCCATTGTTACAAATGAGTTGTCCCCGTTACTTTCCGCATCTGGGTCTAGTGTTGTATTTAATTCCTCAAAGCAATCCGGATTTTCATCCAGACAATCATTGACATATGTAGTTTCTGCATGAATTGTTTCTGTCATGAACAACAGAATAATCATGAGAAATCCCCATATGAGTTGTTTTTTTCGGTTCAACAGACTCACTCGTTTCTTAGGCTAAGGCTTTGTTAATCGCTTCAATCACACGTTCAGCTTGGAAAGGCTTGACAATAAAGTCCTTTGCACCTGCTTGAATGGCATCAATAACCATTGCTTGTTGTCCCATGGCTGAACACATAATTACTGTAGAATTAGGATCGATTTTTTTAATTTCTTTTAGCGCTTCAATTCCATCCATTTCTGGCATCGTAATATCCATTGTTACTAAATCAGGTTGCAACTCTTTATATTTTTCTACTGCTTGTGCACCATCAGCTGCTTCACCAACCACATCATAACCATTTTTTGTTAATATGTCTTTGATCATCATTCTCATAAAAGCTGCATCGTCTACGATAAGTACTGTTTTACTCATTTTGTTTCCCCCTTAATCTTTATTAATTCAGTTTCATCACGCGAGCAGATTTACTAATAATATCTGTAACTCTAACACCGAAATTTTCATCAATAACAACTACTTCACCTTTAGCAATAAGCTTTTGATTAACTAATATATCTACTGGTTCCCCTGCTAATTTGTCTAATTCAATAATTGAACCCGCTGATAAATCTAATATGTCTTTGATTGGTCGGTTCGTTCGACCTAATTCTACGGTGACTTTCAAGGGAATGTCTAATAATAAGTCTAGATTTTGATGTTCTGATTGACTTAGTTCTACTGGTTCAAATTCAGAAAAGGTTGCCTTTTGAATATTCGCTTGTTCTTCAGCATTTTGCATGCCGATAATTTGAGTTTGATCTTGTTTATAATCTACACGATCCACCTGTGAACGCTCCTTATCCAATTCTTCACTTTGGGTATGAATAGGGACTTCTTCCTCGTCGAGCGAATCGTCTTGGGTGGTAGTTTCTTGTGGTCCTTCGATCAGCTCTTCGACCATATCATGTGCAAAAGGAAAGGGAATTAATTGCATAATACTAGAATCGATTAATGAGCCGACTTTTAATTGGAATGATACCTTCACAAATACTTCTTCATCGATTGTCTCAATTGCTCCGTTACTTGCATCTCCTAATTCAATCATAGGCGGTGAAATATTTACCCGTTTATTAAATACTGTCGACATACTTGTTGCGGCAGAACCCATCATCTGATTCATTGCCTCTTGAATAGCACTAAGATGTATCTCATTTAACTCTTCATTTGGTGAGGTACCATCGCCACCCAACATGATATCTGAGATAATGGCCGCATCTTCTGCTTTAATAACTAGTAAATTCTCACCTATAAAGCCTTCAACATATGTTACTTTTACTTTAACATGATCGTAAGTAAATTCTTTATACAAATTACTTTTACTGACTACCGATACTTGAGGGGTCGTAATTGAAACTTTTTGATTTAGTAGAGTAGACAAGGTTGTCGCGGAACTACCAAATGATATATTACCAATTTCCCCTATCGTATCTTGTTCAATTGAGGATAAATAATCTGAGACGTCCAGCCCATCCGTTTCAGTTGTTGGTTCTTCATCTTGTTCCTGATTAATTGCTAAGAGTGCATCAATTTCGTCTTGTGAAAGCATTTCATCAGTCATCTTCATTCACCTCTTTGATTTCTTCTAGGATTTGAACTGAAACTTTATTTTTCACTTTACCTGGTTGTACATAGAATTTTGGTTGATCATTTATTGTTAGCGTTAATGGTTGATTAATAGCTTGATCTAATGCAATCACATCATTTCTATCTAGCTGTAGAAATTCCTTTATCGTTATTGTTGCTTCACCTAGTATAGTTTTTGCTTCAATGTGTGCTTGTTTTAGATGAGCGGTAATGTTTTCATAGGCCTCTGGGTCCCGTTTCTTTTCAACTGTTTGCATCCAATAATGAACAGATAATTTTGGTATAATTGGCTCTAAGACGATATGTGGAATACAAATATTGATCATGCCACTTGCATCACCTACTTCCGTTGCCAGTGAAACAACAACGACGGTCTCATTTGGTGATACCAATTGCAAAAACTGTGGGTTAACTTCGAGTTCTTCTAGTTCTGGTTCAATATCGACCAAAGAAGACCAAGCTTCTTCTAGGATGACAACGGCTTTATCAAACAATTGGGTAAGGAGCATCGTATCAATTTCTGTCAAACTCTCAATATTATGAATGTCATCTCCTCGCCCACCAAGTAGACGATCAAGCAAGCTGTATGCGATATTCGGATTTACTTCCATTAAAATCCGTCCATCCAAAGGTGCTACACTATATAAATTTAATATCGTCATCTTCGGTATGGATCTGATAAATTCCTCATAGGGTATTTGATCAACTGATGCAACAGTTACATTTACATATGTTCTCAACTGTGCGGAGAAGAAAGTCGTCAATAAACGAGCAAAGTTTTCGTGTATTCTCGTTATCCCTCTAATCTGATCATTAGAAAATCTTAGTGCGCGCTTAAAATCATATACGCGTACTCGCTTTTCTTCTTCCTCTTTCTTTAATTCTTCAGCTTTCATTTCCCCTGATGATATTGCAGATAATAGTGCATCTATTTCACTTTGGGAAAGTACTTCATCTACCAAATGTACTCACCTCCATATTGGAGCTAACTTTTATTGTAATATTTTGCTGATTGTATACACATCAACAATTTCTCCTTCGGTCATTAGTTCATTTAGTTTCTCTCGCACTGTCTTCTCTAGTGAATCAAGATCAGTGGTAAATTCTTCTTCCGTTAGGAGGGATAATTCTTTAATTAAAATGTTCTTTAATTGAAAATCCCGTTTAGCAATTTCCTCTTTCGCTTTTTTTCCATCGGTTACGATTTGAAATTGAATCCTTACGAAGCTACCATCTTGTAAATCCGTTGTAATTTCTGGTGTTTCGTAAGAATATTTTACCATTTCATCGATGGGATCTCCTTGTGCCCTCGTATAAATGATAAATGCTGTTGCTACAGATAATAAAATGATTAATAAAGAAGTTCCCAATAGCTTCAATAATTTATTCATATCATTCACCTGCCTTGCAAAGATTCCCAATTATCCCAGTCTTTTGGTAGAATTGTGTAGCTAATGATACAACTTCAGCTTCAGAATTTTTCACAACTAGTTTCTTGCCATTTACTAGCGTAATCGTTGTATCCGGGTAAGATTGAATCTGTTCAATCATGGTTGCATTTAAAATAAATGTTTCACCATTTAATCTGGTTAGTTCAATCATTGTTATATGAGGGAGCGACGAGTGAATCGTCACTCCCTACCTCCTTTTAATTAACGTTTTAAGTTAACTAACTCTTGTAATATTTCGTCTGATGTCGTTATGATCCTTGTATTGGCTTGGAATCCTCGCTGAGCAGTGATCATTTCGGTAAATTCTTCTGCTAAATCTACATTTGACATTTCTAGTGAACCACTAATGACCGAAGCTGCCCCTTCAGTTTCTGGAACGACGAAACCATTATAACCAGCATTCGGACTGTTTAAGAATAAATTGCTTCCGACTTTTTCTAAGCCTGCTGGGTTAGAAAAATTAGCTAAGGCAATTTGACCTGCTACTCGTGGTATTCCATTTTCATCAATATAGTTTACAATACCATTAGTCTGAACACTAAAGCTTTGGGCTGTATCAGGAATGATTAGGGATCCTATTTGTCCTTCATTAATTGAGGAAATATAAACATTGTTTGCACTAAATGGAACTTCTACCGCTGAGTCTTGGTCAGTGCCTACTTCTACACTTGTTACAACATTGTTATCCAAGGTAATGCTTATCTGAGTTCCATCAGCTAATGCAATATCATCAATAGTACCTGAATAATCAACTAGTTCATTATTAACTACAAGCTCAGCAACGTTTCCATCCATGTCAAAGGTTATACTAATACCATCAAACTGAACTTGCATTCCTGGCGTTTCTTCCGCTTGAAATCCTAATAAGTAATAACCTTCAGGATTGACAATACTTCCATTCATATCTAAATAAAAGTTACCTGCTCGAGTAAAATACTCTGCATTACCGCTTCGAACGATAAACATGCCATCACCCTCAAGGGCGAAGTCTAAAGGATTATTCGTTGTTTGACGAAACCCTTGGGTATGAATGTTATCAATTGATCCGAGTTGTGATCCTAGGCCGATTTGGGCAGGATTCACACCCCCACGTGTTGCCGTAGGTGCCTGGGCACCTGCTGTTGTTTGACTCAGCATATCTTGGAAAGTTACTCTACCTTTTTTAAAACCTACTGTCCCAACATTGGCAATGTTATTACCGACGACATCTAATTTTGTCTGAAAATTTCTCATACCTGAAATACCTGCATACATTGAACGTAACATATCCAATATCCCCCATTTGGTTTATTTTTTCTTTGAGTTGTATCTGTCAATCAACAACTCTTTCGGCCTCCCAAATTGGGTCCAGCCTACTCATCTAACAAAATAGTTCCATCAATATTGGTGAATATTTTACTTGTTGCTTCTTGCTTATTCATGGCGGTAATCACCGTGTTGTTTTTAGCACTGACAAGTAATGTTGAGTTATTCATAATGACCAATGAATCCTTAACACCTTTCATCCGGGCTTCATTGACCTTCTGTTCAATTTTTTTCCATTGTTGTTCGTTAATATGGATATTTCTTTCCTGCAAGCGTTGTTTTGCATGCTTACTCACTTTTATACCCTGTTGTTTGGAAAGGATATCCTTAAAATTGACTTGATTTTGTTGTTTGCTTTGTTTCGTCGGTGGTGTAGGTAAATGTGGTTGAAACTGATGAATCCGTTGAACCATTACCTATTCACTTCCTTTATGATTTACCTCTGAATCTACATCGGTTTGTAACGTTGGATCACTCACTTGAAGGATCGCATCTGCATAAACTTGCTCACCATTCTCTAATTCTAGAATTGCCCAACCATCTTTTTGACTGACGGCAACAACTTTACTCTTCGTGATGCCTAGTTCTTCACCCGTTTTCTCATCATAAGAATGATAGGTTACTTTTTTTCCAATCATATGGCTATACTGAATGACTGGCGACATCAATTGACTTTGAACGAGATGATCAATTGAACTAGAAATATTCATCATTTGCTCTAGTGAAGAGAAGGATGCCATTTGGGCAATGAATTCTCGATCATCCATCGGACTTAATGGATCTTGATTTTGTAATTGGGTCATGAGAATTTTTAGAAATTCATTTTTCCCTAATTCAGGATTTGGTGTTCTCGTCTGAGGTTGATTGTATAAATACAATGATGGATCAATTCTTGTCAACTGAATCACCTACACTTTTTCACTCATTAGTAAACTCGTTAATGCTTCAATAAATTTGTTTTGATCAGAATCCTGTTCTTGTTCATGCTGTTGTTCAGGTTGATCCTGTTCTTGTTCATGAACGAATTCTTCTTCTAACTGTTGTTGCACTTGACTTAATTCCAAATCTTGTCTTTCAATGGTCACTTGACTCGGAGCAAACATATTTCTTAACTCATGAATATTTGCTTCTAACATCTGCCGTGTAACTTGTGATGTGGTAATGATTTTTAAAGTCAATTCACCATTGATTTCTGTTAATCTAACAACCATATCCCCTAAGTTTTCTGGTTGCAAGGCAATGACTAATTGGTTCCCATTTGGATTCGCCAATAATTGGCTCATTCTTATAACTTGTTGAAATTGCTCAAGAAGCTGGGTTTCCATTGGTGTTGTGCTTGCCTGGTTAATATGCAACATATAGGTTCCTATATTTGAAACAGCTGTGTTTCCTTGGTTGATTTGCTGAAAGTGACTCAATGTATCAGTTTCTTGCGTTTGTTTTACCATTAATTGATTTAACCATTTCGCAACATCTTTCGTGGTTACTTCAGCTTCTGCATGATAAAGTTGCTTCGTATTAAATGTAGTTCGTTTTTCGTAAATTTGGATTAGCTCTCGCCATAAGTTATGAACAGGATCTTCATCATCTTGTAAAAATGGTTGCATAATATCCTTTGTATGGCTACTAATTGCAGTCCACTCTTCTAATAATTGAAGTACTTTAGGTGCGATCGCGGTCAAATCAGTTTCAGGCGATACGCTGTTCAATAACCGATGAACTTCTAATAGTAATTGATTGATTTGGTTCATTACTTGGCTTTCATCTATCTGTTGTTCAGGACTGATCTGATCTAGATTAAAATCCCCATTCACATCCTGTACTTCGCTGGCAACATTCTTATGTTGATCGGGGAAATTAAGTGCCAACCACTCTATCAGTCTAGTGCTCACTAGTTCCTGGGATTCATTGATGTCCCCTGAGTAAGGTTGCTCAAAATCCAAGGTGTCTAAATGTTGCAAAAGCTTACCATGTAACCTTGCAAGATCTAGGTTGTTTTTTTTCAGCCATTGTAATAACTGGTTGCTAACAGCTTGGGGTATTCCTTCACCTTGATTAGGTACCTGGTTTTCATTAACTAGTTGTTTTGCTTCTGCTAGCAATTTATGAAAAACTATTTGCTCCCTTGGTGCTTTTGTATCTTGTGAAGCGGGAGATTCCTGTTGATATACAATAGGCTGAACTAGCTGACTTGCAAAAATAGTCGTCTCCATTTACTCCGTTCACCTCCTTTCAATAGCATCATGTTATTGTTTATCAGATGATAAAAATTGCTCTATTAATTCGGCTGCTTGGGTAGGGTCCATTTCTTCCAAAACACCTGCTCGATCTTCATTTGAAAGTTCATGTAACAAGGTAATTGCAGTGTCTGTCGTCAAATCTTGAAAAATTAACGCTGCTTGTTTATTACGCATATTTTTAATTGAAGAGGCTAATTTTTTCACGTAGTCATCTATAGTTTGGTTAGCCTCGGTGTCTTCTTCTTTTAATTGTTCTTCACTTTGCTGACTATGCTCTAACTGAATCACTTTATATTCGAGCTCTTCAATGGTTAATTCCATTTCGTCAATTGTTTGTGTAAGTTTTTCTATTTCATCGTCTTTGTTTGCAATTGTTACCTGTAATCTCTCTATTTCTTGTTCATAACTTATTTCCTCGTCAGTCTTCACAAAGGATGAAACGACTGGAATATGACTGGCTGTATCTTTCATCCATCCAAACACATTAAATCCGGCTACATTTAAGACGATGATGATAATCGATAGGGCAATGATAACTGGCAAAACAATTGCAAATAAAAACCAAAGTATTGGATTCGTCTTCTTCTTTTCGTTCATGTGTTTACCTCATTTTGATGATGAATTTGATCAACATACTGACGACTGGAAATTTCATCCATCGATTCTTGCTCGAGCTTTAAGAAGAGAGCCTTTTTGGCATCTAACCTTTTTTCAATGAGTGTTTCGAATTTTTTTACCTCAACATGGGCATCTGTTAACTCTTGCTGTTTTTGCTCCATTTGTTGTCTTGCCTGGTTCACTTCTGTTTGCAAATGAATAATTTGCTTGTTTAAGGACTCAATATAAGTTAATTGATTTTTAATTTCATCGATTGATGTTGGATTTTTAAGTTTTTGTTCATAAGTTGCTTCTGCATCTTCTTTTTTCCTTAACAGTTGGTACAATTGGGTTGCCAACCTTTCAAAGAAGGCTACAGATTGATGATGGGCAATTTGTGCATCTTTTTCTTCCTGTTCTCTAATATGTAAAATTTTTTCTAGTACTTCAGTTTGAGCCATCAATCACCCCTCCTATTGAACAATTTGTTCCATTTTTTCGATGGAGCTTGCCAAAGATTCATACTCAAAGATCCCTTGTTTTAAAAACTCCATAATTTTTGGATAATATTGGATAGCGCGATCAATATTGCGATCAGATCCGTGTTTATATGCTCCAATTTGAATTAACTCACTATTTTCTTCATAAGTAGCGAGAAGAGAGCGTAATTGTTGGGCGGTTTGTAAATGTTTTTCATCGACGATTTGATTCATGACACGACTAATTGATTTCAAAACATTAATTGCTGGAAATTGTCCTTGTTCAGCTAACTTACGATCCAATACAAAGTGCCCATCCAAAATCCCCCGTACACTATCAGCAATTGGTTCGTTGAAATCATCACCATCTACTAGAACTGTATAAAATCCTGTAATGGTTCCAAACTGACTTGTCCCTGCTCGTTCTAATAATTTAGGTAAAATTGCGAACACGGACGGCGTGTATCCCCGGGTTGTAGGAGGTTCGCCAGTGGCCAGCCCAATCTCTCTTTGTGCCATGGCTACTCGTGTAACAGAGTCCATCATTAAATTGACATGGTAACCAAGGTCACGGAAGTATTCGCTGATAGCTGTTGCTGTATAAGCACCTTTTATGCGCATTAATGCTGGTTGATCTGATGTGGCAACAACAACAACTGATTTCTTAAGGCCAGCTTCACCTAAATCTTGCTCAATAAACTCGCGTACTTCTCGGCCCCTTTCTCCTAATAAGGCAATGACATTAATATCTGCCGAGCTATTACGGGCAATCATCCCTAGCAAAGTACTTTTTCCTACTCCACTACCAGCAAAAATTCCTATTCTTTGCCCTCTGCCAACAGTTAGCAAGGCATCGATTGCTTTTACACCTATCTGGATCGGTTCAGAGATAGGTTGACGCAACATCGGATTTGGTGGTTGTCTTTCTGTTAAATAATTTGTCAGACCACCAGGTAATGGTGAATCATCTAATGCCCGTCCAAGAGGATCAATGACTTGTCCAATTAATCCTTGACCGACTTTAATCGTGAGCGGTTTTCCTGTTGCTTCCACCAAACAACCTGGACCTATTTCTGTCACTTCTGAGTAGGGCATTAAAATGATTTTTTCTTTGTTAAAGCCGACTACTTCAGCTAAAATCGGTTCATTTTTGCTCGTTGTTGCATAGATGAAGCAGACTTCACCGATATTGGCTGCAGGACCTTGGGATTCAATCATTAGGCCTACAACACGTAACACTTTTCCAAAACGTCGATATGTATCTGCCTGTTGGATGACTGATAAATACTTTGATAAAGTCATTGTCTATTCTCCAGTACAAATTCTTGTAATGCTTTACGAATTTGCAGTAATTGGGTATCAACGCTTGCATCAATTTGACCAAAAGGATATTCGATAATACAGTCATTTTCATTCAGTGCCGGGTCCATAAAAATAGATAATTGGGTGTCACCATCAACTATTTTTTTGAGTTCATCCTTTTGTTGTACAACAAATTCATAGTGATTTGGATGTAGGTAGATAGCTATGTGATCCTGGTCTTTTATTTCTTTAATCGCTGAGGCGACAATTGGGATAAATGTTTCGCGATCTTCAGTTATTTGTTGTTCAATAATTCTAGCCGCCGTATGCATGGCTAGATCAATAATTTTTTCTTCACTTTCTTCGATTGTTTTGTAATAATCACTTTTAGCTTGTTTCATTAACCCATTGACTTCGTTAATCAGTGCCTCGTATTGGTGTAAGCCTTCCTGCTGACCTTGCTGAAAGCCATCTTGATACCCTTGTTCATGGGCTTGTTGAATCAACAGCTTTTTTTCTTCTTCCCAATTTTCTTTAGCCTCGGTAATTTCTTGTTTTGTAGCACTGAGTAATTGTTCTCGCTGTTGTTCCAACATCGCTATTTCTTCTTGGTATCGCCTTATTTGTTCCTCAAGCCGATTAACTTCTTTGTCATCGGCTCGTTGTTGATTACTTTGTGGCTGGTTGAGTGTTTTAATAGGCTTGATTTCTATCACTCTAATTTGTTCATTTTCCTGATTAGACAATGATATCGTCACTCCCACCACGGGCGATAATAATTTCGCCAATATCTTCTAATCGACGAATCGTAGCGACAATTCTCATTTGAGCTTCTTCTACATCTCTTAAACGAACTGGACCCATATATTCCATTTCTTCTTTAAATGTTTCTGCCATCCGCTGTGACATATTCTTAAAGATAATATCTTGGACTTCTTCACTAGCAATTTTCAATGCTAGTTGTAAGTCATCATTATCCACTTCACGAATAACCCGTTGAATGGCTCGATTATCCAAGATGACAATATCTTCGAATACAAACATCCTCTTTTTAATTTCATCTGCTAATTCAGGATCTTGAATTTCGAGTGTATCTAAAATTGTCCTTTCAGTACTACGATCCACACTATTTAATACCTCAACGACAGATTCAATCCCACCCGTTTGCGTGTAATCTTCAGTAATTGAAGACGAAATATTTTTTTCTAACACTTGCTCGATTTGATTAATTATATCAGGCGATGTAGAATCCATCGTTGCTATCCGTCTTGCAACGTCGGCTTGTAACTCTTCCGGAAGTTCAGATAATATTTGTCCGGCTTGTTCAGGATCTAAGTATGATAATACAAGGGCAATTGTTTGTGGGTGCTCGTTTTGAATAAAGTTTAAAATTTGAGTTGGATCTGCTTTTCGTGCAAAATCAAATGGTCTTACTTGCAATGATGATGTTAAACGATTAATGATTTTAGCAGCTTCTTGTTTGCCAAAAGCCTTTTCTAATACTGTTTTGGCATAACCAACTCCGCCTTGGGAAATATAATCTTGCGCTAGAGCTATTTGGTGAAATTGATCGACAATTTCTTCTTTTAATTCTGGTTCTACTTTATTCACAGAAGAAATTTCTAAGCTTAAGCGCTCAATTTCTTCCTCGGTTAAATATTTATAAACTTTTGCAGATACATCAGGACCTAATGAAATTAAGAGGATTGCTGCTTTTTGTCTTCCTGTTAATGCTCGTCTAGACCTTGCCATGTATCTTCCTCCTAATCATCTGATAACCAACTTCGTAGTAATTTTGCGAAGTCTTCTGGATTTTCTTCTGCTAATTTTTCTAGTTGCATTCGCTGCATTTCTGCTTCACTTTCTACGTTGACCTCAAGATCAGGAACTTCAAATGCTGGTTGAACGACTTCTTCTACCATTTCCTCTTCTGTTGATTGACGACTTCTAAAAATGATTAAAATAAGTGCAATAATGATAATGATTAACAGTGCACCGACAACATACATCCACATTGGGATAGTTGGAGTTGTGTCATCTATTGATGGGGCAGAAACACCCGTAAATTCTTGAAAGACAATAGATATTTTCTCTTCGGGATCAATATCACCATATTCCTCATCAATTGACGTACTAATAATGGAATTTAATATTGAGGAAATCCCTTCTTCAACAGAATTTTGTTCTTGAGGTGTTAAATATTGAATTTCATCACCATCACGAGACAACACATTATTAACAGCAACTTGAATACCTAAATCTCTAATTTTATAAGGACTTTCTACGATTTCACGACGAATATGATTAAATTCATTATTAATTGTTTCTTTAATCAATTCATATTCGCCGTCAGTCGTTCCATCAAGCGCTTCACTGCCAGGAATATCTTCCTCACCTGAGCCTGGGATTCCCCCAACACCTGGTGTTCCTGTATATGTTTCATGAATGGTTTCAATACTTACTGGAAGTCCTTCCATATTCTCCACATCAACAGGCTCAATTAGTTCCTCAACTCGATTTTCCTGGGTAAAATCAATATCTGCCGTTACTGAAACAATTACACTATCCATGCCAACCATGGCCCCTAGCATTTGTTGTAACCTTCGTTGAATGTCACGTTCAGTATCTCTTTTTACCATTTGTTGAAACGTATAGGCCTGTTGTTCGCCCGAAACACTATGTATACTCTCGTCCAAGTATTCGGAATACTGATTCATAATGATAATATTTTCTCGCGGTAGATTTGGTACTGCTTTCGAGACGAGATGATAGAGAGCATCGATTTGATTTGGCTGAAATTGATAGCCACGTTTTGTATGTATAACTATTGAAGCACTGGCTTCTTGTGAGTCCTCGGACACAAAAACTGATTCTTCTGGCAAGGTAATCATTACTTGTGCTTCTTCAATACCTTCTATCCTTTTGATTAATTTGGCCAATTCATTATTCATGGCATCCAATTTAATCATGTTGAATTCATTGTTAGTAATTCCCCATGAAGCATTTTCACTAAAATAAGAAAAATCGATTTGACCACTTTGAGGAATTTGTTGACTCGCAAGGTCAACAAGTAAGGTGCTTGCCTGATCTTCAGGAACAGTAATGGTTGTTCCCCCGTCTTCCAACTGGTAGGGCACACCTCGAGACTCTAATTCTTCCTTAATTTGTCCCGCCTCATATAATGATAAATTACTATATAGTGGAACATAATTTTTATTTGTCGATAAAGAAATACCACCAATGATTAAAATAAGTATTAATCCAATTGTTCCAACAAAAATTCCTTTTTGGGTTTTCGTTCGACTTTCCCACAAGTTTTTTAATTTATGTATCCAATTCATCATTTTTTCCTTCATATACTTCCCACCAAATTCCAACGACATAATAATAGTTCAAAGATTGATGTTAACACTTAATCTTTCTATATATAGATGTTCCTTCATTGCAATTCACTTGTTTAAAAAAGTATAAAAAAATATTATGAACGATTAAGGCTGGAGGCATAAAGCAATCATGGCTACATTACACTTGCATACGCATGATTTCATTGTAAGCATCAATGACCTTTCGTTGGATTTGCACAGTGGTTTCTAATGTAATAGCTGCCTTCTGTGCCGAAATCATTACATCGTGCAGATCTTGAATTTCTCCACGGGCTAAGGCTTCGGTCTTCTTTTGTGAAAGTATCTGAGCATTGTTTACTTGTTCAATGGTCGCTTTTAAAATATTAGAAAAATTATTTTTTGTGTTTTGTGCTGGTTGTGTTGCCTGAGAACGAATTGTCGGTTCCATGCCAGCTAATCCAATGTTGAATTGGTTCATTTTGATCCACCTCCTAGCACTCTAGTATACTCTTATTTTCCAATTTCAAGGGCTTTCATTAACATTCCCTTCGTTGCATTTAATGAAGTGATATTTGCTTCATACGCCCTTGTTGCACTCATCAAGTCAACCATTTCTTTTAAAGGATCCACATTGGGCAGTTGAACATACCCATCTTCATTTGCGTCTGGATGTGTAGGATCAAATACAAGTTTAAATGGTTCTGTTGACTCGATAATGCGAGATACCCGAACGCCTTGCCCAGGTGATTGTTGTCGTTGTTGGGCTTTGTGTAGAAATGATTGAAATGATTTTTCATTCGGTTCGAATACAACTAATTTCCGTTGATAAGGAACATAGTTTCCATCCTCATCAATTGTAGCCCTCGTCGTCTGAGCATTCGCGATATTCGATGAAATGACGTCCATTCTTAACCGTTGAGCTGTTAATGCACTGGCACTTGTGTTAAATCCATGAAAAATAGACATGATTAATTACCTCCCCTAATCACAGTTTGCAAATTACTAAATTCACCATTCAAACGATCGACCATGGCTTGATAATAGATTTGATTCTTTGCTAATTCAGCCATTTCCCTATCGATGTCTACATTGTTACGATTATGGTTATACATTGTGTGACTTTTAGTAATGACTCGATAGTTGGACTGTTGGTCGCCCTTAAATGGAAGGTGTCGCGGATGTGTACGTTTTGCTTGTAACGTTTTTTCTTGCAAGATATTTTTAAAGACTACATCTTTTGCTTTATATCGGGGAGTGTCAACATTCGCTATGTTGTGTGCAATGATACGGTTTTTAGCCATTGAAAAGTCAAGGGATCTTTCCAATGTCGAAATTGTTTTGTTAAATATAGCCATATGGCACCTCCTGACCGTTTAGTTAAGCCGTTGATACCAAGTATTTCCTATACAATTTTATTTTATTTCAAATTAAAAGTCCAACGCATTTCGACAAAATATAGCAAAATCAAGCAAAATGGTAATAAATATCTAGGTCTTTAGAATTAATAATGTGACTTTTTTTGTCTTTAAAACGTTAAGGTTGTAACCGCTTTATAACATGATAGCATTTTTAGACATATTTTTTAAGTCTATTTTGCAAAATATTACACGATTGTTACATAGATAAATGAAACAAAATGTACAATTCCTTGATTTTTCTTCATTTTAGGGATAATCAATGTTAAAAGATACCATAAAAAAAGAGCTAAACATACAAACTGTATGCTTAGCTCTTCTACATATCAAATATAAACTGCGTTAAACCAAAACGCCTAAATAGATTGTCCTACATGTTAACGTTAAAAAAACGAACGTGATAAACACATTAACAGCGTTGTTATCTTGAGCGGAGCTTATCAAGTTCGACTAGGAATTTATCATTTAACACTTTAATATACGTACCTTTCATCCCTAGAGAACGTGATTCAATCACACCAGCACTTTCTAATTTTCTTAATGCATTAACAATTACTGATCTCGTAATACCCACTCTATCCGCTATTTTACTTGCAACGAGTAAGCCTTCTACTCCATCTAATTCTTCAAAAATATGTTCAATTGCTTCTAATTCACTATATGATAAAGAATTAATCGCCATCTGAACAACTGCTTTACTTCTGGCTTCTTTTTCAACTTGTGCTGACTTTTCCTGTAAAATTTCCATACCAACAACGGTTGCCCCATATTCAGCTAACAGTAAATCATCTGCATTAAAGCTGTCTGATAGACGACCAAGAATCAGCGTTCCTAAACGCTCACCACCACCAATGATTGGCACAATTGTTGTTAAACCGTCTCGAAAGAGATCTTTGTTTTCTTCCGGGAAAACGGTATATACACTATTAATGTCTAAATTTGGTGTCGTTTCGATAATGTTAAATAACCCTTGAGTATATTCTTCTGGGAATTTTCTTTCTTCTAACATTTTTTTCATACGCTCATTTTCAATTTCTTGTTGAATCGCAAAACCAAGTAATACGCCTTCCTTATTTAAAATAAATACGTTTCCTTTTATTACTTCGGATAATGTTGCCGATATTTCATAAAAATCAACTGACTTTCCAGCAGATTTTTGCAACATAGCATTGATTTTTCTTGCTCGATTTAAAAGTTCCATCAAAAATCCTCCATTTCTTTTTTCTCTTTTAATATATTTTTTACAAGATAAATTGACTCAAATCTTTGTTTTCCACAATGTTCTTCAGTTTATCATCTACATAATTAGCAGTGATTTCAATTTCTGGCATATGAATATCAGGAGCTTCAAATGAAAGATCTTCTAATAATTTTTCTAAAATGGTATGTAACCTTCTTGCACCGATATTGTCAGTTTCCTGATTGACTTGATAAGCAATTTCAGCAAGCCTATTCACAGCTTCGTCTGTAAAAACAAGATTTATACCTTCAGTTTTTAACAAAGCTTGATACTGTTTAATTAGAGCATTTGAAGGATCACTTAATATACGTTTAAAATCAGCGATAGATAATTTATCTAATTCTACCCGAATTGGAAATCTTCCCTGTAGTTCAGGAATTAATTCTGACGGTTTTGACATATGAAAAGCACCGGCAGCGATAAAAAGAATATGATCTGTTTTAACGGGACCATGCTTCGTAACAACCGTTGATCCTTCTACTATTGGCAGAATATCTCGTTGCACACCTTCCCGCGATACGTCGGCAGATTGTTGACTGCGACCGACAATTTTATCAATTTCATCAATAAAAATAATCCCGGATTGTTCCGCCCGTGTTATTGCTTCTTGGGTTACTTCGTCAAGATCAACTAGCTTTTGTGCTTCTTGTTGAACCAACACTTTCCGCGCTTCAGAAACGGGGAGTTTTCTTTGTTTTCTTCGCTTAGGCATTAGTCTCCCTAAAGCATCTTGCATATCCATTCCCATTTGTTCCATGCCTGAACCTTGAAATAAGTCAAACATAGACGGTAACTGTTCTTCTACCTCGATCGTAACCATATGGTCTTCCAATTCGCCTAGGGCAAGTTGATGTTCAATTTGTTTTCTTTTACTTCTCAGTTCATCGGAATCTTGTTTTTCATCATCTTGCTGTTGACTTTCTTGATTTGGGAAGAACATTTCCAATGGATTACGAACACTTGACTGTTTTTTCGTCTGAGGCATAAGCAATTTAACCAATTGTCTATTAGCAGCAACTTCAGCCTGATCCCTAACAGCTTCCATTTTTTCTTCCTTCACCATACGCACAGCGTTTTCGACTAAATCACGAACCATTGATTCTACATCCCTGCCAACATAACCGACTTCAGTAAACTTCGTGGCCTCGACTTTTACAAAAGGCGCTTTTACTAACTTCGCTAATCTTCTTGCAATTTCTGTCTTACCAACACCAGTTGGACCAATCATCAAAATGTTTTTCGGGATGATCTCATCCCGCAAGGATTCATCTAATTTCATCCGTCGATAACGATTCCTTAATGCAACAGCAACTGATTTTTTGGCGTTGTTTTGCCCGATAATATACTTATCTAATCGTTCAACAATTTGCCTTGGAGTATAATCCATTGCCATATCCAATATTGGCCTCCTTAATTAGTCAAGTACTTCTAATGTAATATGATTATTTGTATAGACACATATTTCACCAGCAATTTCTAATGCTGCTTGGGCAATTTCTTTAGCAGATAAGTGACTCGCATGTTTCATTAAAGCCCGACCAGCACTAAGGGCAAAATTACCGCCAGAACCAATGGCTAAAATGCCATCATCAGGTTCAATAACTTCACCAGTACCTGAAACCAGAAGCATATGTTCTTTACTCATCACAATCATCATCGCTTCTAATTTTCTAAGAACTTTGTCACTACGCCATTCTTTAGCTAATTCAACAGCTGCTCTCGTTAAATTTCCATCGAACGATTCTAGTTTGCGCTCGAATTTTTCGAATAATGTGAAAGCATCGGCTACAGAGCCTGCAAATCCAGCCAAAACCTTTCCATGATATAATTTACGAACTTTCCTTGCTTTATGCTTCATTACCACAGCATTACCTAAGGTTACTTGCCCATCGCCACTCATAGCACATTGCCCTTGATGTCTAATGGCGAAAATTGTTGTGGCGTGTATTTGTGCTGCCACATGATTCACCTCTCAATTATTATTGCCATCGGTTTTAGCTCGAGGATGGCTCTTCATATAAACATTTCGCAAATGACTTTTTGTTACATGTGTATAGATTTGTGTGGACGATAAATTCTCATGACCCAATAACTCTTGAACTGTACGTAAATCTGCCCCCTCGTTTAACATATGGGTAGCAAATGTATGTCGTAACTTATGTGGATGAACATGAACAGTTAGTGAGGTTTGTTCGACCATTTTGGATAAAATCAATCGGATACCCCGAGTTGTAATAGGTCTTCCACGGGCATTTAAAAACACAGCTGATGAGGTCGTATTATTTTTCGCTAATAGTTTTTTTCGACCATCATTTACATAACGTAATAAAGCTTCTTTTGCAAATTGGCCAAAAATAACGTAGCGTTCCTTATTCCCTTTCCCACGAACCAAAATTGATCCAATAGGAAAATCAATGTCTTCTAGCTGCAACCCTTGCAACTCACTAACTCTTATCCCTGTTGCATAAAGCGTTTCTAAGATAGCCTGATTTCTTTGTCCAAGCGGGTCTGTTAAATCGGATATGTTAAACAATTGCTCTAGCTCTTCTTCATATAAAAAATTCGGAATGGCTCGCCTTGATTTTGGTAAGCCAACTTGTAAGAAAGGATTATGATCAGTGAGGCCTTCTCTTTCTAAAAACTTAAAGAAGCTTCTTAGACAGGAAATCATTCGCGAGACTGTTCTTCTACTTAACTGTTGTTCGTATAAATAAGTTAAAAATAGACGTACAAGCGCACGATCAATTTCTTTAATATCAGTAATGACTTCACGCTCTAAAAAGTTTACGAACGTTTGAAGATCATGCTGATAATTTATGATCGTATGTGATGATGCATTTTTTTCTACCTGCAAATAATTGATAAACCGTGAAATTTCCTGAACTAAACGATTCAAACATTCACCCCATTAGCTAATCAATGATAACATAAACTTTCTATCACCTGCAACGGAATTCACAAAATTGTAACAAAATTCAGAATTATAAAATAGATGTATTGTAGGTCTTTAGTCAGGCTTTTTTCGCCAAAAACCAACAAATTTCTACAGTTTACTACCCAGTAAAACATTTTAACTAATTTAGTATAGTTAGTCAATTATTATTAAAGAGAATTAGTTGATTAATATATATATTCCCTATTATTTAAATATTATAACATTAATTATGTGAGACCTTTGGTGGAATAGTCTGATAAGGATACAACATTACGAAGACAGTTGTTAAATTAAATAATTGTTCAAAATTACCTATCTTCCCTATTAAATAATAACAAAAGACTTCATTTTCGTGTTATAAAATGGTTTTTTATAATTATTCATAAAAAAAACGAAGACCTATGAAGAAGGACTTCGTTCTCTCATAACGACAAGATTGTATAAAAGGTACTGGACGAATGTTCATTAGGATTCCTTTTGAATTTTTTCAGTATAATCACACTGACTACAGCGAATCGTCGTTTCTTTTTTCGTTTGTTTTTCTACCAAATATGATTGACATTGAGGACAAGGTTTGGCAATCGGTTTATCCCAGGAAACAAAATCACAAGTCGGATATTGGTCACACCCATAAAAGATACGACGTTTCCTTGATCTACGCTCAACAATGTTGCCTTCTTTACATTTTGGACAAGTGACACCGATTTTTTTCAAGATTGGTTTCGTATTTCGACAATCAGGAAAATTAGAACAAGCAATGAATTTACCAAAACGTCCCATTTTATAGACCATTTCATGCCCACATTTTTCACATTCTATCCCTGCTGGTTCATCTTTAATTTCAATCTCTTCTATTTCCTCTTCGGCTTTCTCTAACCTTTTATGAAAGTCTTGGTAAAATTCATCAATGACCTGTACCCATTCAGCTTTCCCTTCCTCAATGGCATCTAACTCTTCTTCCATTTTTGCCGTAAATTCAATATCAATGATTTCTGGAAAGTATTCTTCTAACATTTCAATAACGATGATGCCAATTTCAGTTGGTTTAAATCGTCTATTTTCAATATCTACATATCCTCTTCTTTGAATCGTATCAAGGGTTGGAGCATAAGTAGATGGTCTTCCAATTCCTTCTTTTTCCATTGCCCCAACTAAAGTAGCTTCTGTATAACGAGGAGGGGGTTGGGTAAAATGTTGATTCGGCGTGATTTCTTTTGCCTCAACAATCATGCCTTCTTCTAAGTCTGGTAAAAACTTTTCTTTCACATTCTTTTTCTGATCATCTGTACCTTCAACATAGACTTTCATAAAACCAGGAAATTTAATTTTTGATCCAGTTGCTCGAAATTCAACCTGTTCATTTACTAAATGAACGGTCATTGTATCCATAATGGCTGGTGCCATTTGACTAGCCAAAAAGCGATCGTAAATTAATTTATATAAGCGGTATTGATCATTAGATAAATGCGCTTTTAGCGATTGAGGTTCACGCATGATTGAGGTCGGACGAATCGCCTCATGAGCATCTTGGGCTTGGGCATTTTTGACTTTTCTCTGTTGACCAACATATTCCTTACCATATGATTTGATGATATAGTCTTTCGCTTCATCTATTGCCGTCTTAGATATTCTTGTTGAATCTGTACGCATATACGTAATTAGACCGGTAATGCCACCAGCTTCTCTACCAAGATCTATACCTTCATATAATTGTTGGGCAACCATCATCGTTTTGCGAGCCCGAAAGTTTAATTTTCGAGCAGCTTCTTGCTGCAAAGATGAAGTCGTAAATGGTAAAGCTGGATTTCTTCTTCTTTCTCGTTTATTTACTTTATCTATATGAAACTTGTTTCCTTTTAACTGTTGTAAAATTTTCTTGACATCATCTTCAGAAGAAAGCTTTGTTTTTTTACCGTCAACACCGTAAAATGCCCCTTCAAAACTTTCCTTTTCTTTTTGGAAAGCAGCTTCTATCGACCAGTATTCTTCTGGTTTAAAGTTCTTTATTTCATTTTCCCGGTCGATAATCATTTTAACAGCAACAGATTGAACTCTTCCTGCACTTAGACCACGTCTAACTTTTTTCCATAACAATGGGCTAATATTATAACCGACAAGCCGGTCCAAAATACGACGCGCTTGTTGAGCATCGACTAGATCGTGATCAATTTTACGAGGATGTTTAAAGGATTCCTTAATGGCATCTTCTGTTATTTCATTAAATACTACACGACAATCCGAGTTTTCATCAATTTTCAATGCGTATGCTAAATGCCAAGCAATCGCTTCACCTTCTCGGTCCGGGTCAGCAGCTAAATATATTTTCTTCGCTTTTTTAGCTGCGGTTCTTAATTCTTTTAACACATCGCCTTTTCCACGTATCGTAATATATTTCGGTTGATAATTATTATTCACATCAACCCCTGTACTACTTTTCGGTAAATCACGAACATGTCCCATGGAAGCTTTCACTGTATATTTTTTTCCTAAGTATCGTTCAATTGTTTTAGCTTTGGCTGGTGATTCAACAATCACTAGATATTCTGACATATCATTTCCTCCCACAATGAGGTTACAAATTAATTTAATGAAATCGCTACTAATGTTAAATATATATATATCATTTGTCAAATATACTAAAAAGTAACCTCGATATTTTATCTGATTACTAGACTGTCAACAAAGGTAAAATTAAGAGTGTATCTGGATTCCTTCCCAATCTTCTAGTATATCGGTAGCGTTCATGGCTAACTTTGCACCATCTTGAATAAGCTGATGACAACCTTTAGTTTGTGGGATGAGTGGTGAGCCAGGAACAGCATAAACTTCACGTCCTTGGTCTAATGCTTGATCTACTGTTATGAGTGTACCACTTCGTTCTGTTGCCTCAATTACTAAGGTTCCCATACTCAATCCACTAATAATTCTATTTCTTTCAGGAAAATGATGTCTTAAGGCTGGCTGATCGGGAGGGTATTCAGAAATTAATAAACCCTTTTTAGCAATATGATAGAACAATGACCTGTTTTGTTTTGGATATATATGTTTAAAGCCACTACCTAAAACAGCGATTGTTTTACCACCATATTGCAAAGATAAAAGATGGGCAAATCGATCAACACCTTGGGCCATACCACTAACGATAACCCAATTGTTTTTCACTAATGGTTTTACAAACAATGCAGTTTTTTTCAAAGCTTCAGTTGATGGATTTCTTGTGCCAATGATACTAAGTGCCGGAATATGATGTAATAAGCTTTGATTTCCTTTGAGGTAAAGCACAAGTGGTGGATCCTTTATTCGTTTTAACATAACCGGATAGGATTCGTCAACTATTGTTATGATTTGATAATGTGATAGGTCTTCAAGGAGTTTTGTCCTGAGGTGATCTTGATGGAGGTCATGACAAAATTGTGATGCATATTTCATGGGGAGTCGATATAATTGACTAACTTGAGCAGGGGTTAACCGATAAACTGTTTGTAGGGATGGATCATCCTGTAAAAATTTCTGTATTGTTCTTCGTGAAACACCTCGACAGCGATGAATATGGATTAGTCGTTCTCTAACTTGTTCCAAATTATCACATCCTATTTGTCAATTAAGTTTGGAACCTAAAACAAACTTGTTTTAGGTTCCTTCATTAAAGGTTAATGGGTTTTACATTTTTCAACAAGATTGTGTTCTTCTAATACTTGAATCATCGTTTCACCAATAACAGCCGGTGTTTCGGCAACCTTAATACCACATTCATTCATCACTCTAATCTTTTCTTCTGCTGTTCCTTGACCACCTGAGATAATCGCACCAGCATGACCCATGCGTTTTCCTGGTGGTGCGGTTACTCCACCAATAAAACCGACAACTGGTTTTGTCATGTGTTCTTTTACCCAACGGGCTGCTTCTTCTTCAGCAGTCCCACCAATTTCACCAATCATAATAACAGCATAAGTATTGGGATCTTCGTTAAACACTTTTAACACATCAATAAAATTGGTTCCATTTACTGGGTCGCCACCGATACCAATAGCACTAGATTGGCCAAATCCTCTTTGGGACAACTGATGGACAGCCTCATAAGTCAATGTTCCTGAGCGAGATACGACACCAATGTGGCCTTTTTTATGAATGTAGCCAGGCATAATGCCAATTTTACATTCTTCTGGTGTGATAACTCCTGGGCAATTTGGTCCAATTAATCTCGTTTTCTTTCCTTCCATATAGCGTTTTACTTTAACCATATCTAACACTGGTATATGTTCGGTAATACAAATGACGAGTTCTAATTCAGCATCAACTGCTTCCATAATCGCATCAGCGGCAAATGGTGCAGGTACATAAATAACAGAAACTGTTGCTCCTGTTTCAGCTACAGCTTCTTCTACAGTATTAAAAACAGGTACACCTTCGACTTTTGAACCACCACGACCTGGGGTTACGCCCCCAACAATCTTCGTTCCGTAGGCTAGCATTTCTTTAGTATGAAAGGTAGCTGTTGCACCTGTGATTCCTTGGACTATCACTTTCGTATCCTTATTTACTAACATACTCGTTTCCCGTCCTTTCTCAAAAACTACTTGTCTATATTTTTACCGTGTCAACGTTATTTAACGAGTGAAACAATTTTCTTGGCGCCATCTTCCATTGATTCAGCTGGTACAATATTCAAACCAGATTCAGCTAAAATTTGCTTGCCAAGGTCAACATTCGTTCCTTCTAATCTAACAACCAAAGGTAGATCCAAACCGACTTGCTTTGTCGCAGCAACAATACCTTCTGCAATGACATCACATTTCATAATGCCACCGAAAATGTTAACAAAAATCCCTTTTACATTAGGATCGGATAAAATTATTTTAAACGCTTCAGTTACTTTTTCTGTCGTTGCACCGCCACCGACATCTAGGAAGTTAGCTGGATCGCCACCATAATGTTTAATAATATCCATTGTTGCCATGGCTAGACCAGCACCATTTACCATACAACCGATATCACCATCAAGGGCAATATAGCTAAGACCATGGGCTGAAGCTTCAATTTCCTTAGGATCTTCTTCATCTAGATCACGCAGGGCTTCCACATCTTTTTGTCGATATAAAGCGTTATCATCAAAGTTTAATTTTGCATCTAATGCTAATACTTCACCATCTTTTGTTGTCACCAATGGATTGATTTCAGCAATTGAACAATCCTTATCAACGAAAGCTTGGTAAAGTCCCATCATCAGTTTCGTGAATTTTCCGATCAATTCTTTCGGTATATTTAACTGAAAAGCGAGTCTTCTAGCTTGGAACCCAGTTAAACCGACAAGCGGATCAATAACCTCTTTAAATATTTTCTCAGGATTAGTAGCGGCTACTTCCTCAATTTCCATACCACCCTCTTCAGAGGCCATCATCACGACCCGGGATGTAGAAGTGTCGAGAACAAGACCAACATAATACTCTTTATCTATGTCACAACCTTCTTCGATTAATAAACGCTTGACTTCTTTTCCTTCAGGCCCTGTTTGAGGTGTAATTAATGTTTTACCAAGAATCTCCTCGGCATATGTACGTACTTCTTCAAGATTTTGGGCTATTTTAACGCCCCCAGCTTTTCCACGTCCACCCGCGTGTATTTGTGCTTTGACAACGGTTACGGGACTGTTTAATTTTTTGGCAGCTTCTACGGCTTCATCGACTGTGAAAGCGACATGTCCATTAGGTACATTCACACCATATTCCCGTAGAATGGCTTTACCTTGATATTCATGTATATTCATTTCATTTCCCCCCATCAAAATTAACTGCCATTTCTTATTGTATTAAATATTTTCACATTTCACAAGAATAAATTTTTATTTCAACATGTTGTGAACTTATAACCGATTCTCTTGATCTAATAAATTTTGATGACGGTCTCCCTTCACCATGGTTAGTTCTATCTATTTATTACGTTTATGAACTTGGTATGCCTGTTGGTCAAGGCGATAAATAAAAGCAAAGACTTCAGCAACTGCTTCGAAAAGCTCTTCCGGTATCGTTTCATTGATGTTTAATTCTGCTAATAACGCAGCTAAACTTGCATCTTCAACAATTGGAACTTCATATTCTTTCGCCTTAGCGATGATTTCTTCAGCAATGATTCCCTGACCCGAAGCTGTGACTTTCGGCGGAAGCTGCTTAGCTTGATCATACTTTAAAGCAATGGCTTTTTTTCGCTCGTACTTCATATACGATAATCGATCCCTTCATGTGAAATGGTATGCTTCGTATACTTTGTCTCGGTATGTGACACAGTTTTTTCTTGATTGCTAAAGGGTTTTACAGTTATATTTGACAGCTGATAGTTTAAATTTTCGAGCCCTTCTTTTAACAGCGGTTGCCAAACTTTACAGTAATCCTTTATGCTCTGATCATCATTAAAAATGGTTAGGGAAACAATTCTATTTTGTATTTGCATATCTATCATTGTTTTTCGTAAATGGCTAAGATCTAAGATAAAAATAATCCGACAAAAATCAGGATTAATCTTACCGTCTGGTGTTTTCTTACTTTCAAATTCTAACTGGATATCATGATTAAGATACAATTTTTCGCCAGGAATGGCTATACTAGCATAGATAAAGTGATTTGTCTCATAAATAGATTGTAATTGTAAACCGTTTAATAAATGAACAAAGGATTGTAAACGCTCACTTGTCTGGGTATCACTTTGTTCAATATATTGTAGTAACATCTGTTTGAGCGAAGCCGTTAGTTGATGGGGCTGATCATTAATGAGGTTGTTTTCATCATTTAAACCTGTAAATAATAGTACTCTCTTAAGTTGATTTAAAAATAATTGTTTTGCTCCGAAATCAGGTAATTGTTCATTTTGAGTGATTAATAGTACATGATCAATTTTTTGATAGGTTTGTTCATCGGCAATTGTTTGCAACATCGAAAGTAAATTAGTTATGTTCGAATCATTTTGTTGCATCGTGTGAATCATTGCAAGATTATGATTAGCTGGTAAAAGGGGGACAAGCTGTTGTTGTACTTCATTTTTAAACACTATAAATTCTTGGGTCGTAAGTCCATTGTTGATCAATGGATTTGTCCACCGCTGTAACAAATGATTCGCTGTTCCCATTAACGTTTGTTGTTCTTCTTTCATACTTAATAGGCTATGTAAAACTTGATCCAGGTCTAATTGAAAAGGGAGTTGTTCGATAAATCGAGTTGGATTGGACAGGTAATCTTGGCTAAACGTTTTCCATGTAGAATGCCAAGTACCATATTGGGTTAGTTCAATTACCCCTAAATCACGTAGAATTTGAAATAGTCGTTGATCATGATTGTTCACATCATAAAGAATTTGATTGATCATTGCTGCTTTTGTATGCAGGTTTTGAAAAAGCAGAGATTCGATCTGATTGTTTATTTGTTTGCTTAAAACAGTTTGGTTACTATGATCACTATTAAGAAAATGGTACAACGAAGAAAGTTGTTCTGACAGCCCCTCAGTCGTCGCAGTATATAACGCTGTAAATACATCCTCGGTCATTGGTAAGTCAAGACTGATCATCCTTTGTAATATTTGCTGGGCCACTTCTTTGTTTTCAGCCCCTGACAGTAATGTCACAGCTTGTCTAATCTGGTGGGCAGAAAACGGAATATGCTGGCTAGTTAACCTTTGCAAAAAATGAATAATCATGTCCTCAGAACCGAGGTTTAAATGCTGAATTAAATGATGTATACTGTCTTGATTTGCTTTACCTTGACTAGCTTTAATAACTTTCAAATAGATATTTTCCCCTGTTGTATCTACCTGAAAATAATAACTTTCACCAACTTTTAATGGCACTTCTAATTGGGCATAAACAACTTGATTGCCTAATTTAACTTGAGCATGTTGATTAGGAAAAATTTTGTTAATTGTACCGCGGACAATTTGTCCAGATTTTAATGGTTGTACCTGGGATGAAATTGACATATGCTTGTCGCGGATAATTGGGAAAAACCTCAAGTCGCATCACCACCAAACTGTTTATTCATTGCTTTTTTTACAGGAGAAAAGGATTGACGATGGTAGGGTGTGATCCCATATTTTTTGATCATGTTTATATGTTCTTTTGTCCCATAGCCTTTATGCTGATGAAATCCATATTGGGGATATTCCTCATGGATAGATAACATATATTGATCTCGGGTAACTTTTGCTAAAATACTTGCAGCTGCGATCGAGATACTTTTTTGATCACCTTTAATCAAAACATCTGATGAATATGGAATTGGCCCGATATCGACTGCGTCAATCAGAACGTGATCAACCGGAACGCTCAAGTTACTTAATGCTGTCCGCATTGCTTTTTTAGTAGCTGCTAAAATATTTAACTGATCAATTACCTCGTTATCAATGATGGCGATTTGATAATCGATAGCCACTTGTTGTATTTCCTCAAAATAACGGTTTCGTTGTTGTTCAGAAAGTTGTTTTGAATCAGTTAATCCGAGTAAGGAAACGTCTTCTGGTAAAATAACCGCAGCAGCGACGACAGGACCAGCTAACGGACCACGTCCGGCTTCGTCGATGCCAACGATATGCTTTAATCCTTTCTTAGATAATGCCCGCTCCCATTTGGACATTTCAATATATTGCTTAACTAATAATTCATGTTTTTTTCGTTTGTTTTCATAGGATTGGACGAGTTTTTGAACACCCTTCCGTTCATCCTGCTTTAACTGAGCTAATAATTGTTCGTCTACTTCTTCCGATTCTAGCATCTTTTTGATCGTTGCTATCGTTTTACTTTTCATCTAACATCCTGTCCTTTTATCTCATATCGGTTACAATTGCTTATAGATTTAATCATGAAAAAGTTAAATATCTTGAACTGTTTCTAAAGTGATATTCCCTAAGCGCCCTGTTCGTAAATCGCGTAGAACAATATTTGCCACTTTTTCAAAGTCTACTTTTCCACCGCTCATCAATGCGCCACGCTTTCGCCCGATGTGATCGAATATTTCCCACATATCTTCCATTTCTTGTTCAAGTCCATAACGCTCTGTTAACAAAGCTGGGTAATGGTTACGTAAAAATTCTAAGACGAAGGCGGCTATATCTTCGATGGATAGTAAGTTATCCTTAATCGTACCAATAGCTGCCAGTCTTTTAGCAACAAGTTGATCTTCAAATTTCGGCCATAAAATCCCAGGTGTATCTAACAGTTGAACAGATTGATTGACTTTAATCCACTGTTGATGTCTCGTAACCCCTGGACGATCTCCCGTATCAGCAACTTTACGCTTAGCAACACGATTAATAAAGGAAGATTTGCCAACATTCGGTATGCCAAGAACTGTTGCACGAACTGGCCGAGATTGAATGCCTTTCGCAGCGTAACGTTGCCTTGTTGCTTCACCATATGTATGTATCAGTTCAATTGCTTGTTGAATATGATTTGCATTATTAACATTGATAGCAATTGCTTGTACATCTTGTTGTTGAAAATAAGTGAGCCATTTTTTCGTTTCTTCATGGTCGGCTAAATCACTTTTCATCAAGATGACTATTTTTGGTTTTTGTTGAATAATGTCATTAATCATTGGATTTTGTGAAGACAAAGGTGCACGAGCATCTAATAATTCAATCACGAGATCGATTAATTTTAACTTTTCTTCAATTTGGCGCCTTGCTTTAGCCATATGTCCTGGAAACCATTGGATCGTCATGTGCTCACTCCTAATCAATTGTCTGAATCCGTTTAATTGGCCAATAAATAAAGCTAGCTTTACCAACTATTTGATCCATTTCGATAAGACCTAAGGACCTACTGTCAGTAGAATTACTGCGGTTATCACCCAAGACAAGTACATAGCCCTCTGGTATTTTTTCATAACCGCCAGGTAATGATTCTAACGTGAAATTACCCGTAAAGGGGCGTACAAAGTCCTCCTGATCGTTTTCTAAAAATGGTTCTGCTACTTCTTGACCATTTATGTATAAAATACCATCCTGTACCATTACATGTTCACCAGGTAAACCAATAATTCGTTTAATAAAATCTTTTTCAGTTGTTGCATGAAAAACAATGATGTCAAAACGTTCGGGTTCACGAAAGCGATAAATAAATTTATTGACAAACATTTGATCTCGATCATGAAGTGTTGGCATCATTGACGGCCCATCTACAATGATCGGTGCAAAAAAGAAGGTTCGAATAATAAAAATAATGATAAAAGCAATGACAAAAGCTTTTATCCATTCAAACCATTCACTGTTTCGAATCTTCATGGGTTCCCCACCGCCTATATATCAATAATCTTATTGTAAACGAAAAAGTTTAGAAAAAAAACTATAGTTATATGTTATCATCTTTATCTAGTAAAAAAGAGCTTTCACACTGGTATGATCCCCTAAAATTAGTTAACAGTCGGAGATCTACCATATTGTGAAGCTCTTTTTCAATAATACTTGCCTTTATCATGTTAAACAAAATGACTCTATTAGCGACGCTCTTTAATACGAGCTGCTTTTCCACGAAGGCTGCTTAGATAGTATAGTTTAGCTCGACGTACTTTACCACGTCTTGTCACAACTATTTTATCAATTCTTGGCGAATGAAGTGGAAAGGTTCTTTCAACGCCAACACCATAAGAAACTTTACGAACAGTAAATGTTTCACTAATGCCGCCATTTTGTCTTTTAATGACAACACCTTCAAAAATCTGAATACGTTCACGAGAACCTTCAACAACTTTAACGTGTACTTCTACTGTATCACCAGGACGAAAGTCAGGATGATCAGTACGAAGTTGATCTTTAGTTACTGCTTCAATGAGTTTTTGCATGCTCATTCACTCCTTCCAAACCAATGTTCTTACCTCATAAGATAGCGGAACATCGTTTATCACGTACTAACCAACTAGTTAGCACAACACTAAATATAACATAATGACTTGTCATGATCAATATTTATTATCCATTATTTTTAAAATTTTTCACTCATGTTTTTTTCTTCTTGAATGATTTCTTCAAGCATTTTTTTCTCTGCTGGGCTTAGTTCAATATTGGCTAATAAATCCTTCCTCCGTTCATATGTACGTCGTAAGGATTCTTTTTTTCGCCATTCATTAATTTTTGCATGATTACCGGATAATAGTACATCGGGAACAGTTAATCCTCTAAAATTAGCTGGTCGTGTATAATGTGGATGTTCGAGTAAGCCCATGGAAAATGAGTCTGCTGGTGCAGATTGTTCATTGCCTAGGACACCCGGTAGGAGACGGACAACACTATCAATCACAACCATGGCGCCAAGTTCTCCGCCAGTTAATATATAATCACCAATTGAAATTTCATCTGTAGCTAGATGCGTTCTAATTCTTTCATCAAACCCTTCATAATGACCACAAATGAAAATTAAATGTTCTTCTTGGGCTAATTCTTCTGCTTTAGCTTGTGTAAACGGTTCACCTTGCGGACACATGAGTACAATTCGTGGTTTAGTCTGTTTGTTAGTTGTAATTGCCTCTACAGCATCAAAGACAGGTTGGGGCGCTAAAACCATCCCTGCACCACCACCGTACGGATAATCATCTACTTTATGATGTTTATTATCCGTGTACTCACGGAAGTTAATTAACCGATAGTTCATTGCACCTTTATCTTGGGCTCGTCGTAAAATCGATGAATTCAACACATTTGGGAACATTTCGGGAAATAAAGTCAAAATGTCAATCTGCATCTTAATCAAGCAACCCTTCCATTAATTCAATGTAGATTTTCTTTGTTGAAAGATCGATTTCTTTTACGACCTCTTGTATATATGGAATCAGTGCTTCTTTTCCATTTTCCCGTTCTATTACCCAAACATCGTTGGCACCAGTTGGGAAAATGTCTACAACAACTCCAATATAATCCTCGTTAGTCGTATACATTTGACAGCCAATAATTTCGTGATAGTAGTATTCCCCTTCAGGAAGATCAGACAAATCCGCTTCAGTAATTTTTAAATCAGCTTGTTTAAAAGGTTCAACATCGTCAATATGATCAAATCCTTCAAAGCGAAGCAGGTGATATTGCTTATGCAATCTGTGGGAGGCAATTGTTACTGGAATGGGTGGTTGATTTTTGGGGACAATATAGACTTGATTACCGACAGCAAACCGTTCAGAGAAATCCGTTATTTGCTCAACACGTACTTCACCCCGGATACCATGGGTATTGACAATTTTTCCTATGAGAAACATGTTATCGGTCATTTACTCCACCTACTATTCATCAATTCGAACGACAATGTTATCTTTGATCACGATCGATTTTGGCCCAATAACGTCCTGCCAATTCGATCCTTCTTTCACTTCAATCAGTGCATCAACTTCTGTTTCTGTAATTTCACTACCTATATCAAGCATGTCCAATTGTTCAATTTTAAAATCAATTAACGTCATTTGTTCTTTACGTTTATCAATTTCTTTTTGGAATCTCCTGGCTATTTCTTGTTTAGAAAAACTTGATCTTCGCTGCAATTTCCGCTGTTCAAACAATAATTGTTGACATTCTTGCTCAAGTTTCCTTTTTCTTTCCTGAAAGGTCGCTTTTAAGTGTCGCCTACTTTTTTCAGTAATCACTTGTTTGATGAGTACTTTTTTAATAATTTTCAAAAGTATTTCCTCACCTTCTATCAAGATAGTAAAAGGGAAAGGCAACTCCCTCTCCCTTTACATAATATCCAAATAGACCCTCTTGTTTGAATCAGTATTTGCAGCATAAACGACTGTTCGAATCGCTTTGGCAATCCGACCATTTTTTCCAATCACTTTACCGACATCTTCTTCATGAACGGTAAGGTGATAGACTATTTTATTACTTTCTTCAATCGTTTTAACAACAATAGCTTCTGGATGATCAACGAGTCTACTGACAATTGTTTCAATTAAAAGCTTCATGATAATCACAAACCTTTACTTTTGATTTTTTTGGTCGTGGAATTTTTTCATGATGCCTTGTTTTGAAAACAAATTACGAACTGTATCACTTGGCTTAGCACCTTTCATCATCCAGTCTAATGCCTTTTCTTCATCTATTTTAACTTCAACAGGATCAGAAACAGGATTATACGTTCCAATTTGTTCAATTGAGCGACCATCACGTGGAGAACGTGAATCAGCTACAACGATACGATAAAATGGTTTTCTTTTCGCACCCATGCGTTTTAGTCGAATTTTTACTGCCATGTTTGCACCTCCTAATCGTCATTATTGGTTTTAAAGTCGTTCTACAAATGCAGAAGACTGATTAAGTAACTTGGAAAGTGTTAGCCTTTCTCTACAACCAAGTTTAGATTTTACCAGACTTCAATCAATCTGTAAAGTGTTTTTACATTACAAACTTTACATAAAGGGTAAATTAAATCCTCTTCCCCGTTTTCCTTGTTGCATATTCGTCATTTGTTTCATCATTTTTTTCATTTCATTAAATTGTTTTAATAACCGATTTACTTGGGAAACCGACGTTCCGGAACCTTTTGCGATTCTTCTTTTACGACTTGAATTAATAATTTCAGGATCTTGTCGTTCCATTTTTGTCATCGATTGAATAATGGCTTCAATATGAAGAAGTTGTTTTTCATCAAATTGGACATTTTTTAAGCCTTTCATTCTATTCGCACCAGGGATCATCGCAATTAATTCATCTAATGGTCCCATATTTCTCACTTGACCCATTTGTTCTAAAAAGTCGTCTAAAGTAAAGGAAGCTGTTTTCATCTTTTCTTCTAGTTCTCTTGCTTGTTTTTCGTCAATTTGAGCCTGGGCTTTTTCAATAAGGGTCAATACATCACCCATACCCAAAATTCGAGAAGCCATTCGCTCTGGATGAAACACTTCTAATTGGTCGAGCTTTTCGCCCATCCCAACAAATTTAATCGGTTTTTCAGTAACAGCTTTAATGGATAAAGCAGCTCCACCCCTTGTATCACCGTCAAGTTTAGTTAATATAACTCCTGAAATATCTAGCTGTTCGTTAAAACTTTCCGCAACATTCACTGCATCTTGTCCAGTCATGGCATCGACAACTAAAAAGATTTCATCAGGTTTTGTGATGGCTTTAATTTCTGTTAGCTCATCCATTAACTCATGATCAACATGCAATCGTCCGGCAGTATCAATAATGACATAATCTCGATGTTCTTCTTTCGCATGTTCAATCGCCTGTTTAGCGATTTCAACTGGGTTTGCCTCTGTCCCCATCGAAAACACAGGCATATTCAATTGTTTACCAAGGGTCTCAAGTTGATCTTTAGCTGCAGGACGGTAAATATCACAGGCAACTAACAGAGGGGAACGATTGTATTCTTTTCGAAGCAAATTGGCTAGTTTTCCAGTTGTTGTTGTTTTACCAGCACCTTGTAATCCGACCATCATAATTACGGTTGGTGGACGATTGGCGACAGCTATTTTGCTTTCTTCGCCACCCATCAACGCTGTTAATTCTTCCTGGACTATTTTTACGACTTGTTGTCCAGGTGTTAAACTTTCCATTACTTCTTGACCAACAGCCCGTTCTCTAATGCGGTTAACAAAATCTTTAACGACTTTAAAGTTAACATCCGCTTCCAATAAAGCGAGACGAACTTCGCGGGCCATTGTTTTCACATCTTGTTCACTGACTTTACCTTTACCAGTAATTTTCTTAATCGTACTTTGCAGTCGGTCAGCTAATCCTTCAAATGCCATAGAAGGTGTCCTCCTAACCTAATTCCTTTAGTTGATTTAGTTTGTTCATGATTTCTTCGTCGTCACTCTCGCCTCGTTCAGCAAGTAGTTCAATTAGTTCATCGTATAACTTATTTCGTTGCTCATACTTTTGATACAACCCTAATTTTTCTTCATAGGATTCAAGAATTGTTTCTGTCCTTTTAATATTATCATAGACCGCCTGTCTTGACACGTTCGCCAGTTCTGATATTTCTACTAGGGAATAGTCCTCTAAATAATACATTTGCATGTATTCCCTTTGTTTTGCTGTTAAAAGAGATTGATAAAAGTCAAATAAATAATTCATTCTCGTCGTTTTTTCAAGCATTCGTTTCACACCCTTTTAGCTTGTAAACCGATTTGCTGGTGATCAAAAAACGCCCTCAATTAATTGTCATCAAACATATCAGCAAATAATCCGTATACGTAAGCATAAGCATCAAATGGTTGTAAGTCGGTCATTTGTTCACCAAGACCAACATATTTCACCGGAATACCTAATTCATGGCGAATTGCTAAAATGATACCACCTTTTGCCGTGCCATCTAACTTTGTTAAGACGATACCAGATACATTTGTCACTTCAGAAAATATTTTTGCTTGACTTAATGCATTTTGACCAGTTGTCGCATCCAATACTAATAATACTTCATGGGGGGCATTTGGTACTTCTCGAGCAATTACCCGTTTGATTTTCTCGAGTTCATTCATCAAATTAACTTTATTTTGCAAACGCCCAGCTGTATCACATATTAACACATCAGCCCCCCGGGACTTAGCTGCATTAATCGCATCAAATATGACTGCTGCTGGATCGCTTCCAGATGATTGCTTAATGACTTCAACGTCGGCTCGCTCGCCCCAAATTTCTAATTGTTCAATCGCACCGGCACGAAATGTATCTCCGGCTGCTAACATCACTTGTTTTCCTTCTTGTTTTAATTGATGGGCAAGTTTTCCAATTGATGTTGTTTTACCTACACCATTTACACCGACAACAAGAATCACTGTTAATTCATTATCTTGCAGATTTAAAGTCGTGATGTCCTCACTGTCATCTCCAAAATATAAATCAACTAATTTTTCCGAAATCACTTCTTTAACTTGATTTGTTTCTTTAATATTGCGTCGTTTTACTTCCATTTTTAATTCGTCTATCAAATCCATTACCGTCATGACACCAACATCAGCGGTAATCAAAATTTCTTCTAACTCTTCAAAGAAATCCTCATCGACACGACGGTATCTGGCAATTAAATCATTGATTTTACCAGAAAAGGATTTGCGTGATTTTTCCATACCAGCTATATAAGTTTCTGATACTTTTTGTTCTTGTTTGTTTTTGGTAAAACGACTTTTCAATTTATCGATAAAACTCATTGTGCATATTCCTTTCCCCATTAAGAACTCACTAATTTTAGACTATCTTCTAATTGAACTGAAACGAGTCGGGACACACCAGATTCTTGCATTGTTACACCATACAAGACATCTGCTTCTTCCATTGTACCTTTTCTATGCGTGATCACAATAAATTGTGTTTCATCACTATGAAGTTTTAAATACTTAGCAAATCTCATGACGTTCACTTCATCTAATGCAGCCTCAACTTCATCTAAAACACAGAATGGTACTGGTCGCACACGCAACATCGCGAATAATAAAGCAATCGCTGTGAGTGCTTTTTCACCGCCGGATAAAAGGCCTAAATGCTGTAGTTTTTTCCCTGGTGGTTGGGCAATAATTTCCACTCCCGTTTCCAGCATATCATCTGGATTCGTTAACGTAAGTTGGGCTCTTCCGCCACCAAATAATTCTTTAAAGACGATACGGAATTCCTTTTGAACTTGATCAAAGGTTTCACTAAAGCGTTTTTTCATCACTTCATCCATTTCGTTGATCACTTGATATAAGGTTTCTTTTGCTTCTAATAAATCATCCCGCTGCTTTGTTAAAAATTGATATCTTTCTTGAAGCCGTTCATATTCATCAATGGCTCCTAAATTTACTGTTCCTAATTGACGAATCGCCTTCTTTAAATCAGCGATCTCTTGTTTGGTAACTGCAATTTCTTCAGCTGGTTTGAAGGATGATCTCGCCTTTTCAAAAGTAAGGGTATATTCTGATTGTAAAGTTGTTAATCGATTATCAAGTTCAACATCAAGTCTGTTCAGTTTTACTTCTTTATCTTGCAAGGAGCGAAGCATTGTTCCATGCTGTTTTGTTTCCTCTTTTAATTCCCGTTCTTCATCTTCAACCAATTTTGACAGTTGCAATCGTTCACTGCGTTTTTGCTGAATAGTCTGAGTATACGTTTCTTGATCAGATTTTTTTTCAACAAGTACTTGCTCGATAGATTCGATGGATTCCTCTGACTTACTCAACTGAGTAATTTCGTTTAACTCTTGAACATATTGTTCATACTGATCTTGATGTGCTTGTATTTGTTTATTGAGTAGATTAATTTTTTCCCGTTGATGTTTTACCCGTTCATCTTGTTCAGCTAATGACACTTCATATTGATGTAATTGCTCCTGCATCTGTTCTCGATTGTTCGTAAATTCTTTTTCTTCCTTTGTTAGTTGATCAATTCTATCTTGTGTGCTGATCAATGCTTGTTTAAGCTCATTTAGCTCTTCGGTTAATAATTGGTAACGGGATTGTAAGTCTTGTTGATCTTCTTTAAATAATGAGGCATCCTGTTGATAAATAGTAATATTTTCTTGGAGTGAGATAAGCTCTTTGTCTACAGCTTGATAATTATTTTGAATTTCAATTAGCTTTTCTTGTTGGTTGTGCAGTGCCAATTCTTGCTTGGCAATCTGCTTTTCAAGATCAGCCATTTTCTCTTTATCATTGTCTAGTTTTTCTTCAAAGGCTTTTGTTCGTTGTTGATAATCCGTTAATTTCTCTGTAATATTTGCTAGGTCTCGATCCCGTGTAAATAAAGATTGTTTTCCTCTACGAATTGCGCCTCCTGACATTGATCCTCCAGGATTGACGACATCCCCCTCAAGGGTAACAATCCGATATCGCCTATTTACCATCCGTGAAAGTTCATTGGCATCTTTTAACGTCTTGGCGATAACAACGTTACCAATTAAATGATCGACGACAATTTTATATTGATCTTTCGTATGGACCATGTCTGATGCCATTCCAATAAATCCTTCGTGTTGTTTTAAATCCATCAATATATTAGTTGGTAACTTTCTCGATTGAATTGAGGCTAGTGGTAAAAAAGTTGCCCGTCCACGGTTCGTTTGTTTTAACCAACCGATCGCTGCTCGAGCTGCACGTTCATCAGTCACAACAATATATTGGGCTTGCCCACCTAAGACTGTTTCAATTGCTAATAAAAATTTATGAGGTACATCAATAAGTTCAATAACGGCACCATGAATATCGCTTAATTCATTATTCTTACGCGCTTGAAGAATATGTTTAACTCCTTGATAAAAACCTTGATAATTATCTCGTAAGTCCTCAAGCATATCTTTTTGTGAAGAGAGTTTGGTAATCATTTCATAACCTTGATACAATTTTTTCTGATTGATATCGTATTCTTCACGCTTGTTGCGTAATTCAATTTTCAACTGATCTATTTGATGCTTTTGTTTATTCAGTTTTGTTTCAAGTTGTAAATATTGTTGCCATATGTTGGCCTTTTCGGATTCTTTTGCTTGATATTGTTGACTTAACGCTTCATATTTTTCCTGTTGGTTATGCAATTTATGAGAAATACTAGCTAACTGTTGTTGAATCGATTGTTGTTCATTTCTTTTGGCAGCCTGTTCATTTAACAGCTCAATATATTCTGCCTTTTGTTCTTCAATCGTCTCGGTAATATCTTGATAACCAGTTGTTAATTTTCGTTGTAAAGTAGCAATCTTGTTAGTTGTAGCTTGTTGGTGCTTTACTAAATCGGACAACGTATCATTTTCTGTTTCCATCTCTTTCGTTAACTCGTTGATCAGTGTTAACGTATGTTCTTTCTGCGCAGTTAATTTTTCTTTATTTTCGCTTACATGTCTAGACCGTTCTTGCCAAACTTGCTTCTTGCCTTCATATTGTTCTAATTGCTGGGTTGTCATTAACAACTTTTCTTGCAACACTTCGATTTCTTCATCAATTTTTTGCATGGCATGACGTTTTTCAGCTAAACGTGCTTCTCTCGTTTGAATAGCCGTGCTCATTTCGATCTCTTGTAACCGTTCCTCTTCTATTTGAACTTGGAGTTGTTCCCATTCGGCATGAAGTTTCTCAATTTCAGCGATTAAGACAGAGATCTCTAATTTCTTTAATTGTTCAGCTTGCTCCTTGTATTGTTTGGCAATTTTTGATTGATGGGCTAATGGCTCGATTTGATTTTCAATTTCGTAAATAATATCATTTAGTCGATTGAGATTATCCTCTGTTTCCGTTAGTTTAAATACAGCTTTTTCTTTTCGCTGTTTATATTTTAGTACACCAGCAGCTTCCTCAAAGATCACTCGGCGATCTTCAGCTTTCGTACTAAGTATTTCCTCTACTTGTCCTTGACTAATAATTGAAAAAGATTCTTTGCCTAGCCCGGAGTCCATAAATAAATCGATAATGTCTTTAAGCCGACACGATTGTTTGTTAATATAGAACTCACTTTCACCCGAACGATAAACACGTCGGGTTACACTGACTTCCTCATAATCTAGCGGCAGAAATTTGTCGCTATTATCAAGGACCAAAGTAACTTCTGCTACATTTAATGGTTTTCTCGTATCGCTTCCCTGGAAAATAATATCTTCCATTTTCGCACCACGTAACGACCGGGCAGATTGTTCACCGAGCACCCATCTAATCGCATCTGTTATATTACTCTTCCCACTACCATTCGGTCCTACTACTGCTGTAACACCTGGCACAAAATCAATTGTAATTCGTGTGGCAAATGATTTAAAACCAACACTTTCTAGTCGTTTTAAATACATATTCATTCTCCTCATTTCCATGAGCCCTATGAAAAGATCAAAACACTTTTCATCATGTACACTATACATTTTAACATCAATTGATACTAATACAACGACGGATAATATTGATTTTAAGCTTGTTTGTTAAATATGTCTAGCGCATGTTTAGCCGCAAGTTGTTCAGCATCTTTTTTCGTCCGTCCATGTCCCACACCATAAACTTCTTCATTTATTTTAACTTGAACAGAAAATTCTTTGTTGTGTGATGGTCCTTTTTCTTCAACAATTTGATATGTAATCGTCATGTTTTTATATTGTTGTACAACTTCTTGCAATTTCGTTTTATAATCCATCGCATGTGAAAAAGCACCTGTTTGAATTTTAGGAAAGATATTTTTTTCTAAAAACATCCTTACAGCGTGATAGCCTTGATCAAGATACAATGCACCTAGAAACGCTTCAAAGGCATCTGCCAACAATGAGGGACGTGTCCTGCCCCCTGTTAGCTCTTCACCTTTACCTAATAATAAATAATCATTCAACTGTAGGGATTTGGCAAAGTTATAAAGGGATTCCTCCTGGACAATAGCTGCCCTCAATTTTGTTAATTCCCCTTCAGACTTCTCTTGGTCTTGTTGATATAGATATTGGGAAACAGCAAGTTCTAACACTGCATCACCTAAAAATTCTAACCGTTCATTGTCAGCGAGTTTTTTGTCAGGATGCTCATTCACATACGATGAATGGGTAAAAGCTTGCTTCAATAATTGGGGATTTTGAAATGAAATGCCGAGGTTTTGTTCGATTTTGTTAATGTCTACCATCACTTGTTCCTCCGTTCTCGGGAAAACTTGATTTATAATGTAGGAAAGTCCCGCCAAAGCGAGACTTTGAAATAGATATTGTTATAAAAGCTGTTCTGATTTGATCACATTAAGACTGTGATTCTATGTACTCTACTGCATCACCAACAGTAGTAATTTTTTCAGCTTCCTCATCGGCAATCTCCATATCGAACTCATCTTCTAACTCCATGACAAGCTCAACGACGTCTAATGAATCGGCATCAAGGTCATCCACAAATGAAGCTTCTAACGTTACTTCTGATTCATCAACGTCGAGTTGATCGACAATGATTGCTTTTACACGCTCAAATACGTCTGACATCCCCCTTCACCTCCTTTCAAATATTATAATCGATTCAGATTTAAAACACTAGATTACATCACCATGCCGCCATCAATATGAAGTGTTTGGCCGGTTATATAATCGGCGTCCTTTGAGGCGAGGAATCGAACAACTTTGGCAACATCTTCAGGTTGACCAAACTTCGCTAAAGGAATTAAATCTAGAATCCCTTGTTTTTGTTCATCTGTTAAGGCATCTGTCATATCAGTTGCAATAAATCCAGGTGCAACGGCATTGACGAGAATGTTTCGTGAGGCCAGTTCTTTAGCTGTTGATTTCGTTAAACCAATGACACCTGCTTTCGCTGCCACATAATTGGCCTGTCCTGGATTTCCACTAACGCCAACAACAGAAGCGACATTAATAATTTTGCCTGATTTTTGTCGCATCATTTGTCTGGCGACTGCCTTCGTGCACAGAAAGGCACCTTTTAAATTTGTATTTATAACTTGGTCAAAATCTTCTTCTTTCATTCGTAGTAATAAATTATCTTTCGTAACCCCGGCGTTATTTACTAATATATCCAAGCTACCAAAGGTTTGAATGACTTCTTTCACCATGGCTTGAACATCGTTTGTGTTAGCAACATCTGCCTGAATTTTAATGGCTTCACGACCTAGTTGTTTTATTTCTTGGACAACTTCTTCTGCCCGAGCTTCACTACCCGCATAATTGACAGCAACGTTTGCCCCATGAGTAGCTAATTCAAGGGCTATGGCTCGGCCTATCCCACGAGACGCTCCAGTGACAAGGGCTGTTTTACCTGTTAACATGACGATTCCTCCTTATACCATTCCACAACTTTAGCTAAAGAATTTTGATCTTGAACAAATAAAGTTTGCTGACGGCGTTTGATTTTTTTTACTAATCCACATAATACTTTTCCATTACCTACTTCAATAAATGCGTCAACACCGGCCTCAATCATGTTTTCTATTGAAGCAGCGAATTTTACAGGGGAATATAACTGTTTGACGAGTAATTCCTTTACTTCTTCCCCTTTTGTAACAGGTGTAGCCGTCACATTTGCATAGACTGGCACAGATGCATCATGAAACGTAAGTTGTTCCATATAATTAGCAAATTTTTCACTAGCTGGTTTCATTAACCGCGAATGAAAAGGGCCGCTAACATTGAGTTCAATTACTCTCCTTGCACCAGCATCATTAAGTAATGGAATAGCCTGCTCTATCCCAGTTTTCGTTCCTGAAATCACTATTTGACCAGGACAATTCAAATTAGCAATATCGACAATTTCATCTTGTGGAAGATCTAGTAGAGCCTGTTGAATGGCTTCTTCATCTAATCCTAATACAGCCGCCATCGTTCCTTGCCCTGTTGGAAATGCTTCCTCCATTAACTTACCTCGATAAGCAACAAGTTGTATCGCATCGCTAAAGGACAAGACCCCTGCACCAACTAAGGCACTGTATTCGCCTAAACTATGTCCTACTGTCATCACTGGATTTATGCCTTCATTTACTAATAGCTGATGTATTGCAGTACTCACTAACAGTAAAGCTGGCTGTGTGAATTCTGTTTTTGTTAATTCTTCTGCTGGTCCTTCAAACATTAATTTCATTAAATCATATTGTAAAATGTCATTTGCCTGATGGAATAAATCCTTTACTTCAGGATAAGTATCATATAAATCACGTCCCATGCCAACTGCTTGTGAGCCTTGACCGGGATACATAAAAGCAACTCGCTTCATTTACCCTACCCCTCACTGTTTTTCATGTTTTCTATTGTTTCTTGAATGGTACTTGTTACTTGATTTTCTACCATATGCCCTGCTTGTTTAATGGCATTATAAATGGCTCGTTGTTTTGAGGAACCATGGGCCTTAATAACTGGTGACTTTAAGCCAAACAAACCTGCTCCACCGTATTCTGAGTAATCCAGTTTATCGCGTAATGAACGTAAGTCATTTTTAATTAAACCAGCAGCCAATTTTGTTTTAACGGATGACATGAATGTTTCTTTTAATAATGAAAAGACCATCATGGCAGTTCCTTCAATGGTTTTCAAAGCAATGTTGCCACTAAATCCATCTGCTACGACGACATCGGCTACTCCATCTAATAAATCCCGTGCTTCTACATTACCAATAAAATGGATCGGTGCTTCTTGCATGTCGGTGAAGGTTCGTTTCATTAAATCATTGCCCTTTTGATCTTCCGTCCCAACGTTGAGCAGTCCAACTCTTGGCTTCTTTACACCTCTCACTTTCTCTGCATAAATAGAGCCCATAATGCCGTACTGAACAAGTTGTTTTGGTGTGGCATCGACGTTGGCACCAACATCTAAAAATACAAAGCCTTTTCCATCTAACGTCGGAAGCGTCGGACTTAAAGCTGGACGATCAATACCTGGTGTACGCCCGACAATGAATAAGCCGGCACTCATCAAAGCCCCTGTATTTCCCGCTGAAATACAAGCGTCAGCCCGTCCTTCTTTTACTTCTTTGGCCATTAATACTAATGATGCCTGTTTTTTTCTTCGTACGGCCCGTACAGGTTCATCTTCATTAGTTATCACTTCTGTTGTATGTAATACTGTAATATTTTTATCCGTTGTTAAATACGGTTTAATTTTTGTTTCATCCCCAACAAGGGTGATAGAAATATTATCTAATTTTTCTACAGCTTCCATTGCTCCTAAAACAATTTCTTTCGGAGCATGATCGCCACCCATAGCATCAATTGCGATTCTCATCATTTAGTTCTCCTTTATGATCTGTCGTTCTAAACATGTGAAATACACCAGTAAAAACAAGTTCATTGTCTACATAACTTTTGACGTTGACAACAGTTAATCCCTTCTCATTTTCACCTTCAACATAGGCTTTCGCGATAACACGTTCGGATTCTTTTACTTGACGAATAAATTTCAATTGCGATTCAGCTGTTAATGCTAATTCATCATCAATAACAGCAACAGCCAATGAGTTCGCCTGCGCGAATAAATGGTGACCACGGGCTATTTTCGTTCGTGAAAAAACATGTTCTTTACCAATATCTAAAATAGAAATTGCCCGTTTATCTAGCTCTAAATCTATAATTTCCCCAATTACTTCTTCTAATAATAAAGATTTTACTGTTTCATTCCAGCGATTTGTTGCGACATGCTTGATTCGTTCTCTTAATTCCGGTATGGCCAATTCCATTCGATCTAAACGGATCGTTTGCACACTAACGGAAAATTTTTTGGCTAATTCTTCATCGGTTATAAAAGGGGATTCGGCAATTGTCTCCTTTAATAAGCGTTGACGTTCTACTTTCGTTCTCCTCATTTGTTGGCACCGTCCAATATAATAATTACATTTTATGACTTGGTACTAATAGTAATATATAATACCAACATTAATTATGCAAGTGAACATTTAATCTATAATTTCTTGCACAAAGGCATCCTCCGCTAGCTTATTTCTTAACGGATAAAATTGATGATCACGTTCTAATAAATTTTGCTCAACGATTTCTTTGGCATCTTGCCGGGCAGTCTCCATCGCCCGATAATCAACTACAACGTCACCGATCTTAAAATCAGGTAATCCGCTTTGTTTATGGCCAAAGAAATCCCCAGCCCCACGCAATTGCAAATCCTTTTCAGCTATTTCAAATCCATCATTCGTTTCTGTCATTATTTTCATTCGTTCTCGACTTGTTTCACCCTTTGCATCGGCTATGAGGATACAGTAACTCTTCTTCGTTCCACGGCCGACCCTTCCTCGTAATTGATGGAGCTGAGACAATCCAAAGCGCTGGGCATCATAAATTACCATCACCGTTGCATTTGGTACGTTAACTCCTACTTCAACGACTGTAGTAGAAACTAAGATTTGTAGTTTATTTTGCACAAAATCCTCCATTACCCGTTCTTTTTCATCATTTGGTAATCTTCCATGCATTAAACCTACTTTTATATGTTCTGGATAATATTGTTGTAACTTTTCATAGAGATCAATTGCATTTTGAATATCTAATTGATCCGATTCTTCGATGAGCGGACTAATCACATAGGCTTGTTCACCAGCTTGTACGCGTTTATGAATAAAAGCTAGCACCCTGTCAAACATATTTTCTTTAACCCAGTATGTAGCTACTTTTTGTCGACCTTTCGGCATTTCGTCTATTACCGAGACATCCATATCACCAAAGGTGCTAATAGCTAAAGTCCTTGGAATCGGTGTCGCGGTCATTAATAAAACATCAGGATTCAACCCTTTCTCACGAAGTTTTCTTCTTTGTTCGACCCCGAATCGATGTTGCTCATCAATAATAACTAACCCGAGATCATGAAAAATAACATCTTCTTGAATCAATGCATGGGTACCAACAACAATATCTATTTGTCCTGATTCAATGCCCTGTTTAATTTCTTCTCGCGCTTTTCCTTTTATAGACCCAGTTAATAGGGCAATATTTGCTTGACCTTGAAAAAGTTCCTGTAATGAACGTTCATGTTGTTCTGCTAATATCTCTGTCGGCACCATCAGTGCACCCTGTTTTTGTCCTGTTACACTAGCATATAAACAAATCGCTGCAACAGCTGTTTTCCCTGAACCGACATCCCCTTGTAATAAACGGTTCATACGATAGGGTGATTTCATGTCCGTTAAAATTTCCTTTAATGCTTTTTGTTGTGCATTCGTTAATGTAAAGGGTAATTGTTTTATAAACGAAGCCACTTTATCAGGTATGAAGGATAGAGAAACACCTGGATATGCGTTTCGATCCTGTTGTTTAACTAAGTGGAGTTTTAATTGAAACAGTAAAAATTCTTCATAGATTAGCCTTCTACGTGCATGTTTAAGTAATGTTGTATTTTTCGGCTCATGGATTGTTTGAATTGCCTCTTTGCGCCTTGGTAATTTATACATTTGAAGAAATGAATCGGGTAAAAATTCTTTAATTGCTTGATGATATTGTTGATAGGCTTGTTTAATTAGTTTTCTAATCCGTTTTGTTGTCATATTGCCTTTACTAGGATAAATAGGTTCAATTGTAGTCTGCTGATCTTGTTGTCCTTTTTTATATTGATGAACAGTGATTTGTAATCGATGGGCATCCCATTTTCCAATCAGTGTGATGCTATCACCAAGTTGAATATGATTTTTGGCAAAGGGACGATTAAAAATCACCGCTCTAACAGTAACGTTTTCAACGAAAAGGTTGAACGTTAAACGAGATCTTTTTCTGCCATAAAATTGAATAATTGGTTCACTACTTACTTGACCTATAATAGTTGCTTGTTCGTTATGTTCTAAGGCTTGAAGGGGTTTCATTTCAAACACATTGTAACGAAAAGGGAAGTATTCTAATAAATCCTTAATAGAATAAATGTTCATTGCTGCTAATTCTTGAGCGGTTTTTTCTCCGACGCCTTTTAGATGATCTACTGACTGTTGAAGCACATCATTTGTGCTCGTTATGGATCCTTCTTCTACCATGTATCTATTCACTCCTAAGAGTTCTTTCATAAACAATGATTATAATAAAACGATACATGAACAAATTGTTTTTTTCCAGTTTAAATCGAATGAGATACGATCGAAAGCTACGTCATTACCCGAAGAAAGCGAACAAGTCGATCATAAGTCTTTCATTTGTTGATACAAGCTCAAACGGAAGACATAAAAAAAGCGATGGCCATATTTGGTGACCATTGCTTTTCATGTTACTCTACCGAAAGAATATAGGAATAGATTGGCTGTTTGCCATGATATACTTCTACTTCGACATCCTCATATTTTTCTTCTATATAATCGATGAGTTCATCTACATCTTCTTCGTCTACGTCTTCACCGTAGATAATTGTTAGAATTTCATCCTCATCATCAATGAGTTCTTGTAACAATAATTTAACGGTTTCAGTTTTATCCTGATGGGAAGATTTAATGTCGCCATCGGCAATTCCCATAAAGTTACCTTTTTCAATTGTCATGCCATTAATTTGCGTATCTCTCACAGCATATGTAACTTGTCCTGTTTTTACGCTTGACATAGCAAATGACATCGCATCATAGTTTTCTTCAAGACTAGCATCTGGGTGAAATGCTAACAGTGCGCTAATTCCTTGAGGTATGGTCTTAGTTTCCACAACTTTTACATCCTCTTCGGCAATTTCAGCTGCTTGTTCTGCCGCCATAATAATATTTTTATTATTCGGGAGAATGATCACTTGATGAGCATTCGCTTGTTTGATCGCATCCGTAATGTCTTGGGTACTTGGATTCATTGTTTGTCCACCTTCAATAACGACTGTGGCACCAAGACTTTCAAATAATTCCTTAATCCCAGATCCAAGGGCAACCGTTACGATTGCGTAATCAGCTTTCTCTGTTTTTGTTTCAACATCTTGTGGTTTGTCAACGATGGCCGAATGCTGTTGACGCATATTTTCAATATCAATATTGATTAAACTACCGTATTTTTGTGCAATATTCATCACATTACCAGGGTACTCCGTATGAATGTGTACTTTTGCTACTTCATGATCTGAAATAACTAATAATGAGTCACCATGTTCACTTAACTCTGACCGAAAATCTTCTTCGGAAAATGGATGTTTGGCTAACTTTTCGTCTTCAAAGGAAACCATGAATTCAGTACAGTAGCCAAATTCAATTTCTGACGTATCCATAAAGTCTTGTGCAATTTTGTGATGCTCCGCATTGATCATATCTTCCATATCAACTGCATGAGCACCTTGTTCAGGCAATTCTTCACCTTTTAATGATGCTAAGAATCCTTCATAAATAGTAACTAAGCCTTGACCACCAGAATCTACAACACCAACTTCTTTCAAAATTGGTAATAGTTCTGGAGTACGTCTTAATGACGCTTTCGCTTCTTCTAGTACTTTTTCCATCAATACGATCAGGTCAGTTTCATCTCTAGCAATGGTTACTGCTTGTTTAGCAGCATCTTTAGCGACTGTCAAAATAGTACCTTCAACTGGTTTCATCACAGCTTTGTAAGCTGTTTTAACCCCCATATCTAAAGCATGGGCAAATTCTTGACAATTAATCGTATCTTTGTTTTCTACGCCTTTAGCAAAACCACGAAACAGTTGGGAGAGAATAACACCTGAATTTCCTCTTGCTCCCATTAACAAGCCTTTTGAAAAAGCTTCGGTTACATCTGACACACGATTACTATTGACATTTTTAACTTCTTGTACGCCAGAGGTCATAGATAAATTCATATTTGTTCCGGTATCGCCGTCTGGTACTGGAAACACATTTAAAGCATCAATGTGTTCTACATTGTTCGTTAAATGGTGTGCTCCTGCGCGTACCATAGCCGCTAATGTTTGGCCATCTAACGTTTGTAAGGTCACTATACTTCCTCCTCTATCATCATCACAGGTTAATCTTTGGACACTCGGACGCCCTGAATATAAATATTTACCGAATCAACCTCTAGACCTAGTGATTGATTGAGTTTATATTTTACTTGTGATTGAACATTATGAGCTACTTCAGAAATTTTTGTACCATAACTAACAATAATATACATATCTACATGCAGACTATCATCTTCTTGTCTGACGACTACTCCCCGTGAGTAATTTTCTTTACCAATTATTTCAGCAAAGCCATCTTTAATTTGACTTTTTGATGCCATACCCACAATTCCGTAACATTCAACGGCTGCACCGCCAGCAATCGTCGCAATTACTTCATTGGTAATTGTTACTTGCCCAGCTTTTGTATTCAGCTCAATCGTCATCAAGATCCTCCTTTATACCTTTTCTATAAGGACATTTTACTACATTCGAGAGGTAAAAAACAGTACACATCAATTATTAAATTATCGTTACCCATAATTAGAATGAAGGAATCCTTCATTTCTGTCAAGATTTAACCTAAATCATAAAAATTATAAATTTTCATACATATGCAATTAACGTGATAAAAATATTCATTGCATTTTAAGTGAATTTATGGTAAGTTTATTGAGTACAATTGACGCAAAAGATAGAGTAGGAGGGATTTCCCATGGCTAGAAAATGTGTCATTACTGGTCGTAAAACACGGACAGGTAATAATCGTTCCCACGCGTTAAATGCTACGAAGCGCAAGTGGAAAGCTAATGTCCAAAAAGTACGTATCATGGTAAATGGAAAACCAAAACGGGTTTATGTTTCAGCTCGTGCACTAAAATCTGGTAAGGTTGAACGAGTATAATTATTCTGATCAAAAACATAAATACTTAATAAGCCAAAAAGCACCCTATCCAAAAAAGAAGGGTGCTTTTATTTTTTGATTTTACCTTAGAGAAATCCATCCACCTAAAAAAATGTGCTTCTGTCAAACAAATGACAAAAGCATGATGCCGCTCACTTTTCTTTCTTAAATACTCCAATAATAATACGCACAAAGCCACCAAGAAATCTCGGGAGTTTAATCGTATAAAATTTCACTGGTCCCCCTCCTCTAAATACAAACAAACTACGTTGGAATCGGATTATGGTTTACATCTCGACTCTTTATTAATAATAGTATGCCTTCATTGAATGAAAAAGTACCATAATTTCCAAGAAGCTTATTTGAGATACAAAGGGTTGATCCCCAGGTAATATCTTTATTTTCTAAGGGATAATAAAAGCCTTGTAAAGTTAATCCTTTGACTGTTGGCGTAAGGGGAACAAATGAAATATAAGGATATAATTTTTCTGCTTGTACTTCATAACGATTTGGTGACTTTAACTCAATCACATTATGCTTGTCAACGATTTTCGCGTTGACCTGATGATTTAAAAAAGTGGATAATAATTGAATATTAATCAGTTCATGGTCTAACCGTCCACCAGTAACTCCGAATAAGTATACATGATCAGGCTTTAATGATAGGGCTAAATGAATCGCAATTTCTAAATCTGTTTCATCTTTTTCAACGGGAAACTTTTTTAGTTGATAAGCTGATAGTTGAATGGTCGCTAACGTTTGCTCATCGATGGAATCAAAGTCACCAACTGCATAATCAATTGTTAATTGCTGGTTAAGTAACGTCGCTGCTCCGCGATCTGCACCGATCCATATGTCAATTTTATTTTTATAATCGTGAAGATCTGGAATTAATTGCTCTGGACCACTACCAACAATACCAATTTTCGTCATCCTAATTGCTCCGTACTTTGTGTTGCTAATCTAATTTCTTGAATAGCTTTAGCTCGGTCAGAATGATTGAATACCGCACTACCAGCAACTAAAACATTAGCGCCAGCATCTGTACATAATTTCGCTGTTTTGCGATTCACACCACCATCGACTTCTATTTCAAATGACAATTCATATTTATCACGCCAGGCGGCTATCGTTTCTATTTTTTTCAGGGTATGAGGTAAAAATGATTGCCCACCGAAGCCTGGATTAACTGTCATTACCAAGACTAAGTCAATATCTGGCAACACTTCTTTAATCATTTCTGGTGGCGTACCTGGATTGATTACAACTCCTGCTTTCGTATTCGTACTCTTAATTAATTGAATTGTCCGGTGTAAATGAATACATGCTTCTTGATGTACCGATATAATTGAAGCACCGGCACTGGCAAACATTGGGATATATTGATCTGGGTTTTCAATCATTAAATGAACATCTAACGGTAAATTTGTTACCGGCCGAATCGATTCAACTATGAGCGGACCTAACGTCATGTTTGGCACAAAGTGACCATCCATGACGTCAACATGGATATAGTCTGCTCCACCCTTTTCAACGTCTTTTATTTCCTCTCCTAATTTAGCAAAATCAGCAGATAATATTGATGGTGCTATTTTTATCATTATCAATACCTCGGCTTTCTAGATTGTATTTCTTCACTAAATTGTACATAGTTTTCATAACGGAACTGTTCAATTTCCCCTTGACTTAATGCGAATTTCACTGCACAATTCGGTTCTCTTAAATGGAGGCAACCACGAAATTTACATTTGTGTTTACGACTTTTTATCTCTGGAAAACAGTTACCTAATTCTTCTAATTCAATATCATGTAATTCTAATGAGCTAAAACCTGGAGTATCAGCAACTAAACCATTATTTATCTCGATTAATTCTACATGTCTAGTCGTATGTTTTCCCCGACCTAGACTCTTTGAGATAGGATTGGTTTCCATAGACAGATCAGGCTTTAATGCATTTAATAACGATGTTTTACCGACACCAGACTGACCGGCAATAACCGTCACTTTATTGGCTAAATATGGTTGTACTTGTGATTGATCAAACTTTTGATCAACTACAGTAAGCAATTCAACTGGATAACCGATTCTTTCATAGGCAACTTTATATTTATTCATGACTTCGGTTTCATCTGCCGACGTTAGATCCATTTTAGTAATAAATATTACCGGTTGAATCTGGTTCGCTTCAATTAAAACGAGAAAACGATCGAGTAGCAACGGACTAAAATCAGGCATTTTTGCCGAAGTCACAATAATCGCTTGATCCACATTAGCAATAGGCGGTCTCATTAATTCATTCGTCCGTGGTTTAATTTCTTGTATATAACCTTCTTCCTCATCGGTTATTTGAAAGACAACAAAATCTCCGACTAAAGGTTGGATGTTCTTTTTTCGAAATACGCCTCTTCCTCTACAAGCATAGATTTTTTCATCTGTTTGCACATAATAATAACCACTGAGGGCCTTGATGATTCGACCTTCTTTCATTTATTCACCTTCCTCATAAGCAATTGATCTCTCAATGATGACTTGGTCATTGGTAATTACTTTATAAGAAGCCGTAGACTCAGGGGCTATCGTTAACGTTAATGTGTATTGGGTATCTTCGGTGATATAGTCTTCTGCAAAAACTTCTGTCATAGAATGATTCATATCTTCAACATAGATAAATACAGCCTGCTCTTCCTCAGCATCAACAGGTAATGTATATGGGACAGTAAAGGTTACATAATGTGAAACAGGTGGTAATGGTTCTGGGCCAGTAGAAATATAGACATCAACTGTGCTACCAATTTCTAATGGTGTATTAGCTTCAGGATGATGCCGGATCACTCGACCTTCATCTACATCATTAGAATGTTCTTCAATTTTATTCATCACCAATCCACGACTGTCTAAATAATCCTTTGCCTCTTGCTCTGTCATTTGTTTGAGATCTGATAAGCTGACTGTCTCAGGACCAACACTGACTTCAAATATCACTTGAGTCTCACTTGGGACAACTTCACTATCAGGCTCAGGTTGGATTTGCGTAATGATTTGGCCAACTGGTAAATCCGAATATACTTCATACACTAAAATGTCCTCAAAACCAAGGTCAGTTAACAATCTTTTTACTTGTTGAAAGTCTCGCCCTTCATAATTTTGAAATGTAGTCGTTTCTTTGCCTTGACTGACATATAGCGTTACCGTTGAGCCCTCAACCACTGTTCGCCCTACTCGTGGATCTGTTTGAACAACGTGGTCTGCTTCAATTTCATCAGAAAATACAAATTCCATCTCATCTTGTAAATTAGCTTCTGCTAATACTTCAACAGCTTCTTCATAAGGTAAATCAATCACATCAGGAATGACTACTTCATTCGGTTTTAATAGTCCTGGAATTAGAAAAATGGCTAAACCAATGGAACTTAATAAAACAAAAAATACCGTCGCTATTATCCACCATTTCTTCTTCTTTTTAGGTTTTGGTGGCTCGTCAACATTACGATTGTCCTGATTTGGATATCTCTTCGTTGCTACATTTGGCTGATGAATAATCGTATCCTGATTTTGATTTGCTTCCAAATTTGTATCCGTAATAATCGGAATAGCTTTGGTTTCTTCACCGACTTCAACTGGTGGTTCATATCTTTCTTCATGCAAACGATCAGGATGAAAAGCAAATTCAATTGCTTCCTCCATTTCATAAACTGTTTCAAATCGATGAAAAGGATCTTTCGTTGTGGCTTTTAACACAATATTTTCTACACTTTGAGGAATATCTGGATTAAATTGTCTGATCGATGGTGTTTCGGATTGTAAATGTTTTAAAGCAATCGATACAGGTGTTTGACCCGAAAAGGGTAACCGACCTGTTAACAATTCAAACAAAACAATACCCAAAGAATAAATATCAGATTTTTTTGTCGCCATCCCTCCTCTTGCCTGCTCAGGTGATAAGTAATGTACAGAACCTAACACCGCATTTGTTTTGGTAAGAGAAGTCGCACTAAGGGCAACAGCAATCCCAAAATCGGTTACTTTTACATTTCCATATGTATCAATTAAAATATTTTGTGGTTTTATATCTCGATGAACAAAGTCATGTGCATGAGCATGAGCTATAGCAGAAGTGACTTGTTTCATGATGTCTAAAGCTTCATGGACGTCAATCGGACTATACTTTTGAATATATTGCTTTAACGTTAAGCCGTCGACATATTCCATAACCATGTAGAGAATATGATCTTCTTCACCTACGTCGTAAATATTAACTATATTTGGATGGGATAAGCTAGTAGCTGCTTGGGCTTCACGATCAAATCGTGCGATAAATTCTTCATCATTGGCATATTCTGCTCTTAACGCTTTAATAGCCACTTCTCGTTGCAGGATCAGATCTTCGGCTAAATAAACATTAGCCATCCCACCGCCGCCTATTCTTTTTTTAATTCGGTAGCGATCATTTAATAGGTGACCTGCTAGCATCAATGTTCACCCGCCTTTTCAGATGACTCGTGATTAATAATAATGACAGAAATATTGTCTTCTCCGCCTCTATCATTGGCTAAATGGATTAATTCGTTAGCTGTTTCTGATAAGTCACGCATTGTACTGATATATTCAGATAACTCTTCATTGGTGACTTTATCTGTTAAACCATCTGTACAAAGTAATAATTTATCCCCCTGCTCCCAACAAATACTTTGTACCTCTGCAGTTACTTTCTCTTCAGTCCCTAGGGCTTTTAGGACAATGTTTTTACGTGGATGAAATTCGGCATCTGCCTGTGAAATTTGTCCTGATCGTACAAGCTCATTGACTAATGAATGATCTTCAGTTATTTGCTGAAAACCATTTTCATTAAAAAGATAACAGCGGCTATCCCCTATATGAGCAATTGTTACAAACTCCTCGGTCGTAATCGTGACAACGACTGTCGTACCCATACCGGCATAATTTTCTTCATTTTGTGCTTGGTGATATATTTCTTCATTCACCTTCTGTAATGTTTCAAGAAGCCATTTTTCTGCCTCTTCTGGTGTGGAAAACGTCTCGCTTTCGTACCAATGCTCCTTCATGAGTGAAACAGCCATTTGACTAGCGATGTCTCCTGCCCGATGGCCGCCCATACCATCAGCAATAATAGCTAAAAGATGCCCATTTTCGTGATAATACACCCCACCAGAATCTTCATTATGACTCCTTACTAAACCACGATCAGTAAAGAATTGTGCCTTCATCCCATCACCTCATTTACTAAAAAAAAGTATCACTACATAAAACGACTAGGATCTTGTTTTGCTTGTTTTTATCATCCTTGTCAAGAAAAATCCATCAGATTGAAAGCTTTGGGGGAATATTTGTAAGCCATATTCACTTATCCCTTTATACTGTCTCAATGCTTCAGGCAAAGCGGTGAAAAATTCCTGATCAATATTAAATTCACTATGTTCAAGTAAAAAATTTTTCACGACGTTTTCATTTTCCGCTACATCTACAGTACATGTACTATAAACTAGCTTACCACCCTCTTTGAGGAGTGGGGCAATATGACGCAATATATCAAGTTGTATCGTAGCCAAACGTTTGATATCTGTTAAACTTTTTTGATATTTAATTTCTGGTTTGCTCCTGATCACACCAAGTCCTGAGCACGGGGCATCTACTAAGATACGATCAAAACTTTCCGGTTCATGAAAATCCTGTAATTTACGAGCATCACCTTGTTTTGCATCAATAATAGTTAAATCTAGTTGATCAGCCCGTTGAGTAACCAAGCGGATTTTTTTTTGATGGATATCATAAGCATAAACTTTTCCCTCGTTTTGCATTTTTTCCGCAATATGGGTTGCTTTCCCACCTGGTGCACTACAAGCATCAAGGACCTTCATCCCTGGCTGTGGTTGAAGCATTTCAGCTACTAACATTGAACTTTGGTCTTGAATCGTTAACATGCCTTCTTTTAGCAAGGGAGATTCAAGGATATTTCCCTTCTCAATGATAATACCTTGCTTGGAAAACAATGATGGTCTGACTTCAAATCCTTGATCTGATAATCTTGTCATTGCTTCTGATCGGCTTATCTTAAGAGGTTGTATCCTAACAGAAATTGACTTTTTTTCTATATTTGCAAAGCACATGTTTTTAGTAGTTGTAAAATCATAGTGTTTGATCCAACGTTCAACAAGCCACTGAGGATGACTCGTTTCAATGACCAAACGTTGAACTTGATCATTAATTTCTTTAGGATCTCTGACTCCTTTACGTTGAATATTACGTAATACACCGTTCACGAATGAAGCAATGCCTTGGTGGCCTCTTTCTTTGGCTATTTCAACTGCTTCATGGATGACGGCATGGGCAGGAATGCGATCCAAAAAGAACATTTGATACAGTGACATTTGTAGTAACATCTTTACCCAATTATCTAACTTTTTATTTGTTTGAATAAATGGTTTTAACCAAAAATCTAACGTTAGTTTCCGTTCTATCGTTCCATAGACGACTTCAGTTAATAAAGACCGGTCTTGGGATTTGATATTTCGCCGCTTAATTTCATTGTCTATCACAAGATGACTGAAGCCACCATCACGATCAATGCGGATCAATAGATCTAACATCGTATTTCGTAACATATATTTTTTTGTCACTGTTCTTCACCTAATA
>CALAMD010000128.1 GCA_937925695.1 uncultured Bacillaceae bacterium | reverse complement strand
AAATTAAAAGTACCAAACTACGATTATTCATCATAGTTTGGTACTTTTGTTTTATTATTTATTCTTCTTCGTTTCCTTCAATGTTTGTTGTATTGCCGTTATTATCTTTTTGTGAATTGTTGTTAGAATTGTCATTGTCATTACCATTTCGTTGATCTTGGTGCTGATCCTGATCGTGTTTATGTTTATCTTTACCTCGATCTTTTGGTTTTTTCTTACCTTTATCTTTATCATCTTTTTCATCTTTATCATCAGGATCTGTAAATTTACCAACGATTATCTCATTAGATGGTTCAGATTCTAAGCCAAAGTAATCGACTGCAGTTACATAGAAGACGGCACGATTACCGGTGAAATTAACTTCTGTCTTGGTGGTAGTACCGATCACTTCAAATTTACCATCAGGTTCTGAAGCGTAATAGATTCGATAACCAACCACATCTGAACTAGAAGATTTATTCCATGTTAGTTTATTACCAGAAGCTTTTAGACTTGTTGGTGCTTTTGGTGCGGCACCATCATCTTCAAGCGCTTCGCCAAGGTCACTACTTGGGATGCCTATTTTTTCCCACAACTCTCGTTGCGTATTAGGGAAGAGGATTGATAAATCATCTAATTTGTCATAGCCTTTTCGTTTCAGGAATTCAGGATTAAAGACGACGCCATCTCCTTGGACAAATTCCTCTGGCGTATTCGGTCCTGCAATAACTGCTTGACCATCGACTAAAACATATGAGCCTTCTATTAAACTATCATCTACTTCGGTAGGAACATATTTTGCGTTAAATATATCTGTCCTTACTAGGCCAATACGTTTACACAAGTCGGACGGTAACATTCCTGAAATAGCACATATACTACGACTGACAATTCCTTCAGGACGCTCAAATTTTTTAGTTGGAACGATTAGTTCTGGGTTAATATCGCCCGCCACATTGATTAACTGAGCCCAAAGTTTATTGGCCCGTTGACTGTATGTTAAGGAACAACCCTGACAAGACTTCTGTAGATCATATGGTGTATCGTATCCAATCCATATGCCAAGGGTGACGTTTGGATTTAAGCCGACAAACCATGCATCTTCAAAATCATTAGATGTACCAGTTTTACCAGCCCAGTCAACACCTCGGTGTTTAAGTTGTGAGTTGATAAAGGTTGCGGTACCTCTTTGGACAACATCCCTCATCATATCAATCGTTAAGTAAGCTGTTTGCGGTGAGAAAACCTCAACTGGTTCTGGTTCATGCTCATAAACAATATTGCCATCTTGATCGGTTATTTTTTCGATGATATAACTTTTAACAAATTGACCATAATTACCAAATGTTGCAAAAGCATTGGTGTTTTCTTCAACAGTTACCCCATATTTCGCACCGCCAAGTGATAGTGATGGGTTAGGATAGTCATCCTTTAAACTTGAAAAACCCATTTTGTCTAAAAATAGTTCGGCAGGCTTTTCTGAAATAATTTCCATATAAGCTTTAGCTGCATGAATATTATGGGATCTCGCTAAGGCTTCTCTTGCTGAAATAATACCGTATTGTCTACCTTTGACAAAGTTCCCAACTACCCATGGATCCGAACCTGGATTATCAAAAACATTCGTCGAATCATCAACGGGACTTCCAGGTTGGAGATAACCTAGTTCCATCGCTGGTGCGTAAACCAATAATGGTTTCATTGTACTACCATTAGGACGTAAACCTTTGGTAGCATAATTCCACTCATTGTCTAAACTATATTCTCTACCACCAACAAAACTAATCAATCTACCAGTACTATTCTCTATGAGAGATGCGCCGACTTGAACAGGTTCAATTTTTTCAATTGTTTCACCAGTTTCTTCGTCGGTAATGATAAGCGTTCGATCTGGTCCGTAATCTTGATATTCTTTGACTACCTGTTGCATGGCATCATAAATTTCTTTGTCAATTGTTGAATGGATATGATAGCCACCTGTACGTAGTTCACGATTAGCCAGAATTTCAAACTGTTCTTTTAATGCTTCATCATTTTCTACATCTTCCATTGAATAAGCACTTTCTTCTACTAACATCTTAAATAATATGTCTTTTGCTTCCTCTTGAATTTCATCAATAACGTAACCGTATTTTTCAATTGGTCTTGCTTTCTCTTCAATAAAATCAGCGACAATATCGTATGCTAGTGCTTCTTCATATTCTTCTTTCGTAATGTACTCTAAATCATACATTCGCTTTAAAACTACTTTCATACGTTGCAAACCAGGCTGCAATCCTTCTTCACTTTTGAGACCACCTGTACTTTTGAACGGTGTATAAGCAGAAGGACTCTGGGGTAAGCCAGCTAGATAGGCAGCTTGCGGTAAGTTGACTTCATCAGCATTGACACCAAAAACACCTTGAGCAGCTGTCTGAATACCAGCAATATTCCTTCCCGATGCTTCCCGTCCATAAGGAATGACATTTAAATATGCTTCGAGGATTTCGTCTTTATCAAAGAAATGTTCCATCCGAAGGGCGAGAAGAATTTCTTTTGCTTTTCGTTCAAAGGAAACTTCATTTGTTAAGATCTGGTTCTTAATTAATTGCTGGGTTAATGTACTTCCACCCGTTTTTAAATCTGCATTGGTCACTTCTTGATACAATGCTCGAATAATTGCTTTAGGAACAACACCTTTATGTTCTAAAAAGTACTCATCTTCCGTTGCAATCACTGCTTGAATTAAGGTCTCTGATACTTCTGAAAGTGTTATTTCTTCACGATGTAAATCAGCTCTCACATCGCCAAGATAAATATTGTCGGCAAAATACAACTTTGATGTTGCTTCGTAGTTGTAAATATCATTAGCAAAATCTTCGGCACTACGTAGCTCTTCGTCTTTTACTAATGAGGCAAAATAGCCAGCACCAATTCCTACGACGAAAAATCCACCAATAAAACCTAATATGAGGAAAAATAAAATAACGTTCCAAATTATGTCATAGATAATTCTAAAGGTACGTTGAATATTGCCGGTTTTATCCTTTGCTTGTTTATTTTGTTTTCTTTGTTGGAGCCATTGTCTAAACATGCAATAATACCTCCTAAACTTCCTCACCTATTATATCACAAGCTTAAAATAGGGGGTATATATGTAGATGAAAATAATTGCATTTTTTTCTAAAAATGCATATGATAGTTTCAAAGTACATATTTAGGCGATGAAGGAATGAAGTAGCTGTGTAAATCCCTTTTTTAGAGAGTTAGCGGTTGGTGCAAGCTAATAAATATTTACCAGCGAATTACGGTCCGGAGCTATTGACGCATTAAGTCAACGGTGGCAACATCGATATGAATCCAAAGTGGCATGAATCTATTTCATGCAACAAGGGTGGTAACGCGAGCAGAACCTCGTCCCTTTCTGTACTAAAGGGATGAGGTTTTTTCGATTTTATAATTAAGGATAAGAAGGAGTGTTGAGAGATGGATATTATTCAGGATTTAGAAAGTCGAGGTCTTATTCAACAAACAACAGATGAAGATGGGCTAAGAAAGCACCTGGCGGAAAATAAAGTAACCCTCTATTGTGGTTTTGACCCAACGGCTGATAGTTTGCATATTGGTCACTTATTACCAATTACAATGCTAAAAAGATTCCAGCAAGCAGGACATCAGCCGATCGCCTTAATTGGTGGTGGGACTGGAATGATCGGTGATCCGAGTGGTAGAACGAGTGAGCGTTCGTTAAATACTGCCGAGGTCGTTCATTATTACAGTGAAAAACTAACAGAACAGTTAAAGAGACTTCTGGGCGTCGATGATGAAGAACAACAAGGGGTAGTTATCCGCAATAATTATGATTGGTTGTCGGAAATTAGCTACATTGATTTTCTAAGGGATGTGGGTAAACATTTTAGCGTTAATTACATGCTAGCAAAAGAATCAGTATCAGCTAGAATTGAGCAAGGGATTACTTATACCGAATTTAGTTACATGTTGCTTCAATCCTATGATTTTTACAATTTATATGAACAAGAAAATTGTACATTACAAATTGGCGGTAGTGATCAGTGGGGGAATATCACGGCGGGAATGGAATATATTCGTCGTTCTCGTGAAAATGAAGACGAAGAAGTTAAAGTCTTTGGTCTTACAGTTCCGCTCATCACAAAAGCAGATGGGACTAAATTTGGAAAAACAGCCGGAGGCGCTGTTTGGTTGGATCCAGAAAAAACAACACCTTACCAGTTTTACCAGTTTTGGATTAATACCGATGACCGTGATGTAATTAAATTTATTAAATACTTTACATTTTTAGATGAGGAAGAAATTGCTTATTTAGAAGAACAAGTAGCGACAAATCCTGGTAAACGCGAGGCGCAAAAACGATTAGCTGAAGAAATGACTACCTTTGTCCACGGTCCTGAAGCGTTAAAGCAAGCGGAAAAGATCACCCAATCATTGTTTAGTGGTGACGTGAAACAATTAACAACAGCAGATATTGAACAAGGCTTTAAAGATGTGCCAACTTATGAAACGGAAAAAACAGATATTCCATTAGTAGATCTCCTTGTTAATGCATCGATCTCATCATCAAAGCGTCAAGCCCGAGAGGATATTAAGAATGGTGCCATCTACATTAATGGAGATCGTAATCAAAATATTGAACACGTGATTACGGCTGAAGATCGGATGGAAGATCAATTTACGATCATTAGAAGAGGACGAAGAAACTACTTTTTAATTAAATATAAGTAATGAAAATTTTACTCTCTTATCGATGGCTTATTTAGTTCGTCGATAAGAGAGTATTTTTTATCACTGAATTTAACACTAAGTTATATGAATCATAAAAATAGATTGATGTAGTTCAAAAACTAAATGAATGATTCCACAAAAGCCCCAGCACAAATATCCCTTACGAGTTTTGAATCGATTCATACAATAGCGTATGGTGCAGTTTAATGGGGGTGAACATATGTCAGTGACGAAGTATCGAAATTTGTGTCACCAGAATCGAGGCAGGGCGGTTAGAATTAGAACCCGAGATGGAATCATTCATAGAGGTGTGATTGATCATGTCGATCATCATTCTGTGTTTATTCGACCTAATCCTCGTAATCAACGCTTAGGTGGATTTGCTTCTGGTTTTTTCGGTGGTTATGGAGGATTTGGTGGATATGGGCGTGGAGTTGGGCCCTATCGGATCGCATTAGGAACTATTATTGCTATTGCTCTTATTCCCCTTGTATTTTGGTAAAGAAATGGAACAGACGGAGATGTTTCCGTCTGTTTTTTCTGTGTAGAAGCTGAAACTTCATTTATTCCTCTTCTTCTAAGTTTGCAATGGTGTGAGAAGGAAGGGTGAGTGCATCTTTCGTTGTCATGTTGTTTTCGTGAAGAAACTTTTTTACTACATAATAACCGACACAATAACCAACCATTGACGGATAAAATTGTAACCCATATAACAGATCGTGATGTTTTTGATGATTAATTGGTATGTTACGTGTGGGGAAAATCAGTCGCTGCCATAAGTTTTCGAGTTGATCTTCATCATAATAGGAAGTCCACTTAGCAATATATTCTTCACCTAGATGTTCTAACACAGCACACTCAGCTAAACCTTCCAAAATAATCGTATCTAAGAGAACGTAATCTCGTTCTTTTTTTCGATGTTTTGTTAAGCGACATATATGATTGTATTCATGAGTTAACAGTGCTTTTATTTCATTGTTAGAAATACTATTTGAGACAAAAAGAAATAATTTATCGTTAAAAGCTAAACCAGCATGACCATTAAATTGACGTTGTAATTTACGATTATAAACATCTGAGGGAAAAATAAATATCGGCACTTTTGGTCCATTCCACAATTTTATTAATGATTGGGATTCTTTTTGAACAATATTCCATAGTTGCTGTTTTTGCATGTGCTTAATAAACTTTTCACCATCAGCTAATGAATCATACATCCCATGCATCATAAGATGGTGATAAATATCGTCAGCCGATGCTTTTGTAAAATAAGGCTTCAATTTTTCACATAACTGCAAGGGATCGTCCCAAGAATCAAGCAACCATTCATCTGTTTGAATGACAGTCAATGTTCCACCTCCAGATCAGCTATTTTACAGTATAGTATGATGAACATCTTATTAGTTCTATGATTATCCGCTAAATCGTGACATGTACCTTTTCAAAAATAGCTAGTTTGAATAACATATAACAGCTTTGTAGACAGGGAGGTGCATGTTATGTTTCAAATGAGACCCCAGTATCCTCCGCATCGGCCACGGCCACCGCATTTATATTCATTATTTACACCACAACATCATCATCAAGTTCAGCCAAAAACAACAAAGGACAATTTATTGGCCATGTTTAAAACTTCGGAGGGGAATTATGATTTAGAGAAAATAGGTGAGACTGTTCAACAAATTACTGATATCTATCAGCAAATTAGTCCGATGATCACAAAGTTAAGAAATAAATAGAGCTTGATGTTCAGAAATGATTGATTACATGATCAATGTAGATAGGAAGACTAAATACGAAGGTCAAATTAGATTAGGGCATATTTATAAAACATGTGTAATAAGGTGAGGAAGCAGGCTGAAAAAGGTCACGGATCGTGACCAACGCCTGCATTAATATGTTTTAGAAGTTGACAAAATCTCCTGACTTAAAATTAGCTTCGGTAAATAACATGTTGTGCCAGGATTGACTAATTGTTTACTTTGTAATGTAAGGTGATAAATTGATTATACTGTTTTGTATCGATTAAAGTTAGATTGACTTGATTGTTACTTTTTTTAAATAGGGGTATCCCGTTCCCAATAATGGTCGGTGCAATGGTGATCATCATCTCATCGATTAAATTTTCTTGGATAAATGAGTAAAGTAGATCACCACCTCCAACTAGCCAAATATTCATTCCGGATTGTTTTCTTAAATCGTTAATAAAATCCGAGACATTTTCCTGAACAAACATTACATCTTCGGTTCTTTTAGGTGTGACTGACCTCGTAAATACATAGCATGTTTTATCTTGAGAGAGAAATTCGGTTAAACGTTGATCAATGAGCCAATCGTATCTGGGCTTACCCATTATTAACGTATCAATCGCCTCTTAAAAATCAGAAAAACCATTATCTCCTTCACCATCAACTTTGAAGAGCCAATCAAGGGACTCATCTTTTTCGGCAATATATCCATCTAGACTCATAGCAATAAAGAGGACAACTTTCCGGTCTTGTTTCATGATTACCTCCTTTTATTTCTTAGTAAGTTTTTTGAATGCTTAGGCATTATTAGTTCAAAAATATAATGATTCATCCATTGCTTGATATTTAACATTTAATAACTGTTTGTTGTTCTATTTAGATTGGCCATATTTTATCACACCTATAAAAGATTGGAACATTAGGAATTACCTATTTCATTCGAAAGCTTGGCGTGAAACGAATAGAAAAAATTAAAACGTAGCAACATAAGCACAAACGTGTATTTGCAAAATAATAGGAGGTTGTTAAAAATGACAACATATGAAAAGTTACTAGAACCAATTACATTACCAAATGGCGTTACGATTCCGCATCGTACAGCAATGGCTCCAATGGTAGTAATGGGAGCAAATGATGATGGAACAATCTCTGATTTAGATGTAGCTTATTTCGATAAACGTGCAGATGTAGCAGGGTTAATTATTACCGGGGCAGCTTATGTTAATAAAATGGCCTATGGTTTTGATGGTCAAATTTCTATTGCAAAGGATGAAGACATCCCAGGTTTAAAGAAGTTGGCAGAAACAGCGAAAAAAGCAGGTAATAAAGTTGTCATCCAACTGCATCATGCTGGACGTGAAGCCCTTTATGATAAATTAGGTAAAGTTGTCGCACCAAGTGCAGTAGAATTTCCATTTCTTGATTATGTACCGGAAGAAATGTCTGCAGATGAAATTGAAGAAACAATCAAAGATTTTGGTCGAGCCACTAAGCGGGCAATTCAAGCAGGATTTGACGGGGTAGAAGTTCATGGTGCGAACCACTATTTATTACAGCAATTCTTCTCTGCCTATTCTAATCGTCGTACCGATCAATGGGGCGGAACATTAGAAAAACGCATGGCGTTCCCACTAGCGGTTTTGAAAGAAGTACAAAGAGTCGTAAAAGAAAGTGGTAAGCAAGACTTTATTGTCGGTTACCGGATCTCACCTGAAGAGATTCATGGTGAAAATGTTGGATACCATATCGATGAAGCACTGCAACTCGTTGAAAAGGTCGTTAGTGAGCAAGTAGACTATATCCATGTGTCAGTTTTCACTGGTTATGCAGTAGGACCAGAGGGTTCTGATAAATCTTATGGTGAGCTTGTTAAGGAAGTCGTTAATAATCGTTGTCCAGTAATTATTGTATCTAATGTTTTTACGGCTGATGACGCGTTGGAAGCACTTAACCACGGTGATATTGTTGCCATTGGACGAGCTGCTCTTATAGAACCAGAATTTACGAAAAAAATTCGTGAAGACAGAGCCGATGAAATAGAAACATCTGTCGAAAATAGATTAGATCAATTAGCTATTCCGCCTAAAGCGATTGAATGGTTCAAAATGGAAGGATCACTACTACCACCATTACCAGGTATTTAAGTTGTGCTTGGTCGGATTGATATATAAATGTAAACTCTATAGAATAGCCGAAACTATTCTATAGAGTTTTTTTCAATCATAGGAAATTATTATCAAATCGGTAAAGAACCTATTAATACATGCCAACTATTCGCCTCTGTTTTTCCTTATCTAAAGAAATCTCCTTAATAATCTCAATGATTCTTCTTGAAGTGTTTCCATCGCCATAAGGATTGCTAATCTTTTGCATTTTTTCATACTCAGAAGCATCATGAATTAATGTTGTACATTCCTCATAAATAGACTTAGTTGACGTACCGACTAACTTCAATGTTCCGGCTTCAACTCCTTCTTGGCGTTCAGTTGTATTTCGTACCACGAGAACAGGTTTTCCTAATGATGGTGCTTCCTCTTGAACCCCTCCTGAATCTGTGATAACAAGGTAAGAATGCTTCATGACTTGTACAAAAGATTCATAGTCCAAAGGTTCAATCAAATGAATCCGTTCATTAGTTTGAAAGAAATCATATACTGTTTTACGAATCTGAGGATTCTTATGGATTGGAAACAACACTTGGATGTTTTGATGTTCTTGTAATAATTGGTTGATCGCTGCGAAGATATTTGTTAATTCGTGTAAATTTTCTCTTCGGTGGGTTGTTAATAATATTGTTTGTTGATCATTTGAGAAAATGGACTGTAACGATTTATTAAAACGGTTCGGTCTTGATGCGATCTCAAGCAATGCATCAATCACTGTATTACCAACAACATAAATTGAATCTTCTGTTATATTTTCCTGTAGTAAGTGATTTTTGTTTTTTTCTGTAGGTGCAAAATGATAAGTTGCCATGCGACTAACCATCTGTCGATTCATCTCTTCAGGGAAAGGGGAGTACTTATTATTTGTCCGTAAACCAGCTTCAATATGTCCAATCGGTATTTGTTGTATAAATGCAGCGTAAGCACCAATGAAGGTCGTTGTCGTATCCCCGTGAACGAGGACTAAATCCGGTTTTTCAGCTTCGATGATAGCTGATAGTTTTGCTAAAAGTATTCCTGTTAATTCTTCGATTCTTTTGCCGGCTTGCATTAAATTAATATCATAATCTGGCTGAAGAGCAAATAGTTCTAAGACTTGATCAAGCATTTCTCGATGCTGGGCTGTGTTAACGAACAAACACTCAATATCTTTTTCTTGCTTTAAGGCTTTAATTAACGGTGCCATTTTAATGCCTTCAGGTCTTGTCCCGATAATAGGCATGACTTTATACATTGAATCACCTCGTTTTATTTAATCATTGCATTATGATGGATTTCGCCGAACTGGTTGTTTAAAACGTTGGGTTTTATACCACGTTATTTCTTGTCTAAGAATAATTCGTTTGACCTCGAGCCAAGAGGCATGTACGACTAAGAAAATCCATAATTGGGAATAAGTAAAATACATAAAGATAACGATCAGAAAGTTTTTCATCGTCAGTTGTTTTGGTTCGATACATAAAGCTAAACAGACTTCAGTGACAAAGAGGAGAAAACCTGTAATTAATAGGGCATAGGATACATTGCCAATAGATAATTCTAAATCATGAATGAGATTGACGATAAATATGAAGTGAGATAGGATGACTCCCCCAAAAAATAAGAAGTACGTAAAGAAAAAATAATAGAGATCGATGACAATTTTTTTATTGCGTAATTTATGAATTTGCCATAAATATTTAAAAATAACGTACTCATTTCCCCGTGCCCATCTCGTTCGTTGTCGCCACCAAACCCGGAAATTTTCCGGTTCCTGTTCCCAAGTTACAGCAGATGGCAGAAAACGAATATAGTAACCGAGATTATACACCCTGATACTTAATTCTGTGTCTTCTGTTAGTGCTTTTTCATCCCAGCCACCGAGTTGATCTAAGATTGACCTACGTATCGCAAAGTTCGTTCCAGGGATCGTGGTCATTTTAAACCAAAACCAACGCCCAGCTTGGGCAAGCCATTGAAAGGTTAATGTCTCGATGTTGATTAGTCGTGTTAGTAAATTTTTATTTGCATTGACAACCCGGAATTTTCCGACGATCGCCCCTGCCTTTGTATCGGTCATCAATCCAAGTGCTAACATTTGAATTGCATCAGGTTCTGGAGTGTTATCAGCATCGTAAACAGCAATGAATTCACCCGTTGCCTGTTTCAACCCTTGATTGAGGGCCCCTGATTTTCCTTTTCCTGCATGGGGTGGTCTCGTGTGCACGGCTTTGATAAATGAGTAATCCTTGGCATATTGCTCAATAATTGATCCTGTTTGGTCACTAGAATTATCATTGATGATGATGACTTCAAGGTGCTCTTTTGGATAATCAAGTTGAATCATCGCTTTGATCGTATCTTCAATGACAACTTCTTCATTATGGGCAGGAACTAAAATGCTCACCTTAGGATAATGTTCTATCTTGTCAAATTTCTGGGTGAATTTATGATGTTTTAACGAGTGAAAATAGCCGCCAAACATTAGAAACGCATGATAAAATAACATAAGCCAAATACAAAATAATGAAATATAAATCAATAAATCTGCGATCATCCTCACCCCTCTACTTGTTTATTTCTCAGTTTTAAGAAAATCGTAAAAAAGACAAAGGCACATATTGATGCTAATCCTAAATAGGTCATGATCCATGCAGCATACTGAACAAATTGACCGATGTAGTAAAGGGGAGCATCTAAGGAAGAATAGACAATTTTAAAGTGATTATAGTCGGCAATGATTTGTCCATTGTTTGTATGGATTTCAATATGATCACCTTTTACCCAAACATCCATTTGTTTTAAGTCAATCCATGAAATGTTTGGTAGTTTTTCAATTTCGGCTAACAGTTCTTCAAATCTCTCAGATCCTAAATAAGGATGATAAAAAACAGAAAATATACCGTCACGATTTAATTGAATTCTTTCTGTACGGTCGATGATTTTTTTTACTGCTTGCTGATCATGTGGTCTCACATACCCCATTGTTTCCGGTAGTAATTCCATCCCGTGTAAAAATGATGGAGTAGTTATATACGGGGCTGTGTCCATTATTTCCCAGTTCTGATCACTAAGCTGTACTTGTCCAACATATGTGGAAAAATACTTCGATAATATTTCATACCCGTGCTGCGACATCGTATAGTGGGGGGCTTCAAAGGCTAATGGATAGAGCCCATATTTGGCTAACTCGTCTAACCCTTTGTTAATTTTAGTTTCCGTATACGTGCGCTCAAATTCCTTCAGATTGTTAAGGTAATTCTCGAACTCTGCTTTGGATGAAAAATCATGTTCACTTTTTAGTGTAAATGGTTCATCTTCTGGTCCATAAATCGGTGTATTATTCTCTACATCCCAAAACTCAAAACCTTCTCCGGTTTCTGAGGAACGAAACTGATGGGTATACCCATGAAGGACGATACTGCCGCCAGTTTTTTGAATATGTTTTAGTACCTTTACGAGTTTGGGTGAATCAGCAAAAGTGATTCTTTCACCAGTACCTTGTTTCGTATAAATAGGGATGACCGCTACCATAAACGGGATGTTTCTTTCATTTAGTAGATTAGCAATTTCCTTGAGCGGTTCTGGGTCAACTAACGGATGAACATCTTCTAATCTGATATAACCAACATATTTTTCTTCGTGGTCAATTTGGAATATATCGTGCAGTGCCTCAGCAAACAGGGTAACTTGTCTTGAATCAAACGTATCAAAAGCGTAGTAATAACGATTACCTTGTTTGATCAATACAGGATGATTATTTTCGTTGTTGTTCAATTGACCATGAATTAGAATCTCTGATTTATTACTCGCTTCAACCTCAACAATAGCTGTTTGGGAAATAGCTAATGAATCATGAGTAGTTGTATCGTCAAGTTGATCGATGGTTACCTCATGTTTGATATCTAAAAATTCAAATTGATCGCCAAGCTGTTCGACATTATAACCAATCGCCACGAATGTACCCTCATAATCATCAAATAACGTGATAAACTTGTCCGGTAATTTAGTTGCCACTTGGCCGTAGTAAAATAGATGTGTTACTGAGATTAAATCGTTCTTTTCTACTTGTTCACTGCTGATGAACTTGATATCAGTTGTAAAATGACCAATTAATAGATCGAGATAACGCTGATTTTCATTGATTTCACCATCTTCTGTGGTATAAATAACTAACACCTTTGGTTTATCGTCTATGCTGGATGTGGCATGTGAAGGATTAGGAAAGCTAGTCATGAGCATGATAGCCAAAACAATGATTACCTTACCTAATAGTCTTCTATTTTTCCCTTGGTTCCTCATTTCAGAATAACCTCCTTCATCTCTAGCACCTCATTTTCCTGACAGATTCGTCTCTATTACAGCAGTAAATTTGATAGGAAATTAAGAACTTGTTCTTATCGAAGGTATATTCGTTTTATACTAATTTAGAACCGATTACCCACATTATTTTTTTAATGATGGTGAAATAAAAAAATGGTATAAAACGAATAGAATCTTTTCGTTTTATACCAATCGAATTCATGAATAGCCCTTTATAGCTAATCACAATGGTATAGGATGTTTTCGTGATGGTTTTTCGTTGCCAATTTTCAAAATTCAAATTTGTTGAATCATTTACTGCGTTTCCGTGTTTAACAAATAGAGTTTCATCATCTCCTCTGTCGGTAAACCAAGGGGGGAAAAGCTGATTTCATCAGGGTCCTGTCCAAAGGTCACAGCCCACCAGTAGATCCCATCAACCTTTGATTGCCAAGCATTATATGTTGCGGCGAAAAAGTTCGCTTGGGTTTCGGGATCATAGGTACCATGAGGTAAACTCCAGGCATAGGGCGTTCGATATGCGCCAGCAATTGGTAGGACGCCAACTTCAGTAACAACTATTGAATACTCCCAAAGGTTATTTTCTAAATGATTTATATGTTGTTCCCAAGCAGCTTGTAAGTCATCAATATTGGCATAATTCGGTGAATCAAGTTGGAAATATGCATCAATTCCCACTTGATCAAGTAATGGTGTAAACGCTAAGGACGAGATTTCGGCAACCGTATCATGGTTAAAGGAATACAGTAATTCACCTTCATAAATACGCCGAATATGTTCGATTAAGTCTTTCCATCTATCTGGTAGTTGCCGTTGCATTGAATTTAATTCAGTACCAATATTTAGTGCTTCAATATTAGTTGATGCGGCTAGTTCAGCATACGAGAGAATTAACTCTTGATAACTATCGAACCAACGATGGGGATCAGTCGGCTCAATTTGTCCTCGCCATTTATTGTATGGTAAAAAAACTTGCTCATCCATGATTGGTTTAAGCATGACCCTAAGGTTAAAGTCGTGAGCAATTTCGATGATCTCACTAAGCTCTTCGTTAGTAGGTGTGTACTCTATACTAGTAGTGACCTCATTTGCATATAAATCTGTTTGATAAAACGGAAAATTGAGGGCGACACTATTAATGCCTAGACTTCGTAAATGGCCCAATACTTCCCTTACTTCTAGCATGTTAGGATGACCGTAAATGAGTATATTCATGCCAGCCTGAAACTCATTACTAGAATATTTTAATCTGGACTTGAATTGTTTAAAAATGATTTCATTGTTCTTATAAGATGAGGATTTCATCATATAACTCTCCTTTAGATTAGCGTTCAAATATATATCAAGCAAAATTTGTTTACTTAATATCATGATTACTAGACTAAAAGTAGCTAATAGAATCTTAAAAAATAGCGATTTCTTCAGCATTGACCTTCACCCCTTTTATCGGGTATGGAACTTTATGATTATTATTATGTTCAACGTCTAGTATTAATACACAATTATCTAGTTTTTACTTCAAGATTTTCTAAAACCATTTATGCCGTTTTAGCCTTCAAGTCACCATGGGTAGCATCACTGACGAACATAGAATCAAAATTATGAACATTATGATACACTTACACTAGCTAAATAATTTAGAGGACAAAATGACTATTGAATTGATGGGGGCAAATAGTTGAACATAGGATTGCAAAAAAATATTAGAGGCTCATGTTAGTATGCTATAGTGTTTACAATTCACATCAAATTCATGACCGATATTGTACAAAGTGATGGTATGAAGGAACTAGGATCTTCGAGTAGAACTGATGGTGAGATAGAATTAAATGGTAGTTTAAAAAAACTGGATTGAAAATCAAGGTAAACTGGTTATTTTTTTATTTTTTAATTGAA
>CALAMD010000127.1 GCA_937925695.1 uncultured Bacillaceae bacterium | reverse complement strand
TTGAGTGTCTGAAATATTGGTATAATAACAAGACCGAGAATAACTTGACACATACTGTTTATAAAATGAAGTTGACAAATCTGATGTAATTTTTGTATACTTAACAAGACTGTTTATCGCGACTTAATCAGCTTAGACCCATTCGGGGAGGTGGATATAGATGAAAAGAACGTATCAGCCTAAAAATCGTAAAAGAAAAAGAGTTCATGGTTTTCGTGCACGTATGAGTACGAAAAATGGAAGAAATGTTCTAGCACGTCGTCGTCGCAAAGGAAGAAAAGTTCTTTCAGCATAAAAGTAGGCCACTGAAATATTGTCAGTGGTCTTTTTACGCTTATAGGAGAATGATTAAAAGAGAACTATAAATTCTAGCTGTTAATATTAGTAAAAATAGGTGGTTATGATGAAAAAAGCATTCAGGATTAAAGCGAATAAAGAATTTCAGTATATTTTTAAACATGGTAAATCCTTTGCTAATAGACAGCTAGTCATATATTATATGGAGAAACAAGCACAAACTCATTTTCGAATAGGTTTATCTGTAGGTAAAAAAATAGGAAATGCCGTTGATAGAAATCGAATCAAACGTTACTTACGCGAGGCATTTAATGAATATAAAGATAAGATTAAACCGACGTTTGATATCATCATCATAGCGAGAAAACCAAGTAAAACGATGAATTATCATGAAATAAAAAAAAGTTTGCAGCATTTATTAATGAAACAAAATTTATTTAAATGACATAATTTGATGGCGTTTTTTTGTAAAATAGTGTTAATATAGTAGTTAACTATCATTTATATTTGGTCCGTCAAGTTTAGGAGGAAACGTAATTGAAAGGTCGTACTAAAAAACTTCTATTCGTTCTAGGTTTAATAGGGTTAGTTTTGTTTTTATCGGGCTGTACGCAAATTAATGATCCCATTGATTCATCAAGTACAGGATTTTGGAATACTGTTTTTGTTTATCCGTTGTCGCTAACAATTACTTTTTTTGCTGATTTATTTGGCGGCAGTTATGGTATTGCGATCATTATTGTTACTTTTTTAGTACGTACATTGTTAGTACCACTAAATGTAAAGCAAATTAAAAGTCAACAAGCGATGCAAAGGATTCAACCAGAATTACAAGAGTTACAAAAAAAATATAGTTCTAAAGATGCCAATACCCAGAAAAAGTTACAAGAAGAACAACTTGCATTATTCCAAAAACATGGTGTTAATCCTTTAGCTGGTTGTTTACCGATTTTTATTCAAATGCCAATATTACTCGCAATGTACCATGCGATTATGCGTACACACGCAATTAAAGAAGGTACTTTTCTTTGGGTACAATTAGGTACTCCTGACCCGTACTTTATCCTTCCATTAATTACGGGTGTGGCAACATATTTACAACAAAAATTAATGATGGCAGATAATCCAACTGGAAATAACCCGCAAATGAAAGTCATGCTATATGTGATGCCGATCATGATCACAGTCTTTGCTTTAGTTTTACCATCTGCTTTAGCATTGTATTGGGTTGTAGGTAATGTGTTTATGGTTGCTCAAACTATGTTAATTCGTAGACCAATGATGAAAAACGCTAATATTGGAGGAGGAACAAAGTGAGAGAGGTAACTGCTAGTGGACAAACCGTAGAGGAAGCGGTCCAATCAGCATTGAAGCAGTTAAACACAACTAGGGACCAGGTAGAAATAACAATCATTGATGAAGGTAAAAAAGGATTTCTAGGTATATTTGGCTCTAAACTTTCCATCGTTAGCGTAAGGTTAAAGAAAAATCCGATAGAAGAAACAGAAAAATTTTTAAAAGATATTACGAGACAGATGGGATTAGAAGTTAATATCGTCACAACAGTAAACAATGACCATGTTACCTTTGAATTCAAAGGCGAAAAAATTGCCTTGCTCATAGGAAAACGGGGCCAAACATTAAATGCTTTGCAATACCTTGTTCAATTGGTCATTAATAAAAATAGTGACCAATATTATCGCGTGACCCTCGATGCAGAAGGGTACCGCAATAGAAGGAAAGCAACTTTAGAATCTCTAGCTATGAGAATGGCAGATAAGGCTGTCCGTCTGAATAAAAAAATCTCACTAGAACCAATGCCAGCCTTTGAACGAAAAATTATTCATAATGCTTTGCAACATCGTGATGATGTCAGTACTTATTCAGATGGAAATGAACCACATCGCTATATTGTTGTTCAACCTTAATGGAACGAATTCAATTAACCCTAGTTAACCTAGGGTTTTTATTTTGTTTTTTTATGTAATGATTATCTAATCAAGAAAATTGTTAAATTTGGAAAAGTTCTCAAAGATATCCACTGTGGATAAGTTTATTTTTTGACAAATTTGTGTTATTCTACTATGTCAGGACTTGGCATAAGACCTGATATAGATTGATTAAATAGTATTTTATAAGCTCATAATTTTAATGCAGGAGGTGATTGCCATGAACCATGAAGATACTATTACAGCGATATCAACACCGATTGGTGAAGGTGCCATTGGAATTGTTAGGATTAGTGGCCCACAAGCAATAGCCATTAGTAATCAAATATATCAAGGAAAAGATTTGACAAAGGTTGATTCACATACAATCCATTACGGAAAAATTATTGATCCGAGAACTGATGAATTAGTTGAAGAGGTATTTGTTTCAGTTTTTAAAGCACCGAAAACATATACGAGAGAAGATATTGTGGAAATAAATTGTCATGGTGGTATTGTATCAGTAAATCGGGTATTAGAATTAGTGTTAAGTCAAGGCGCTAGACTTGCCGAACCAGGTGAATTTACGAAACGTGCTTTTTTAAATGGAAGAATTGATTTGTCACAAGCTGAAGCTGTAATGGATTTAATTAGAGCAAAAACAGATAAAGCAATGAATGTTGCGTTAAGCCAGATTGATGGCCGTTTATCTAAGCTAATTAAAAATCTTCGTCAAAAATTACTTGAAGTGATTGCCCATGTTGAAGTAAATATCGATTATCCAGAATATGATGATGTTGAAGAAATGTCCCATGAAATGATGCGGACCAATACGAAAGAAGTACACGCTGAAATCAATAAATTATTAGCGGTTGCTAAACAAGGGAAAATAATTCGGGAAGGCATTGCCACTGGTATTATTGGGCGGCCAAATGTAGGCAAATCATCACTGATGAATGCTTTAGTACAAGAAACGAAAGCGATCGTGACAGAAATACCTGGCACTACAAGGGACACGATTGAAGAGTATGTTAATGTTCGTGGCATTCCCCTTCGTTTAATTGATACAGCAGGAATAAGAGAAACTGATGATGTTGTTGAACAAATTGGTGTCGATAAAGCAAAAAAAGTGTTGGCAGATTCTGATCTAATTTTGTTTGTTTTAAATTATAATGAACCTCTCACAGATGAGGATTTAGCTTTATTTGAAGCAATAGAAGAATTAGAAGCCATTATTATTGTGAATAAAACGGATTTACCAAGGAAAATAGACTTAGAAAAAGTTAACAAGTTAGCAAAAGGCAAACCGATTATTACTACATCTTTAAAAGAAGAAGAGGGTATCGATGATTTAGAAGAAACGATAACCAATCTCTTCTTTTCAGGTGAAATAGATCACAATGATTTAACTTATGTATCGAATGCTCGTCATATTCAGTTATTAAATGAGGCAAAACAAGCATTAGAAGATGCAATGGAAAGTATAGAAATGAATATGCCCCTTGATATTGTCCAAATTGATGTGACGAGAACGTGGGAATTTTTAGGGGAAATTATTGGTGAAACGGCTAGCGATCAATTAATTGATCAACTATTCTCACAGTTTTGTTTAGGAAAATAAAAAAAAGGAAGGTGAAAAAAATGCAATATGATGCAGGTCATTATGATGTAATCGTAATTGGTGCAGGTCATGCAGGGTGTGAAGCTGGTGTTGCAGCGGCTCGAATGGGTGCTAAAACACTTATGCTTACCTTAAATTTAGATATGATTGCTTTTATGCCATGTAATCCGTCAATTGGTGGACCAGCTAAAGGGATCGTTGTGAGAGAAATAGATGCACTCGGCGGCGTAATGGGAAAAGTGATCGATAAAACTTATATTCAAATGAGAATGTTGAATACTAGTAAAGGACCAGCAGTTCAAGCTTTACGTGCACAAGCAGATAAGGCGCTATATTCAGAGGAAATGAAAAAATTGTTAGAGAATGAAGAAAATCTAACATTAAAGCAAGGTATGGTTGATCGGCTCATCATTGAAGATGGTGTATGTAAAGGCGTCATTACAGAAACGAAGGCAGCCTATTATGCACCAGCAGTGATCATGACTACTGGTACATTTATGCGTGGTAAAGTGTTAATTGGTGATCTAGAGTATGAAAGTGGTCCTAATAATCAACGGGTTTCTGTGAAACTTTCAGAACATCTTGAAGAATTAGGTTTGAGATTAGTACGGTTTAAAACAGGAACACCACCACGTGTTAACAGTAAGTCAATTGATTATTCTAAAACAGAAATTCAACAAGGCGATGATAAACCTCAAGGATTTTCATACGAAACAACAGAATTTATTACCGATCAAATACCTTGTTGGTTAACTTATACGAATGAAGAAACCCATAAAATAATTGATGAAAATTTAAGTTTGTCATCCATGTATTCTGGTATGACTAAAGGTGCTGGACCAAGATATTGCCCATCTATTGAAGATAAAATTGTTCGTTTTCATGATAAACCAAGACACCAAGTATTTCTTGAACCAGAAGGTCGGGATACGGATGAAGTGTATGTTCAAGGGATGTCAACTTCATTACCTGAATCAATACAAAATAAAATGCTTCAAACCATACCTGGATTAGAAAATGCTGAAATTATGCGTGCAGGTTATGCCATAGAATATGATGCAATTGTTCCAACCCAGTTATGGCCAACGTTAGAGACAAAACAGGTTCCTGGATTATTTACCGCTGGGCAAGTGAATGGTACATCAGGTTATGAGGAAGCAGCAGGGCAAGGTATTATTGCCGGCATCAATGCTGCCCTAAAAGTATTAGGAAAAGAACCATTTATTTTAGATCGCTCTCAAGCTTATATCGGTGTAATGATTGATGATCTGGTAACGAAGGGTACAAGAGAACCATATCGGTTACTTACTTCTAGAGCAGAGTATCGTTTACTGCTAAGACATGATAATGCAGATCTACGCTTAACAGAATTAGGTCATCAACTTGGATTAATCAGTGAAGAACGTTACCAACGTTTTATTACTAAAAAGGAATTGATTGAACAAGAAGTACAACGTTTATATGATGTGATCATTAAACCAGATGAAGAGGTACAAGATAAGTTACGTCAAGTACAATCAACACCACTAAAGGATGCAGTAAGAGCGTCTAACTTATTGAAACGACCTGAAATTAGTTATGAGTTAATTGAAAAATTAATTGGTAGTAGCAATGCTGATTTGCCAGACGATGTTAAAGAACAAGTAGAAATCCAAGTAAAATATGAAGGTTATATTAAAAAAGCGAACGAACAAGTGAAGAAAATGTTAAAGCTTGAATCTAAAAAAATTCCTCATAATATCGATTACGATGCAATTAGTGGATTATCAACGGAAGCAAGAGAAAGACTAAAAAAAGTACGTCCATTGTCTGTAGGGCAAGCATCTAGAACATCTGGTGTGACACCATCAGATATATCTATATTGATTGTATATTTGGAACAAGGAAGAATTGCTCGCGTAGCAAATTAACTATATTTTGATCAAAAGCTTATCTATTTTGATAGGCTTTTGATTAATTTACATAAGGAGAAAGTTTATGAATCCTCAAAAATTCACTCAATATTTAGCTGAACAAGATATTGTGTTAACTGAAAAACAACTTGATCAGTTTGCTATTTACTATCAAACCTTAATTGAATGGAATGAAAAAGTAAATTTAACAGCTATTACTGATCAGGATGAAGTTTATTTAAAACATTTTTATGATTCATTAACCCCTTCTTTTTATTATCCATTTAAAAAACATTTACATATATGTGATGTTGGTTCAGGTGCGGGTTTTCCTAGTATTCCTCTTAAAATTTGTTTTCCACAAATACATGTATCGATTGTCGATTCATTACAAAAGAGAATTGATTTTTTGCAAACGTTAGTTGATCGGTTACAATTAAATAATGTTCACTTTTTTCATAGTCGAGCAGAAGACTTTGGACAAAATAAAACTTACCGCGAAAGCTATGATGTTGTTTTAGCTAGGGCTGTCGCTCGGATGTCGGTATTAAGTGAGTACTGTTTACCGCTTGTTAAGAAAGATGGTATGTTTATTGCTATGAAAGGAGCTCGTGGTGAGGAAGAATTATCTGATGCGAACAAGGCAATTACTGTATTAGGTGGAAAAATTGATAAGTTAAAAACATTTAATTTACCAAAAGAAAATAGTGAACGATCGCTTATTTTTATTGAAAAGGTAAAAAATACACCAAAAAAATACCCTCGTAAAGCGGGTGTACCAAACAAACAGCCGATTAAATGACGAACGTCCTTAGCATAATAATACATTCTTTTCCATGTGAAATATGGTAAGATAAGAGAGAACTTCTTTTGTTTTTTCATATTAGAATAATTTTGTGCAATTGTTTCACGTGAAACAATTTATGATAAAGTGCATTTTATTTAAGAGAGAACCAAAGGTGGTGTTGGTCTTTGTTGCAACCATTTAATCGAATTTTTGGTATTGGTGATCAAACTAAATCTGATTACCATCCAGATGAAGTTGTTCAACTACCAATCAAAAGTATCATTCCTAACAGATTTCAACCAAGAACTATTTTTAATGAAGAAAAAATTAAAGAATTAGCTCAAACAATACATACCCATGGCATGATCCAACCAATAGTGGTTCGGAAAATTGAACAAAATAAATACGAATTAATTGCTGGAGAGCGTCGTTTAAGAGCTGTAGAATCTTTGGGATGGGAACAGGTCTCGGCCATTATTAGAGATATGAATGACACAGAAACAGCATCAGTTGCTTTAATTGAAAATTTACAAAGAGAAGAGTTAACAGTTATTGAAGAGGCTGTTGCCTATGATAAACTGATTAAACTACACTCATTAACTCAAGAAGCATTGGCACAGAGATTAGGAAAAAATCAGTCAACAATTGCTAACAAACTGAGATTATTGAAATTACCAGAAGAAGTTCAACATGCATTGCTAAACAAACAAATAACAGAACGACATGCTCGAGCATTGATTACGTTGAAAGATGATGAGTTACAAGTTAAATTATTAGAAAAAATAATTGCTGATGATCTAAATGTTAAACAAACAGAAGAACTTGTTAAACAAGCGAAAGAACCAAAAGAAAAGCAAAAGAAAAAACCGACTTTAAAGGGAATTAATAAAGATATCCGGATTGCCATGAATACAATTCGTCAATCGTTACATATGATTTCTCAAACAGGATTAGATGTTAAAGCAACGGAAAAAGAGCTAGATGATTATTATGAAGTTACGATAAAAATTCCAAAACAGAAATAATATTTTGTCATGATTATGATTATAAAATGTTAAAATACCCATCATTAATAACGATGGGTATTTTTGTCTGCTATTTATATGGTAAAATAGTTAAAAGAATGATAGAATGTTAGTATAGATTATAATAGTTTTATATATAGCTATGTTAACTTCTCATATTAGAAGGTGATATAATTGGGGAAAATAATTTCAATTGCTAACCAAAAAGGCGGTGTTGGCAAAACAACAACCTCAGTAAATTTGAGTGCTTGTTTAGCAAATTTAGGTTATAAAGTATTGTTAGTTGACATTGATCCACAAGGAAATGCTACGAGTGGGATTGGCATTAATAAAGCTGATATTGATCAATGTGTTTATAATATTCTTGTAGAAGATGCGGATGCCAAAGATGTGTGTGTACCAACCCAAGTTCATAATTTAGATATGATTCCAGCCACCATCCAACTTGCTGGAGCAGAAATTGAACTTGTACCGATCATTTCAAGAGAAATTCGGTTAAAGAACTCCTTAGAAAAACTTAAAGATGATTATGATTATATTATTATTGACTGTCCACCTTCATTAGGATTATTGACGATCAATGCTTTAACATCTTCAGATACAGTTATGATTCCCGTACAATGTGAATTCTATGCTTTAGAAGGTTTAAGTCAATTATTAAATACGATTCGCTTAGTTCAAAAAAACTTGAATAAACATTTAATGATAGAAGGCGTACTATTAACGATGCTGGATGCAAGAACAAATCTTGGTATTCAAGTAATAGAAGAAGTAAAGATGTATTTTCAAGATAAAGTCTACCAGTCAATTATTCCTCGGAACGTTCGTTTAAGTGAAGCACCAAGTCATGGGAAACCTATCATCCTATATGATCCAAAGTCAAAAGGGGCAGAAGTATATACCGAATTAGCAAAGGAAGTGGCTGCTGATGGTCAAAAGGTTAGGTAAAGGTTTAGATGCATTAATACCGAGTATTGATGACAGCGAGGATACGATTCAAGAAATTTCTATTCATGCTTGTCGACCCAATCCTTATCAACCACGAAAAACATTCGATGAAGATGCAATAGAAGAATTAAAGGAATCTATTTTGGAATATGGAATCATTCAACCACTCATTGTCAGAAAAAGTATAAAAGGTTATGAAATTGTTGTTGGTGAGCGAAGATATCGAGCTGCAAAAGCAGCAGGATTAAGTGAAATTCCAGTTGTCGTCAAAGAACTATCTGATCATCGAATGATGGAACTTGCACTATTAGAAAACTTGCAACGTGAAGACCTAACACCAATAGAAGAAGCAGAGGCCTATGCGAATATCATGAAGGAGTTAAAAATAACCCAAGAGGAATTATCGAAGCGATTGGGAAAAAGCAGATCACATATTGCGAATACTGTCCGTTTGCTTTCGTTACCTGAACAGGTTATTGCTTACATAAACAATGGCGAACTGTCCATGGGGCATGGAAGGGCATTGCTTGGTTTAACAGACAAAAACTTTATTTTAAAACTTGCAAAAGAAATTCGCGAGAAAAAACTAAACGTTCGTCAAGTAGAAAAGTTAATTAGCGAAATAAATAGTAAACAAATTCAAAAAAAGAAAAAAAAGCAACATGAAAAGGATGTTTTTATTTTAGAAAGGGAATCAATTTTAAGAGAAAAATTAGGAACGGGTGTAAATATTCAGCGAGGAAAACGTAAAGGGAAAATTATTATTGATTTTTATTCTGATGAAGATCTCGATCGGATTTTAGATGTGCTCGAAGGGTAAAATTTAATCGACGAATAGAACGAAGTCCTAGGTCGTTAGGCGATTTAGGACTTCGTTTTATGATGTGTTTTATCAATTGAAATCTCTTCCAGTAAAAATGTTTCACGTGAAACATTTTTTATAAAACTATTACGATAGATGATGAGATTTTGTGTTTTGCTGAATGGTAAGACAACGATCAATCCTAAGTAGAATATTAGCAATTACTTTTGCCATATCAACAACAATTGACAACCTCGTGTTTTGTAAAATAGCATACTCTAAAAAACCACCAATATTAACAACACCTGTGATATATATATGTCCGATGGAAGGTAAATCTTTCTGTAAAGCTGCTCCTGGCTTGATTGCACCTATCCCTGAAATGATATGGCCAACTGAACTGCTCTTACCTAAACAAGCATCAATGGCGATAATAAAAGGTCGTAGGTGCTTTTCGTGAATATATTTTATGTTTTCATGAATGTTTTTTGCGTGTACGGGTTTGTGCAAAGTACCGTAAACCTTTAAGTGTTTAAGATGATTTTCCTTTAAAAAGGATCCAGTTAAAGGTCCTAATGCATCCCCAGTAGATCGATCTGTACCGATACATACGACAACAATATCCGCTGAGGCTACTGGCAGGTTATAAAGGATCATATCACTCATCTTTTTTTGTAAAAGAGGATCTTGATAAGATAGTTGTAATGGTTGTTCATAGACTGTATGTTTTTTCGTATTCATAGCTACTCCTCCATAAACATATTCTTATAGTATACGGATGAAATTTAAAAACTATACATAGGAAAATGAACAATGGAGGATCTTAAATGATAAGAGCCAGTTTGAAATGGATGTTTTTAATTATTGGGACAACAATAGGGGCTGGATATGCATCTGGAAGGGAATTATGGCAGTTTTTTGGTCATGAAAGTGGACTAGCCATTCTTTTATTTGTGATATTTTTCTCGACTTCATGCTACGTCATTATGAAGGTGAGTTATGAAAAACAATCAACACATTACTTTCCTGTATTGCATGATATAATAGGTGGGAGATTATCACGTATATATGATGTTTTAATTTTTCTATATTTATGCACGACGACGATTGTTATGATTGCGGGAAGTGGTGCGGCAGGACAAGCTTACCATTTATCAGAGTGGTGGGGGATCATATTTATCATCCTTGCTTTAATAGGATTGTTTATGAAAGGTCTCCATGGATTATTGTCTATCAATCAATATCTCATACCACTGTTATTAATAGGCCTATTATCTATATTATTATTGTACTCATTTGATCAAGATCTAAATTGGTTTTCAAATTGGCAAGAGCAAAAAAACTGGTTTGCTGCTTTTCCTTTTACAGCCTTAAATATTTTACCCTTAGTAGCTGTATTAGGTGCGATTGGAAATAAAATTCGCGTTAAAGAGGAAATATGGTTCGCATCTATTGGTAGTGGTTTAATCTTAGGTTTTATAACTTTTGTGTATAATCAAAGTTTAATGCATATTGCTAAAGAAATTAATATGTATGAAATACCGCTTTTTGCGATTTTGAAAGATTACTCATTTGCCATGCTTATTTGTATGACAATCGTTCTTTGGCTAGCCATTTTTACAACAGCAGCAGCTGGATTACTCGGCATTGCCACTCGTTTACGAGAAATATTTTCGCTTTCAATTTTGAAAATAGTTATGATTGTATTAATATGCATGCTACCATTTACTATTTTTAGCTTTTCAGGATTAATTCGTTTTTTATATCCTCTATACGGTATGTTAAATTTATACTTATTAATAAAACTATTATTATATCCAGTTTGGAATTTGTTTGATAAATGAAAAGTTAGTAAAAGGAAGTGGTAAGATGACAAAGAAAGAATTTGCTTTAAATGATGTAGTTGAAATGAAAAAAAGTCATCCATGTGGTGAAAATCGGTGGAAAATTATTCGGATGGGAATGGATATACGAATCAAATGTCAAGGATGTAACCATAGCGTACTGATGCCGAGAAGAGAATTTGTTAAGAAAATGAAAAGAGTGATAGAAAAGGCGCATGAGTAAAGTTGTTTTTCCCATTGCTTTACCGTGAAATAATGGCGATTTGTTATAAACATAAAAGGGGAATAACTAAGTAATATATCTTAACTATTGCTTTTTCATAACTTGTCTATTTACTTAGAAAAAATTATAATGAGAAGGACATAAAGTTCATATGAGCTATATCCTTAAGGAGTGGAAATAAAACATGTCATTGACAGCAGGAATTGTCGGTCTGCCAAACGTTGGTAAATCCACATTGTTTAATGCGATTACGCAGGCTGGCGCAGAAGCAGCAAACTATCCTTTTTGTACCATTGATCCAAATGTAGGAATTGTAGAAGTACCAGATGAACGCTTATTAAAATTAACAGAAGTTGTCAAACCAAAAAAAACAGTACCAACAGCTTTTGAATTTACAGATATTGCGGGTATTGTTAAGGGTGCAAGTAAAGGTGAAGGTCTGGGCAACCAATTTTTATCCCACATTCGCCAAGTAGATGCTATTTGTCATGTTGTCCGTTGTTTCGAAGATGAGAATATATCTCATGTATCAGGACAAATTGATCCAATCGATGATATTGAAGTCATAAATTTAGAACTGATTTTGGCTGATTTAGAAACAATAAACAATCGGTTAGAAAGAGTACAAAAATTAGCTAGACAGCGTGATGAAGCTGCAATGGTTGAATATGATGTGCTTGAAAGAATCAAACAAGTATTAGAAGCAGAAAAACCTGCCAGATCTTTATCCTTTAATGAAGAAGAACAAAAAATAGTAAAAGGTTTACATTTATTAACGAGTAAACCTGTTTTATATGTAGCCAATGTATCAGAAAATGATGTTGCCGATCCTGACAATAATGAATATGTTGGACAAGTAAAAAATCTAGCTAAAGAAGAAGGCGCAGAAGTCATTGTTGTTTGTGCTAGTATTGAGGAAGAAATTGCTGAACTAGATCAAGAAGAAAAAGAAATGTTTTTAAGTGAACTAGGTATCGGAGAATCCGGGTTAGATCAACTAATTAAGGCTACCTATCAATTGTTAGGATTAGGAACATATTTTACAGCTGGTGAAAAAGAAGTGAGAGCTTGGACTTTTCGTAAAGGTATGAAAGCACCTCAAGCTGCTGGAATTATACATTCTGATTTTGAACGGGGCTTTATCCGAGCAGAAACTGTATCTTACGAGGATTTGATGGAAGCTGGTTCGATGGCCAAAGCAAGGGAAAATGGTCGCGTACGATTAGAAGGTAAAGATTACCTCGTCCAAGATGGTGATATTATCCATTTCCGTTTCAATGTCTAAACTTTAATAAATAACGAGTGATGTAAAATATACCAGTGTGTCATTACGCAATGAAAAAATGTTAAAAGTAATTTTGAAATTTTTAGTTGTCTTTTCAATGTAAATTTAGTATAATCTTATGATGTGAGTAATTTAATCTAATGAAATTACTCCTTGCTCCTTCGTAATTGCAGAGGGAGCCGTTTAGGCCAAAAGGAGGTGTAACGGATGAGAGAATACGAAATTATGTATATCATCCGCCCAGATATCGAAGAGGAGGCACAAACTGCTTTAATTGAGCGATTTAACAAAGTGCTAACTGACAATGGTGCGGAGATAGACAAAGTAGAAGAAATGGGCAAAAAACGATTTGCCTATCAAATCGGTAATTACCGTGATGGCTATTACATCTTAATTAACTTTAAGAGTAATCAAGAAGCTATTAATGAGTTCGATCGTCAAGCTAAATATTCAGAAGATATCGTTCGTCATCTGATCGTAAGAGCTGATGATCAATAATAAGGAGTGGTTCTGATGTTAAATCGTGTCGTGCTTGTCGGCAGACTAACGAGGGATCCTGACTTACGTTATACACCAAATGGCGTAGCCGTAGCAAACTTTACTTTAGCGGTTAATCGACCATTTACAAACCAACAAGGAAATCGAGATGCAGATTTTATTAACTGTGTTGTTTGGCGTAGACCAGCCGAAAACCTTGCCAATTATATGAAAAAGGGAAATATGGTAGGTGTAGACGGTCGATTGCAAACTAGAAGATATGAAGACCAAGATGGAAAAATGGTTTATGTTACCGAAGTTGTAGCAGATAGTGTTCAGTTTTTAGAATCGAGAAGTTCAACAGCTAACGATAGCCAAGGTGTATCAGGATTCAACGAACAATTCAACCAGAACCGTCAGCAAGCTAATCAAGTTGAACAAGACGATCCGTTTAAAGATGACGGACAACCAATAGATCTTTCAGATGATGATCTACCATT
>CALAMD010000126.1 GCA_937925695.1 uncultured Bacillaceae bacterium | reverse complement strand
CAATTGCATCTAATTTTTTCTTCTTCAGTTTTTGTAAACCATTTTCGAGCGGATTCGTTGTTTCAGCAGCAAATCCTACTAAATATTGATTGGTCTTTTTTTCACCCAATGCTTGTAAAATGTCTTTCGTTCTTTCCATCGTAATTTGTAAATCACCGGATTGTTTTTTTAGCTTTTCTTCATAAACGGTTTTTGGACGATAATCAGCAACAGCTGCTGCTTTAATGACGATATCTTGATCTACATAATGCTTCATCATTGCTTGATACATTTCTTCAGCAGAAGTCACATCAATACGTTGGATTGCTGGGTGATTCACAGTGAGACTAACTGGTCCAGTAACAAGGGTGACATCAGCTCCTAATTTAGCCGCCATCTCTGCAAGGGCAAAACCCATTTTTCCTGAAGAACGATTCGTAAAAAAACGGACAGGGTCAAATATTTCCCGTGTCGGACCAGCAGATACCAACACTTTTTTACCTTGAAGAATTTTTTCCGTAGATAAATCATTTTTAATGTATTCTATAATTGCAAGGGGTTCGGCAAGCCTACCTTTGCCTTCGTATCCACAGGCTAAATATCCAGCCTCAGGTTCAATGAGTTGATAGCCCCAATTCACTAGCTGTTCGAGATTTTTCGTTACCGCCGGATGCCCATACATATGGACATTCATAGCTGGAGCAATATATACTTTTGCGCGGGTCGCTAATAGCGTTGTTGATGCCATATCATCAGCAATTCCATTAGCAAGTTTGCCAATAATATTGGCGGTTGCTGGAGCAATGATCGCGACTTTTGCCCAGTCTGCTACATCAATATGAGCAATTTTATTAGGGTCTTTTTCATCAAAAGTATCAATATACACCGGATTTCTTGATAACGCTTGGAAGGTTAACGGCGAGACAAATTTAGTGGCATTTTCGGTCATCATGACTCTAACATTTGCCCCTTGTTGGGTAAGCTTACTTGTTAAATCACAAGCTTTATATACGGCAATGCCTCCGGAAACGACCAACAAAATATTTTTCCCTTGTAACATTGGGATTCCCCCTTCTCGTCTTCTACTTTTCCTACACTCAATATCATTCGTTAAATGAATAATACCCTCGCTAATGTAAAAAGGCGAGGGTATTGCTTATTCATCATCAATAACAGTTACTTTACCGGCATGGATCTCTTCTAATGCCATGCCAACATAGGTAACAGACTTAGGATTTTCGATTTGCAAGTTGTTTTCATCCTTTATTTGTCTTGCTCTTCTTGCAGCTAACGTAACTAACGTGTACTTCGAATCAATTTTTTCTTGAAGCGAATCAATTGATGGTTCTAACATCCATATCACCTTTCAACATTCTTTGATAATATTTTGCCACTCTTTCCCGTTTACAATGCTCACTTTGAATTATGGCTTGTATTTTATCAACGGCTTGATCAATATCATCGTTGACAACAACATAATCATACTCATGGACCATGTCAATCTCACTGAGTGCTTTCGTCATGCGGCTTTGAATTAATTCCTCTGATTCTGTACCACGAGTTAGGATTCGATTTTTTAACTCAGTTAAACTCGGTGGAAACAGGAAAATAAACACGCCATCTGGAAAGCTCTTTTGGACTTGCATGGCACCTTGAACTTCTATTTCTAAAAGCACATCATACCCTTTTGCCAGAGTAGTTTCAACATACTCTCTTGGAGTCCCATAATAATTATCTACATATTTTGCATATTCTAAGAGCTTGTCTTCTTTTATTAATTGTTCGAATTCTTCTTTTGTTTTAAAAAAGTAATCAACACCATCTACTTCACCAGGTCGCTTGTTTCTTGTGGTTACGGAAATAGAGTACTTTAAGCGGTCATCTCTTTCAAACAAACGTGCTCTGACTGTACCTTTACCGACACCCGAAGGACCAGATAGAATAAATAGTATGCCTTTATCCTCAACCAATATTTTTCCTCCTAATTATTCATCTGTCATTTCATCATAACTCATTACACGTTGTCCAACTGTTTCTGGTTGAACAGCAGAAAGTACAACATGGTCACTATCTGTTATGATCACTGCTCTCGTTCGTCTGCCATATGTTGCATCTACTAGTTTATTATTGTCACGGGCTACGGTAACCATTCGTTTAATCGGTGCTGATTCTGGTGAAACGATGGTAATGACCCGGTTAGCGGAAACAACATTGCCAAAACCGATATTGATTAATTGTAAACCCAAATTGGCTCCCCCTTACCTGATCCTAGCAAATAAAAACGAATTTAATATAGTACGTATATTATAAAGAAATTCATCGGTTTAATTCAACTGTTTACTCAATATTTTGGACTTGTTCCCTTATTTTTTCGACTTCACTTTTTAAATAGATCGCCTTTTCGCTTAGTTGGCTATCAATTGCTTTTGATCCGATTGTATTTATTTCTCGATGCATTTCTTGCACAAGAAAATCCAATTCCCGGCCCATTGGGCTGCCTTTTTCAATTACCGTAAGAAAATGTTCACTATGAGCCTTTAATCGAGTAATTTCTTCGGTAATATCACCCCGTTCAATTAAGTAGGCTATCTCTTGATGCAGACGATTTTCATCGATGACATCACCAGAAATATATTCTTCGATGCGTGTCATAATTCTCTTTTGATAGGCGGCAATAACTTGGGGTTGTAATTGATCAATTTCAACGACTGTTTGTTGAACATTTTTCAGTCTTGCTGCTAAATCTTCTATTATATAATTTCCTTCGGTTTTTCGCGTTGCTAGGACTTGTTCACATACTTGATTTACACTGGAAAATAACAAGTCAATTACTTCATCATCATCAGCGGTTGTTTCCTCAACTACGACTAAATCTGGTAAGGATAATAGATTGGATATAGGAATTTCTCCGCTGAGGTTATATTTATCTTTTATCGTGTCTATTAAGTCAATATACTGATCAAGTAATTGCCAATCTGCCACGAGATTGCGTTTAGCGAACTTTTGTCCTTCAATTTTTATAAATAATTCAATTCTACCTCGATTAAATTTTTCATGAATAAACTTTTTTAATTTGTCTTCAATAAACAGAATTGAATGTGGGGCTTTGATAGATATATCTAAAAAACGATGATTGATACTCCGCATTTCCACCATTATCGTTAGATCGTCCATTTGCTGCACAACTCTACCATAACCGGTCATACTTTTTGCCATAGCCATTCACTTCCATTCATAGGAAATTCACTCAAATATCGATTGCTTACAGAACATGGGAATCCTTTGTCTAAGATTCCCATGAAAATGAATACCTATAATTTAGTATACCATAGGTAGAGAACTACATCTTTTAAAATAGCCTATGTTATGGTTAGCTTTTCATGATTCATCACAAATTTCTTTGATCATTCTTCGTTACCTTTTCTTATTCCAAAGAGAAAGGTCGGAATTGCACTAAAAACAATAATCAAAAGCCAGTCCTTAAGTGTAATTGGTGTGGTATGAAAAATTGGTTGTAACGGTTCCCAGTAAATCACGACTAGTAATAATAATAACGATGAAAGAACAGCAAAGACAACGTACATATTTTCAAAAGGGTTCCTAGCAAAAACAGACTGTTCACTGCGACAATCAAAAACATGAATTAATTGGGCTAGGACAAGGGTTGTAAAAGCTACCGTTCGTGCATAGGTTAAATTGTCTAGTTGCTGATCATAAATCAACATGAATGCTAACATCGTCATTGACCCGATTAAGAAGCCGCGACTAATGATCTTCACACCAAGGCCTCTAGCAAAAATTCCTTCTCGCGGTTCCCTCGGATTCTGTTTCATTGTATTCGCCTCAGGACGATCAAGACCAAGGGCCATGGCAGGTAAGCCATCAGTAACTAAGTTTACCCATAAAATTTGGACCGGAACTAATGGTAAGGGATAGCCTAAAAGCATAGCAAACAACATAACGAGAATTTCACCAACATTTGATGCCAATAAATAACGAACAAATTTACGAATGTTGTCATAGATATTTCTTCCCTCATTTATCGCATCTCTAATCGTGGCAAAATTATCATCCATTAAGATAAGTGATGAGGCTTCTTTCGTTACATCTGTACCGGTAATTCCCATACTGATACCGATATCACTTGCTTTAATAGCCGGTGCATCATTCACCCCATCTCCTGTCATCGCTACAATATGGCCCTTAGCTTGAAAGGCATTCACTATTTTTAACTTATGCTCTGGTGTAACCCGTGCAAACACATATGTATCGTCAATAACTTCTTCTAGGTCAAAAGTCGACATTTGATTGAGTTGATATCCTTCAATCACACGTCCATGTTCAGGTAATAACCCTACTTGTCTTGCGATTGCTTTCGCTGTATTCACATGATCACCCGTAATCATGACCGTTTTTATTCCGGCTTGCTTACATTCAGCGATCGCTGCCTTTACTTCTTTACGTGGTGGATCGATCATGCCATATAAGCCGATAAATGTTAAATTCCGTTCTAAATGAGCTAACTCGAGGGACTCGTCCTTTTTTAGCGGTCTCATACAAATAGCTATCGTCCGTAATGCTTGATTGGCCATTTGATTCATGGCCTCTTCGATGAACTGGGTGTCTTTTAGCAATTTTCTCCCATCGCGATGTAAATAAAAAGAAGACCGGGCTAAAAGGATCTCTGGTGCTCCCTTTGTAATGAGAAACCGCATCTGATTTTGATCCTCAATAACAATACTCATTCGTTTTCGCTTGGAATCAAAGGGGAATTCTTTAATGATTTTAAAGGATTCCTGCTCGCCAACATCGATTCCCCATTTTCTTGCAGCAACTAGGATTGCACCATCAGTTGGGTCCCCATTCACCTCATATTTACCTTTTTTTATCCGTAAACTTGCATGGTTACATAAAGCACCATATAGTAACATCGTCCTTATATTCGGATAGGAATTATCAAGGGAATGTTGATGAATATAAAATTTTCCAGTCACTTGATAACCCTCGCCAGAAACATCAATTTTTTCACCATTTAAAAATATTTGTTTAACAGTCATTTGATTTTCAGTAATTGTGCCTGTTTTGTCGGAACAAATCACTGATGTACAACCTAATGTTTCTACAGCGGCTAATTTTCTTACGATTGCCTTTCGTTTGATCATTCGTTGGACGCCTAATGAGAGCACAACAGTAACGATAGCTGGTAAACCTTCTGGAATGGCAGCTACCGCTAAGGACACGCCAGCTAGAAACATATCATAAACTGGGTGACCTTGAATCACACCGATTGCAAATACCATAGCGGTTAGGAACAAACAAATCACAATTAAAATTTTACCTAGTTCAGCTAATTTTCTTTCTAATGGTGTCATCGTCTTGACTGTATTAGTCATTAACGTAGCTATTTGTCCCATTACTGTTTGCATTCCTATGCCTGTTACGATACCAATACCTGATCCTCTTGCTACTAATGTACCCATAAAACCCATGTTTGTTTGATCCTGTATATCTAACTGTTCATTTGTTAATGCATTAGCATGCTTCATAACAGGTAGTGATTCTCCTGTTAAAGCAGCCTCTTCTGTTTCTAGATCGTTGGCTTGGATAATTCGTAAATCGGCAGCAATCCGATCACCGGTTGTTAATCGGATAACATCCCCAACAACAAGCTCTTTGGAATATACTCGTTGCCATTCACCATCCCTTAACACATTAGCCATTGGTGAAGACAATTCTTTTAATTTTTCTAACGAAGTCTCAGCCTTTTGTTCTTGAAAAAAGCCGATCAATCCATTTACCAAGACGATAACAATAATTGCCATCGCATCAATATATTCTCCGAGTAAACCAGCAATTAATGTTGCAACTAATAAAACCAAAACCATAAAATCTTGAAACTGTTTTAACAAAATAAGCCACTTTGACTTTGGCTTATCACTCACAACCACATTATAACCAAATTGTTCCTGTCGTTTTTTTACTTGATTCATTGATAATCCATGATCAGATGATACGTGTAATTTTTGTTCGATTTCTTTGACATCTAATAAAAACCATTTCACAGTACATGCCCCCATCTAATCGACGATATCTTGCACCATAGCTTGTCATTTTTCTCGCCTTTATGGATATGTATGCAGACTTGTCCGTAAACATGCTATAATTGCAAAAGAGGTGATCAACATGCCATTTGATGGGGTAGTCACAAAAGCAATTGTTGAAGAATTAGAGGCACAAATTATTCAAGGTAGGGTCACTAAAATACACCAACCCTCACCAACTGAAATCATTTTAACAATTAGAAAGAACCGAACAAATTATCCATTATTAATTTCAATTCATCCGTCATATGCACGTTTCCATATAACAAATGAAAAATATCAAAATCCTATTCAACCGCCTATGTTTTGCATGGTATTAAGAAAACACTTGCAAGGCGCATTTATCGAAGCCATCGAACAAGAAGGCTTAGAGCGAATGGTTACTTTTCGTTTTCGTGCCATTGATGAAATCCATGACACGAGTCATAAATATCTCGTTGTTGAAATCATGGGACGACATAGTAACGTTATTTTGTTAAATGAGCAGCGTGAACATATCATTGATAGCTTAAAACATGTCCCACCTAGTCAGAATCGCTATCGGACGATTTTACCGGGATCACCATATAAAGCACCGCCTGCACAAGACAAATTAGATCCGTTAACAATTGATGGAGAAGATTTTTTAAAACGGATTGATTTCAATGCTGGAAAGATAGATCAACAAATTGTGAGGAATGTGAACGGTTTTTCTCCTGTCCTAGCCAAAGAAATCACCACAAGAGCTGCTCTTGGTGCTATTGATGCATACCGAGATCATTTTCTTGAAATCAGAACGATGATTAATAGACAGGACTATACACCGACAATCTATCGGGATAAAAAAGAAGACTTTCATGTGATCCCGCTATCTTCAATGCCTGGTGAACAAGAAACCTATTCCTCTGTAAGCCAAATGTTAGATACTTATTATGCTGGAAAAGCCGAACGGGATCTCGTCAAACAACAAGCAGGGGATTTAAAACGGCTACTTACCAATGAACGGGATAAAAACATACGTAAATTACGCATTCACGAAAAGACACTTAAACATGCTAAAAATGCCGATAAGTATCAGCGATTAGGCGAATTGTTAACAGCTCATTTGCATTTAGTAAAACAAGGGGATCCATCGGTGACAGTTGTTGATTATTATGATCCTGAGCAAAATGAAGTGACAATCAACCTTCAACCCGATAAAACACCAAGCGAAAATGCGCAAGCCTATTTTACACGTTATCGTAAACTGTCAACTTCAAAAGAAATCGTTCAACAAGAAATAAAGAAAACCGAAAAGGAAATTGCTTATTTAGAGCAGCTACTTCAACAGTTAGAAGATGCACGGGTTCAGGATTTAGACGAGATTAGAGAGGAATTAAGAGAAGAAGGTTATTTGAAAAAACAACAGAAAACAAAGGTGAGAAAAACAAACCGACCCCAACCTGAACAATATTTATCATCAGATGGGACAACCATTTATGTTGGTAAAAATAATAAACAAAATGAATATGTCACCCATCGTCTTGCAAATAGACATGATATATGGTTGCATACGAAAGATATCCCAGGGTCCCATGTTGTCATAAAATCGAATAATCCTAGTGAACAGACCCTATTAGAAGCAGCCCAATTAGCAGCCTATTTTAGCAAAGCCCGCCAATCTTCTTCAGTGCCCGTTGACTATACACAAATCAAGTATGTTAAAAAGCCAAATGGGGCTAAACCAGGCTTTGTTATTTATGAACAGCAAAAAACACTATTTGTTACGCCTGACAAAAAAGTAGTTGAGTCCTTGAAAAATAATAAACAACATAACTAGTGAGGATTTTATTCCCATCAGTTATGTTGTTTAGTCTCAACTAAGAGATTGGTAAAGTATTCGTATCCTCTAGAAAATGTTGTTGTTCTAGTTCGTTAATAAAAGCATGAACTTGTGGCAACTTTCGAATCCCTTCCTGATAACAAACCCATGTATCCCGTTTTACCGCTTTTCCATTAAGAATTAACGGGATATGTGGGTAATCTTTCAATAAATTATCAGATACGCTTAACGGTAAAACAGCCATTCCCAACCCTTGTTTCATAAATTGTTTACACGTTTCAATTTGATCAACACGGATTTTTTTCACTGGTTTAATAACATCTTGCTGATGATAAAGCCAATTATTCACAAGCTCATGGTAACTATCATCACTTTTAAATGAAATAAGCGGTCTTTCTTTCAATTGATTTTTCGGGAATGGTTCGGTATCAAAAATATATAAAGGATCAGCAAATAAACGTTGGCATACACTACCTTTTAACTTCTCACCTCTAATGATACAAATATGATAATTCGTATGATTTTGCTTAATCATTTCACTGATTCCTGTAACAAGATCAATAGCGACTTGTGGATATTTCTTCGTAAAGTTTGCTAAAATTCCAGGAAGAAAACGTTGACTCACAAGAGATGAACAAGCAATTGATAATGTGCCACGTACTTCTTGACTAAATTTTGATAATTTATGTTTAATGTTTTCTTCTTCCTTGATAATCTTTTCTGCATGTTTTAAGATCAGTTCACCATTGGAAGTAAGTAATAGTTTTTTTGGTGTACGAATAAAAATCGTCTCGCCAAAATATTCTTCAATATATTTTAACCGTTGGGATACCGCTGGTTGGGAAATAGAGATTTCTTTTGCTGTCCCACGAATCGTACCAATCTCATTCAATTTTAACAACAGTTCATAATCCTCAATTTTAATGTTAAATCCCCCCTTACCCTCCTAACGATCTTGATTCATATTATAAACAAATACCAAACCGGATGCATAAAAAAACGAACGACCTGCATCAATCCATGATGACCTGGATGTTAAACAATCCAGATTAATCGTTCGTTCTACTGTGAACTTAAATAAACAGTCTCATTAGGATAATTGATTGCGCCAAGCTAAAAGTTCATCTTTTGCTTGTTTGTCAATATCCTTTGATTTGTATAGCCAATCAATTAATTCATCAAAATGAGTCAGGGTAAATAACGGGATCTCAGCTTGTTTAAACGCTTTATCGGCTTGTTCCAATCGATAGGTAAATATCGCTAATACAGCAATCACTTCAACACCTGCTTGCTCAAGAGCTTCTACGACATTAAGTGCCGATTGTCCAGTAGAAATTAAATCTTCAATGACAATAGCTTTTTGACCACCTTGCACTTGCCCTTCAATTTGCTTCCCTTGGCCATGGCTTTTAGGAGCAGAACGAACATAGACCATGGGTAACTCCATTAAATCAGCAACCCAGGCAGCATGGGGTATGCCAGCAGTCGCACAACCTGCAATGAGATCCGGCTCATATCCGTTTGTTGTAATCATTTTAACAAATAATTTGGCGATCTTTTTACGAATTGCTGGATAAGACATCGTTAATCGATTATCACAGTAAATTGGCGATTTGATTCCAGAAGTCCAAGTAAAATAATTCTCAGTATTGATTTGAACAGCTTTAATATGTAGTAAGTCTTTAATCAGTTCATGATTGACGTTCATTATTCCACTCCTCTATCGCTTGTTGATAGGCTTGTTTGGGATTAGATGCTTGGGTAATACTCCGACCGATCACCAGTATATCCGATCCCCTATCCCGCGCTAATGTAGGGGTAGCAATTCTTGTTTGATCATGTTGCTTTCCACCTTTTAAACGAATTCCTGGTGTAACGGTAACAAATGAACTACCACATGCTTGTTTAATAGCTTCTACTTCGTGGACAGAACAAACAACCCCGTCACCACCACTTGCTTGGGTAAGTTTTGCCAAATGGACAACATAATCTTCAAGGTTATCATGAATCATTAATTCTTCCTTCAGCATCAATGGGCTCAAAGATGTGAGCATGGTGACAGCAATTAATGTGGTTTGATAACCTGTTTGATTGCCTTCCATTAATCCTTCTTTTGCCCGTCTGATCATCTCTTGACCACCAAGGGCATGGACATTCACCATATCAACTTCGAGCTTGGCAATATTTTTCATTGCTTTATATACTGTTGTAGGAATATCGTGTAATTTTAAGTCTAAAAAGATAGCATGGTTGTTCTCTTTTAATCGTTTAATAATATCAGGGCCTTCTCGATAAAATAATTCCATGCCAACTTTAACCGGTACACCATGTAAATGATGATCATTAATAAATGATTCCGCTTCTTGCCAAGTAGCAAAATCTAATGCCACATAGATTACATCATACAATTAAACATGCCCCTTTCCGATTGCTTCCTGTACTGAATGAAAGCCGTATTTTTCTAAAACTTCGGGTAATGAGTTGATAATCTTTGGACAAATATATGGATCTTGGAAATTAGCTGTTCCTACTGCTACCGCACTGGCGCCAGCTAATAAAAACTCTAATACATCTTCAGCGTTTTGAATCCCACCCATCCCAATGATTGGAATCGATACATGCCGATAGACTTCATAAATCATCCGAATCGCAATCGGTTTAATCGCTGGTCCTGATAAACCACCTACTTGATTGGCTAACAATGGTTGTCTCTTTGCGAGATCAATTTGCATACCTGTTATCGTATTGATCATTGATAAGCCATCTGCGCCGGCTGCTTCAATCGCTGTTGCTAAATCGACAATATTCGTCACATTTGGTGATAACTTGACATAAACAGGGAGGCGACTAACTTTTTTTACCTTCTCAGTCAGCATGGCTGCCATTGCTGGGTCAGTACCAAACTGGATACCCCCTTCTTTCACGTTAGGACAAGAAATATTTAATTCCAGCGCATCAACATCAGTTGCTTCATTAAAAGCTTCAGCAACATATTCATACTCTTCCATCGTCGAACCAGCTATATTCGCGATAATTTTCGTATCATATTGGGCAATAAAAGGTACTTCATTAGCAATAATTTGCTTTACGCCGGGATTTTGTAAGCCAATCGCATTCAGCATACCAGACGCTGTTTCCGCAACCCGGGGTGTTTGATTACCAAACCTCTCCTCTGCCGTGGCAGCTTTCATCATAATCGCTCCGAGCTCGCTTAAATCATAAAATTGACTATATTCTCTGCCAAATCCGAAACAACCGGAAGCAGGCATAATCGGATTTTTTAAATTTAATCCAGGTAATTTTACTGACAAATCAATCATAGGATAATCTCCTCTGCTTGAAATACAGGGCCATCTTGACAAATTTTCCGATAACCAGATCGATCTTTAGTTGGAATGACACAAGCAAAACATGCGCCCACTCCACAGGCCATTCTCTCTTCTAAGGAAAGAAATCCTTGTTTATCGGACAGTTGTTTTTGTACAGCCATTAACATCGGTACCGGACCACATGCATAATAATGGTCGAATTCATCAATTTGAGTTAATACATCCGTAACAAAGCCTTTTTCACCATAAGATCCATCATTCGTTACAATGATCGTTTCACTAAATTGATTAAACTCAGCTTCATAAAATACACTTTCTTTCTGTTGGAATCCTAAAATGGTCGTCAACTCAACTTGTTGTTCGGCAAGTTTTTTGCCTAAAAAGTGAATAGGCGGAACCCCTACACCACCACCGATTAATAACACTTTTTTACGATCATTGATTGGAAAACCGTTGCCGTTTGGCCCAAGTACGTTAATTGTCATTTCTTGTTGATAACTGGCCAATCGTTTCGTTCCTTGACCAAAAACTTTAAATACAAGGGTAATTTCCTCATGAACTTGATCAATATTGGCAATCGAAATCGGGCGTCTTAACGTAAACCCATCGACAGAAATATGTAAAAATTGTCCTGGTTTAGCATGTTCACTTATATGCTTGTTAACAATTTTCATTTCATATGTATCAAGTGCAATCTCTTGCACAGATTTAATTACACACAATTCTTGTCTCATCAAGTCAATCATCTCTTCCGTTACTTAATAGGTGTTAACATTTACTGAAAATGAAATATCCGTATAAACAATTTCTCCGTTCGCTATCGTTAAAACTGGTATGCCAGAAACTGACCAGCCATGAAAAGGGGTGTTTTTGGATTTGGATAAAAATGCATGTTTATCAATGATGCTTTCTTGTTCTAAATCAATTAAGGTTAAATCAGCTACACGACCCTCAGCAATCCGGCCATAAGGAAGATTAAATACATCTGCAGGTTTATGGGTCAAAAACGATAATAATTGTGTTAGTGAAACGATATTCTTCTTGACTAAATAAGTATAGAGTAAAGGAAAAGCAGTTTCTAAACCAACGATACCAAATGGGGCATCGAGTATCCCAACTGCCTTTTCTGCTTTTGTATGAGGTGCATGATCTGTAGCGATAAAATCAATCGTCCCATCCAATAACCCTTCTATTAATGCTTCTTGGTCTTCTTTTCCTCTTAATGGTGGGTTCATTTTAAAGTTCGGATTTGCTTCATGGATATCTTGTTCATTTAATAATAAATGATGGGGTGTCACTTCGGCTGTCACGTGAATACCAGCTTTCTTGGCATCACGAATCACACGAACTGATTCTTTCGTGCTCACATGACAAACATGATAATGACAATTTGCTTGTTCGGCTAACAATACATCACGAGCAATTTGCACAGATTCTGCTGTTGAAGGAATACCAGGTAAATCCAGTCGCTTACTTACTTCACCTTCATGGACGACACCATTGTATATGAGGGATTGATCTTCACAATGGGCGACAATTGGTTTATTATGTTTAGCAGCCTTTTTCATCGCTTGCAGCATTAGATCAGCCGACTGAATACCGACGCCGTCATCTGTAAATGCAAACACATCATACTGTGCTAACTCATCGATAGCTGTTAACTCTTCGCCCTGTAGCCCTTTCGTTATCGAAGCATAGGGTAACACACGAATCAAGGCATCTTGATCAATTTTTCCCCAGAGCTTTTTGACTTGATCTACACTATCGGGAACCGGTGATGTATTTGGCATCGCACAAATGGTTGTAAAGCCCCCTCTTGCAGCTGCTTTCGTCCCTGATGCAATGGTCTCCTTATGTTCACCACCTGGTTCTCTTAAATGAACATGAACATCAATAAAACCAGGTGCTAACAATTTTCCTTGGCAATCAATTATTTTTGCCTGCTTGTCCCTTATCGTTGGAGCTACTTCTTTAATATAGCCATCCTCAATTAAAACATCATTAACTACCAATTCGTTCGAAATGAAACAAGTTGCGTTTTGCAATAGTATCCTCATGAATAATCCCCCAATTTGTTAATAATTGTGTCATGATCGCCATTCTCATATACACCCCGTTACTCATCTGTTTAAATATTCGTGAACGATCACATTCAACGAGGTCAGAGTCAATTTCAACACCACGATTAATCGGGGCTGGATGGAGAATAATGGCATGATCTAACATTTGCTTCTCTCTTTCTTTCGTTAAGCCATATGCTTCCAAATAATTTTCATGGTTGCTAAACTGATCATGCCGCTCATGTTGAATTCTAAGTAACATGATCACATCGCACTTTTTAACAGCTTCATCAATTGAAATATAGGGATAATCAAGGGTTGAATCGACGTATTCTGGTGCAGAACATAAGTAAACATTGGCACCTAATTTAGAAAAAGCCTCTGCATTTGAGTGGGCTACACGACTATGTTTGATATCGCCGGCAATAGCAATATTTAACCCTTGGAAGGAACCAAACTCTTGATATATCGTAAGCAAATCAAGCATACATTGGGTTGGATGTTCTGTCTTACCTGCCCCAGCATTAATGATCGGAATATTAACATTATCGATAATTTCCTTAAACCATTCATCTTCTTCATGACGAATTACGAGTAATTGGGCACCAATCGCTTCAAATGTTTTCACTGAATCATATAGAGATTCACCTTTTTGGACACTTGATTGTTCTGGGTGAAAATCTAATACTTCTAATCCTAGTTTTCTTTGCGCGACAACAAAGCTCATTTTTGTTCTCGTACTTGGTTCAAAAAACAGATTAGCAACAAAATATTGATCATTCACTTTGAAGTTACGATGACGGTATTGTTCAGCAAGTTCAATCGTGTTAAATATTTCCTCGTTTGATAATTGGTTGACAGAAATAAAATGTTTCATGAGTTTTTTCCTCCCTTAGTTTCGCCTAAGAAACATGTCATAAAAAAATGCCTCTTTGCAAAGGTCGCAAAGAGGCATACGTATCCCACACTAACACGTATCTTAAGCGACCTTTTAAATCTCTCGGATTTAATTAAAGGTCAATATTCATTTTTCATAAATGCCAACTTCATCTAATCCATCAACTTCTTTTACTTTAACAACAATATTTTCCGTTTTAGAAGTTGGAATGTTCTTCCCTACATAATCAGCTCTTATTGGTAATTCTCGGTGTCCCCGATCAACTAAAATGCCTAATTGAATTTGTGAAGGTCTACCGAGATCCATGACGGCATCCATCGCTGCCCTAACGGTTCTGCCAGTATACAGAACATCATCGATCAGAATGACAGTTTTTCCATTAACATCAACTTTAATATCGGTTGAAATAATTTCAGGATCTTGATCCTCTGTTGATATGGTGAGATCATCACGATATAGTGTAATGTCTAATTCGCCCAACGGTACATCGATTTGATCGATTTCTTTAATTTTTGCTTGTAATCTTTCCGCTAAGGGACCACCTCGCGTTTTGATACCCACTAATAACAAATCGCTAGCTCCCTTGTTTCTTTCTAATATTTCGTGTGCTATTCGTGTCAGTGCACGATTCATAGCTGTTTGATCCATTAATGTATTCTTTTTCTTCATAAGCCCACCCTTTGTCTTGAATAGTCTGCATAAAAAAATCCCTTCTCTCCGTGAGAAAAAGGGTTGTCAACATACGTAAAGATTGCACAGTACAATCTATGGATTCCTTCTCTGTCTCACAGGACGAGTTTAAAGGATTACTTATGAATTTAGTTCATTATGACAAATTATGAGTTGGTTGTCAAGGTTTATTAGTGAATATGTTGTAATATTTCTTGAAAATAGTCCGGTTGATCAATTTCAAATTGTAAATGCTGTTTTGTTCGTGGATGTGTAAATGCCAAACGTTTAGCAAACAATGCTTGACCAGAAATAATATGGGATCTATCTTTAGCATAAACCTCATCGCCAACAAGAGGATGACCTATGTAATGCATATGGACACGAATCTGATGGGTTCGCCCTGTTTCTAACCAACAACGAACATGGGTGTACTTTTCGAAACGTTGCTGGACTTTAAAATGGGTTATTGCGTGTTTGCCACCATTAACGACCGCCATTCGTGTTCGATTATGAGGATCCCGACCAATCGGAGCTCTGATTGTCCCTTGATCATGGTCCATAACACCAAAAACAATTGCTTCATACATTCGTTCGATTTGATTTTGTTTGAATTGTTCAGTTAACCCAGCATGAATGTCATTATTTTTCGCTACAACTAAAAGTCCACTTGTATCTTTATCTAAACGATGAACTATCCCTGGTCTCATCTCACCTGATAGTTGAGACAAATTTTCTGTATAGTGTAATAAAGCATGAACAAGGGTACCAGTTTGTCGTTTATTTGCCGGATGAACGATCATTCCTTTCGGTTTATTAATGACGAGCAGATCTTCATCCTCATAAATAATGGACAAGGGAATGTTTTCTGGTTCTAAAGTCCATGGCAGTTCAAGGGAGGTTGGCCAACTAATCATGTCATCTTCTTGACAACGATAGTTTTGTTTAACAACTTGATCATTCACCTTAATGAAACCATCCTTGAGCCATTGCTGGATTTGTGAACGTGATTCATCGGTAAATATCGTCGTTAATAATTTATCAATCCGTTCATTTACTTCTTCTTTCGTGATGAGATGTTTATTGACAGTCATTCCCTTAAGAATCCTTTCTTCTTTCTTCCATAATGGTTGCAATAAAGACAAGTCCAACACCAATGACTAATGACGAATCAGCTACATTAAAAATAGGAAAATCATAGCCAAATATGTGAAAATCTAAAAAATCAACGACTTCTTTACGAAATAAACGGTCGATAAAATTCCCAATTGCTCCACCTAAGATAAGGCAAAGAGCAATTGATAACACCTTATCTCCCCGAGCATGTTTGTGCAAATAATAAATCACGCCAATGACAACAATTACGGTAACAATATAGAAAAACAACATTTGATTTTGCAAAATACCCCATGCTGCTCCTTTATTACGATGGGATGTGAGGTAAAAGAAACCCTCAATAATTGGTATTTGTTCTGCTAACTCCATATATTTAACAACAAGCCACTTAGTGAGTTGATCAATGCTGATCACGATGAGTGCAATTAAATAATATAAAATCATAACACCAGTTCCCTTCTGTTCTTGCCACATTTCGGATAGGATTCGGTTTGGATCAATCGTTATGTAAGTAAGATATATGTTCAGCTATTTTGGTTGGTGAATTAATCTGTAAAATCTACTTTCTTCCAAGATCATTACACTTTATGTGATGAAAAAATATCCTCCTTTTTGAGGAGGATATTTGTTATGACTATTCATCAAACATAGTGTTCTTTAATAATCTCGGCACAACGCGTGCAAAGGTCTTCGTATTCTGCATCCTCACCAACGGTTTCAGAAACAACCCAACATCTTTCACACGTCTCACCTGGATGTTTTTCAACAGCAACAGACACATACTTATACGCTTTGGCTTCTGGATCAATATCTTTAACATTCGCTTCCGATACTATTAACATTTGATGTAAATATGGAATCGCTTGAAGGACTGCTTTTGTCTTGTCATCATTTGCAACAATAGAAAGTTTCGCCTCAAGAGATTTCCCGATCACTTTAGCATCTCTGGCTTCCTCTAACGCTTTTAGTACATCATCACGGATTTCCATGAAATGATCCCATTTTTCTTTTTCTTCTTCTGTTTCATATACTGTTATCGGTTCAGGAATGTCTGTCAACTGGACATAATCAGCTTCCTTGTATGGAATGTGTTCCCAAACTTCCTCAGCCGTATGTGGAATAATTGGTGTTAATAGTTTTACAAGCGTTACAAGGGTATCATAATATACTGTTTGAATACTTCGACGACGCTTATCATTAGCTGGTTCAATATAAAGAATATCTTTAGCAAAATCTAAGTAAAAGGCACTTAAATCGACTGCACAAAAGTCATGAATTTCATGGTAAACCGTTGAGAATTCATAATTGTCATAGGCTTCTCGAACAGTTGCGATCACCTTTTGTAAACGATCTAACATGTAACGATCTACTTCTTCAAGATCATTGATCGCAACCCGGTCTGTTTCTGGATTAAAGTCAGCTAAATTTCCTAACAGGAAACGGAATGTATTTCTTACTTTACGATAGGATTCGGATACTTGTTTTAGGATATCGTCAGAAATTCGCACATCAGATTGATAATCGACAGAAGCTACCCAAAAACGTAAAATGTCTGATCCTAATTGTTTAATAACTTTAGAAGGCTCAATAACATTTCCTAGGGATTTACTCATCTTTCTGCCAAATCCATCTAAGACCATACCATGACTGATCACATTTTTATATGGTGCCTTACCTGTAACGGCAACAGATGTTGTTAATGAAGAGTTAAACCATCCACGATACTGGTCGCTTCCTTCTAAATATACATCAGCTGGTCGCTGGTTTCTTGGTGCTAACACAGCTTCATGGGAAGACCCCGAATCAAACCAGACATCCATAATATCTGTTTCTTTCGTGAATTCACCATTTGGACTATGTTCCGACGTAAATCCTTCTGGTAATAAATCCTTTGCATCCCATTCAAACCAAATGTTTGAACCGTGTTCTCTAAATAGATTAGAAACATGGGTAATTGTCTCATCAGTAATGATAGGCGTGCCATCTTCTGCGTAAAACACTGGAATTGGTACACCCCATGGACGCTGACGTGAAATACACCAGTCTTCACGATCACGGAACATATTATACAAGCGTGTTTCTCCCCAAGTTGGATACCAATTTACATCCTTAATTCGCTCAAGGATTTCATGACGAAAGGCTTTAATAGACGCAAACCACTGGGAAGTTGTTCGCGTTATCGTTGGTTTTTTCGTCCGCCAATCATGGGGATATGAGTGAGTGATAAATCCTAGTTTTAATAATGCATTAACCTCTTCCAATTTTTGCGTCACATGTTTGTTGGCTTCATCATAAAACAAGCCTTCAAAGCCAGGAGCTTCATCTGTGAAATAGCCTTTATCATCAATTGGACTTAATGGTTCAATTCCGTATTTTTGGGAAATATAAAAGTCATCTTCACCATGACCAGGGGCAGTATGAACACAACCTGTTCCAGCTTCAATCGTGACGTGTTCACCGACCATCACTAATGATTCCCGATCATAAAACGGATGCTTAGCAACGATCCGATCTGCTTCTTGACCTTTGAACTTTTTAATCACTTCAGGATTCGTCCACTCGAGCTCTTCGGCAACTTGCTCGATTAAATCAAAGGCAATCACATATTTTTCGCCGTCAACCTTTACAACCGCATAATTTAAGTCAGGGTGAAGGCTAATGCCTAAGTTTGCCGGAATTGTCCATGGTGTTGTTGTCCAGATGATAATTTTCTCGCCACCATCTAACACGTCTTTCCCATCAACAACTTCAAAAGTTACGTAAATGGACGGAGAGCGTTTATCATGATATTCAATTTCCGCTTCTGCTAAAGCAGACTCTGAAGATGGTGACCAATGAACAGGTCTTAAGCCTTTATAAATGTAACCTTTCTTCGCCATTTCACCGAATACTTTAATTTGGGCTGCCTCATATTCTTTTGTCAAAGTAATATAAGGGTTATCCCAGTCACCGCGTACATTCAACTCTTTAAATTGTTCACGTTGACGTTCGACTTGTTCCATTGCATATTCGGCACACATGCGTCTAAATTCACTGACGCTGACATCTTTTCGGTCAATTTTCTTACTTTTCATTAACGCGGTTTCAATTGGCAAACCATGGGTATCCCACCCCGGAATATATGGGGCATGATAGCCAGACATTGATTTATAGCGGGTAATAAAATCTTTTAAAATCTTGTTTAAGGCATGCCCAATGTGAAGATCACCATTGGCATATGGTGGTCCATCATGCAATACAAATAATGGCCTGTCTTTTGTCCGTTCTTGAACTTTTTCATATAAATTTGCTTCTTCCCATACTTTTCTTCTTTCTGGTTCCTTATTTGGTAAGTTTCCACGCATCGGGAACTTAGTTTTCGGGATCAATAATGTTTCCTTGTAATCCATAAATCTATCCTCCCATTTATCAATCAAATCATGGTCAATTAAGACGAAGGTTTTCTTTTGTAGTGGACTGATAAAAAAGTCTTCAACATCCCGAACAGGGACGAGAAGACTCGCGGTACCACCCTTATTCATTTAAATAATAACTATTTAAATTCACTCAGCATTCATAACGTGAATAACCCGTCCGATTCTACTTTCATTTCAAATGGATACTCCAGAGTGATTTTCTAAAAGTATATCTGATCAGGCTTACACCATTTCCTGACTCGCTATACAGATAATTACTTTTATACTCTCTCTTTCATTGTTTTTTTCTATTCAATTTTATGTATTATGCATTATATGTAAAAATTCATTTTCCGTCAAGAACTTTTACTTGTTACTAGCAAGTTCCAAATCTTCGCCAACTTCAGCATCGAAGAGCTTTTCCCACTCTTCAGAACCAATCATGTCTAATTGGGCTTCAACAAGCATTTTTAACCTCGTACGAAATACTTGGGCTTGCTTCTTTAATTCTTCAATTTCAATATAAATTTGGCGAGACTTGTCTAATGCCTCGTTAATGATACGATCAGCATTTTTCTCAGCTTCTTTAATAATTAGTTTGGCCTCTTTTTTGGCATTGCTTTTGACCTCTTCTGCCGTTTCTTGGGCAACGAGAATAGATTTATTAAGCGTATCTTCAATGTTATTAAAATGGCCGATTTTTTCTTCTAATTGTTTAACCTTCTCTTTATGTTCCTTTGCATCCCGTAGGGCAAGTTCATAATCTTTAATAATTTGATCTAAAAACTCATTGACCTCATCTTCATCATAACCACGAAAGCTTCGCGTAAACTCTTTGTTATGGATATCCAAAGGTGTTAATGGCACAAAGGCCACCTCCTTACGATAATATTATTGTGATCTATTATAACAAATAATTGCAACTCATATTGATATATTTCGACAAAAAACCATAAAAATCCTTTTGGTTTATTGTAAAATAGCTGTTGTGATACGTAGTTTGTTTTTACGTGTTTGTCCATTTACGTCCACTAATTTGCTCCGACCTTTACCTCGTAAAGAAATTAAATCGCCGGCAAATAATTGATAGTCGACCCGATCAACCACTTTAAAATTAACCTTCACTAACTTTTTCTCAATATAATTTGCTGCTTGTTTGCGTGATAGTCCATAAATTTCTTTTACAACAGCATCAAGGCGTAATGACGAGACAATTTGTTCAGATGAGAGCCATTGTGGTTCTTTGATATGTAGATCTGTCGCTGAAATTTTCTTTAAAGAAACATGAGCGTTCTTTACTTCAGTTAAATTTATTTTTACATACGGTGCAATTTCTTCACAAACAATGATTTGAAATTTTCCGTCTGGAACAAAAATATCACCGAGTTTATCTCGCGTAATACCTAAAGATAAAAAGGCCCCCATGACATCACGATGCTGAATTGAAACAAATTTAGTAGGATACGACGCTTCCATCACCGAAATTTGAAACATTTCATCAGTGATTTCTTCATAAAAAGGCGCAATGATCATACGTTTTCGTTCGGTATGTTCATGCCCACCATAAGAAGCAAGTTTGAGATCAACGTCATTCGTACCTACAATTGCTTCAACAATTTGCTGTTCTCTAGGATCTAAAAAATCAGTTAATTTATATCTATATGTTCTCTCAACATCCTCTTTCCAAGAAAGAACTTGATCTATAAAAGGATGTTCTTCTTTACGAAAATGTTGGTAAATCCCCATCATGTATTAATCATCCTAAAACAAGTTAGCTAATAAATTGGCTAGTACAGGTAACCCATAAATACGCGCAAAGTTAAGAATTACAATGGCGATGATTGGTGATATATCTATCATACCAAGGGGCGGTATGAATTTGCGAAAAGGCTCTAAATATGGCTCACATATTCTCGCTAAGAAATAACCGAAAGTCGTTTCTCTTGATCCTGGAATCCAAGACATGAGGATATAAATAATTAGAGCATAGTTATAAAGTACAAATAGTGTATTTAACAGACTGAATATTGATTGCATCATGTATGGTTACCATCCTTTTTCAAATTCATCATCTGTATATGAGTCTGAAATAGATCCGGATACTTCAACGTTATCAGGGGTACAAAGAAAGGTTTGGGATCCTAACTTTTGAATATCCCCATTTAAAGCATAAACCGTACCACTTAAAAAATCGACTATTCTCTTAGCTTGCTGATGATCGACTCGTTCCAAATTAATCACAACTGAACGACGATTAACAATATTGTCAGCAATTTCTTGGGCTTCTTGATAGTTTTTAGGTTCACATAAAACAACTTTGGTTGTCGGTTGCTTCATGCTCGTTAAACTGACAACATTCTGATTATTCGCTGGCTCGGGTGTTGTTGGCGGTTCTTCTTCAACATACTCATATTCGTAGTCATCATCAACGTTGAATAGGGACTGTAATTTCCGCTTAATGCTCATTTTTTCACCTCACTTCGTTCCGACTAATTCAGAACCAATTCTAATATGGGTAGCACCTTCTTCGATAGCAATTTCATAATCATTACTCATCCCCATCGATAAATAGCGACAAGGTGCATGGGGAAATTGTTTACGAGCTACTTCATCGCGTAAAGTTGCCAATTGGCGAAAGACTTGTCTAATGGTTTGCTCATCATCGGTATGGGGGGCCATTGTCATTAAGCCGACAACATGGACTTTCTCATATTCGGCTAATTCTTCGATAAATGGCAATACTTCTGATGGTGCCAGCCCATGTTTAGTATCTTCCCCACTTACATTAACTTGGATAAAACAATCCATCGGTTTTTTGGCACGATTGTTAATTTGCTTCGCTACTGAAATGCGTTCTAAAGAATGTATTGCAGAAACTTTATCGATAATTTCTTTCGTTTTTCGAGATTGTAATGTACCGATAAAATGCCAGTTTACATCATTATTTATGTTTTTGTATTTTGTTGTCAATTCATCAGTACGATTTTCACCAAGATTTTTAATCCCAGCTTCAATTAACTCTTCTGCTCGTTCTATTGTAACATATTTTGTGACCCCAATGATTGTAATTTCACTTGGATCCCGGTTAACTTTTACACATGCTCGTCTAATATTCTCACGAATGCGTTGTAAATTTTCTACGACAGTCATCGATGTTCTGCTCTCCTTCTCTTTTTATCTTGAAAACAGACCAATAAAGCCTAACATTCGACCTGTTTTCCCTCCATCTCTACGATGGGAGAAAAATAAATGATGATCTTCATAAGTACAAAATCTAGTTACATCTATATTATGACGTAAGACACCACTTTGTAAAAGAATTTCGACATTTAGTTGTTTTAAGTTTAATAAATATCGGTCATTTACCTTTTTGATTACTTGACTTGTTTGAAATCGTGGATCGATTTGTGAAATTACCCGTTCATCAACTTCATAGTTAACATCAGAAATACAGGGACCGATAGCCACTGACAAATGCTCAAGATGCGTCCCTAACTGTTGAAATCTTTCAACCATCTTGCCAGCTACTTGATTAACAGTGCCTTTCCAACCTGCATGGGCAATGCCAACATATTTTCTTTTTGTATCAAAATAAAAAAGTGGCACACAATCAGCAAAGTATGCCGTGCATAGGATATTTTTTTCACCAGTTATCATTCCATCGTAGCCTTGTAAGGCGGTTTTCATATTCTTTATCCCTTTTCCCCGATCTTCTCCCGAGACCACTTTAATCCTCGTACCATGAACTTGTTCACTACACACCCAATTCGTAATCGGCACATCAATCATTTCACTTAACCGTTGACGATTTTTATAGACCAATTCCTTATCGTCTTGAACATGTAACCCTAAATTAAGTGAATCATAAGGTTGAGGACTATAACCACCATTCCTAGTAGAAAATCCAGCAATAAGCTGGGGGTGTTGTTCCATCCATTTCTCAATATATAAAACTGAAGGATGTTTCTGTTTAAAAACATCTGTCATCCTCGTCACCTCTCGATTCTGTTTTCGCCTATGATTTCTTCATTATAAATTTGACGTAAAGATGGTCACATAAGCGATACAAATTAATTCTTCTTTATATTTTACGGCAAGAATGTAAATATGGAAAGGTATTATTCATCTTGACTAATCGGTATGATATCATGGACATGTTGGACAAGGATGACATCTGTTCCAATGGTAATAATCTGTTCCCAATAAATCATTATCTCATCTGCTTTACCAAAGAAGTTATTCCGTTTGTTTTTTAAGAGGATAATCGCTTTGATTTTCCCTAAGTTCGGATCAATCTCTAAATCATAAATATGACCTAGTCGTTGACCACTATCAACGACAATGACTTCTTTCATTTGTAATTCAGATAGTTTGATCATAACTACCACCTGCCTTGTTACATGTATATGCCTTGATCTGTATTTTTAAAAGTATTAAATATCATTAAGGATTTGCTATGTTGATTGTTGAGGATAGGAAAAACCTTATAACTTTTGTTCCTAAACAAAAATAACGAAGTCCAATGCCATAATTTTAATAGCGTTAGACTTCGTTTATATTCAGACTCTCTTGCATAAGATGTAGCGTTGTGGTCAGAGAGCTTTATATTAATCATTGTTATTTTTAAGTCATCATTCAAACATTTCACGATTCATTTGTTCAATCGCAGCTTTTTCTAATCTTGAAACTTGAGCCTGGGAAATCCCGATTTCTTCAGCGACTTCCATTTGTGTTTTTCCTTGGAAAAATCGTTTATTTAAAATTAACTTTTCTCTTTCATTCAGTTGATGCATGCCTTCTTTTAAAGATAATTTATCATCCCATGACTCTTCCTTAATTTTATCATCGCTAATTTGATCCATCACATAAATTGGATCACCGCCGTCATTATAAATCGGTTCATATAATGAAACGGGATCTTGAATGGCATCAAGGGCAAAAACAATTTCTGAATGGGGTATCCCCATTTCTTCAGCAATTTCCATCGGAGTCGGTTCCCTAGATGTTTCACTCATTAGTTTTTCTCTTACTTGCAGTGCTTTATATGCTGTATCTCGTAATGATCTTGAGACTCTAATAGGATTGTTATCCCTTAAGTATCTTCTAATTTCACCAATGATCATCGGAACAGCATACGTTGAAAATCTCACATTATGACTTAAATCAAAATTATCAATTGACTTCATTAATCCAATACAGCCTACCTGAAATAAATCATCAACATACTCCCCTCGGTTATTAAATCGCTTAATAACACTCAAGACGAGGCGTAGATTACCATTAATTAATTCTTCTCTAGCTGACTCATCTCCATGTTGTTGTAAACGAATAAACAGCTTTTTCATTTCCTCATTTTTTAATACTGGTAGTTTGGATGTATCAACACCGCATATTTCAACCTTATGTCTGTACATTGTGTCTATTCCTCCCAGTTGATGATGCTGTTCATGGACAGTATCTCCCCTGGGAATGTTTTTTATTCAGTCTCTAGTACTTCAATAGATGCTAAAAAGTTGCCATACCTTTATCTGAAAAGCCTAGACCATTTTATTAAATTCTTTTTGTAATCGTTTTATTATTTTTTTTTCTAATCTTGAAATATATGATTGAGAAATGCCAAGCATTTCTGCAACATCTTTTTGGGTTTTCCCTTCTTCCCCTACTAAACCAAAGCGTAATTCCATAATTTGCTTTTCTCGGTCTTTTAATTCAGATAAAGCAGATTTAAGCAGATTACGATCAACTTCTGATTCTAGTCTTTGGGTTATGATGTCTTCTTCAGTACCTAACACATCTGATAAAAGTAGCTCATTACCATCCCAATCGATATTTAGTGGTTCATCAAAGGATACTTCGGTTTTCGTTCGATTATTTCTTCTTAAATACATGAGGATTTCATTTTCAATACATCTCGAGGCATACGTTGCTAATTTAATATTTCGTTTTGCATCAAATGTGTTGACCGCTTTAATTAACCCGATCGTCCCAATGCTAATTAAATCTTCTATATGAATTCCCGTATTTTCAAATTTTCGTGCAATATAGACGACGAGACGTAAATTTCTTTCAATTAATAGCGATCGAGCCCCTTTATCACCAGCCGCTAGCTGATTTAATAAATCACGTTCTTCTTCTTTCGAGAGTGGTGGCGGAAGGGCGGTACTACCACCAATATAATAAATTTCTTTAGGTTTAATACCGAGCTTTCGCAGTATTTTATAAAATGCTAAACGAAAACGTAACATCGATATCTTCAAGTATATCTCTCCTTTTCATCCTTATGCCGAGTCATCTGTAGCAAAATTGATTAAATGTGGTTGAAGTAAACATTGGTAACTACGATCACTTGTTAAATGAGCAAATTGGACACCAATAAGTAAACGATTGGTAGTCAACCTTTTACCGTTATACTCAATAATTAACTGTTTAGGTCTGATAGCCATTAAAAAACGGTGATTGCCATCAACCCCTTGATAAGGAACAATATGAATAAGATCCTGCCAATTGATTGGAATGAGATCCATATTTAATGAATCATTGGCCCTTTTAATCATTTCCCACTCTTCATTGGTAAACCATTGTTTCAAAAATGATTCATCACAAATAACGACAGGAAATTGGGTCAGCGGATCAATCAATTGATTACCACTATCTATATAGCCAGTTGTTGTATAGACTTGCTGTTTAATCTGAATCGAAACCGGATACATTTGATTAAATCGGATTTTATCAACTCCGTGCTTGTCCATACGTCTTTTGGTAAATAATAACAATGTCGGGAAACCAATGATGACAAATAGCCAACTAATCGGATCGCCATATCCCTGATTAAAGGTAACCAATCCATTGGCAGTTGGGATCATTGGCGAATGAAGCAAATAATGCACTCCTATTAATCCCCCACCAATTGCAAAAGAGATAAAATAGAACACAACCCATATTTTTAGCAGGCGGTAAACACTGGAAAATTTAAAAGTACATAAAATGATCACCAATGAATAGCCTAATTTGCCATACCAGGTCGTTAATACTGAATGAGGATAATACAAGGTAATGGGTACAATAAATGATGCAACAAATGCGCCAATAACGATGCGTATTTTTTTAGTGTTGTCTCGCATCAATGACTGGGTGATTAACAATAGTAGCCAGTCTAATAAAAAATTTAACGTCCAAATCGCATCTAAATATACATTCACCTCGCTCTTCCTTTCAATTTGGCTACGTTAAAGTAGAAAGTTGAAGCATCGTTCCTGAAACAAAATCAACTACAAACTTTAACAGAGCATTCAAATTAATAACAGAATCTTGATAGCTTTGAACTAGGATGCTATTTAGACAAATTATAACCTAGCCCAAAAGCAAAGTCTGTCAATTCTTGTACGGATAAAAAGACTAATTTTAACTAGTTATTAGATAGTTTGTCGGGAAAGTTATGAAAGTGGTTTTGTGTATAAAAAAAGTAAGCAAAGTCTCATAAACTTTGCTTACTCAATAACAAGAGATTTATATCATTTTCAAAACCGACTTTATGTGAATTTAGCGATGACGATTACGATTTCTTAAAAAGGTTGGTACGTCTAAAGTATCTTCATCGTGTTCTGAGTATGCCTCATTAACTGGTGAAACATATTCAGTTTGTTGACTTGTTGCGGCAGTTTGTTGATGCTTAATGATTGGTCTTTGTTTTGGCTGATAGCTTGATTCCTCAGATTCTTTAAAACCAGTAGCAATCACCGTAACAACAATCTCATCTTCTAAACTTTCATTAATAACAGAACCGAAGATTACATTTACTTCTTGATCTGCTGAGGATGTTACTAAATCCGCTGCCTCTTGTACTTCATAGAGACTTAAATTCGTTCCACCGGTAATATTCATTAAGATACCATTTGCTCCATCAATAGATGTTTCAAGTAATGGGGAAGAAATTGCTTTTTTGGCAGCTTCTGTTGCTCGATTTTCACCTGTAGCTACACCGATTCCCATTAAAGCAGAACCTTTGTCATACATAATTGTTTTAACATCGGCAAAATCAACATTAATGAGACCAGGTTTAGCAATTAAATCTGAGATTCCTTGGACACCTTGACGCAATACATTATCTGCCTCACGGAACGCTTCAAGCATTGGTGTGTTTTTATCGACAATCTCTAACAATCTATCATTAGGAATAACGATCAATGTATCAACACTATCTTTTAACGCCTCTATACCCGATTTTGCTTGTACAGAACGTCTTCTTCCTTCAAAGGAGAATGGTCTTGTAACAACACCGACTGTTAATGCGCCTAAATCTTTGGAAATTTGAGCGATAACAGGTGCTGCTCCTGTTCCTGTTCCACCACCCATACCAGCGGTTACGAAAATCATATCCGCACCTTGAAGAGCTTCTTCTATTTGCTCTTTACTTTCCTCAGCCGCCTTTTTTCCGATTTCTGGATTTGCACCAGCCCCTAATCCTCTTGTCAGTTTCTCACCTATTTGTAATTTTGTCTCAGCCATTGATAGATTTAATGCTTGTGCATCAGTATTGACGGCAATAAATTCTACGCCTTCAACACCATGTTCAATCATACGATTCACAGCGTTATTACCGCCACCACCAACACCGATAACTTTAATTTTAGCTAGATGATCTAATTCAGTATCAAACTCTAACATGATTCGTTCCTCCTATATGCAAAATTACAAGTACTCTAGTAGCTAATTTTTTCTTTGTTACGATTGTTTTTCTTCTTGATACGCATATGTTTCTATGGGAACGCAATTTAATCAAAGAAGTATTTAAACAAATTAGCTATTCTAGATTCCTTTTGTTGTTTTGGTTGTTGATTTGTTTGAACATTTCTTCTAGGTCTTTGTTCTTGATCATAGATCGTTACCGAAGGCAATAAATCTTTTCCTTGTATTTTCGCATTATAATATGCAAATTGCAATATACCTACCCCTGCTGTGAACTGGGGTTCTCTCACACCGATATAATCTGGTATGGCGATGCGTACGTTATTCTGAAATACTTCCTCTGCAAGTTCAAGGCTACCCAGCAATTTCATTGTGCCACCTGTTAAAACGTAACCACCCGGCAAATCGTGAAAACCCATTTTCTGTAGTTCACGTTTAGCAAATGTATAAATTTCTTCTAATCTTGCTTCAATCATATCAGAAATTTCTAATTGATTGTAGGTTTGTTTTGTATTACTACCAATAATTGAAACTTCAAAGGTTTCCTTTTCGTTTGCATCTTGATAGAAGGCATGTCCATAATTTAATTTGACTTCTTCAGCTTCATCTGTAGATGATCTTAAACCGATTGATAAATCTTTCGTAATATTATATCCACCTAATGGAACGATACTTGTTCCAGCTAAATGATCATTTTCAAAAACAGAAACTGTCGTGCATCCCCCACCGATATCAATCAAAGCGATGCCTAAATTTCTTTCATCTTTAGACAAGGCGATTGTACCTGCTGCTAATGGTTGAAGACAAATATCGGCAATTTTTAAATCTGCACCTTCAACGCATTTTAAAATGTTATGTAATATCGTTTTGGAACAAGTAATAATCGTTCCTTCCATTTCTAAGCGAACTCCGATCATTCCTCTAGGATCGGTTATCTCATCTAACCCATCCACAATAAATTGTCTCGGAATAACATCAATAATCTCTCGCTCTGGTGGGAGAGAAATCACTTGGGCGCCTTCAATTACTCTTGCGATATCTTCATCGCCTATTTCTCGATTTTCACTTTGAACGGCTACAACACCATGGCAAGGTTGTAATTGAATATGGTTACCATTGATACCAACAATAACACTTTCTATTTTCATGCCAACCATACGTTCTGCTTGTTCAACAGCTGTTCGAATTGAATGGACAGTTTCATCAATATCAACGATTGCCCCTTTTCTCATGCCATTTGATTTAGCAGTTCCGACGCCGATAATATTTAATGAATCATTGAGGACTTCACCAATGATGACTTTTATATTTGATGTTCCTATGTCTAGACTGACTAATATTTCACTATTGTTCAAAAAAAAGGCACCTCCTATGAACAAACATACAAATGATAACTACTACATCTTAAATTCATATATTTTTTACATAAATCTTATGCAAGAATCTAATTATTATCGTATTATTCCTATCATACCATGTTTAACGCTAGGTTTCATTCTCTATTTCGACATCATCCGCATCATTATTAAATTGTTCAAAATACACACCCACCCCAATATGAATGATTCCTTCAAGGGCTGGATCTAATTGGGAGACAATGGAAGGATAGACTTGCATTTTTTCAGCAAAATTCCTAATTGTTCCATCAACGAGATAGCCATCATTCATATACAGGAGTATTTTATTTTGATCTGTTTCAGTTGGTTGCCAATGAATCTCTGATATTAAATCTAAAATAGCCGTTGGTAACTGATTTAGTTGGTCTGTCATATTTTGTAAAAGTTCGTCATCATGAAAGCCAATTAACAATGGGGCATCACCATCAATATGTGAAACTGGTTCTAATAATGTTCCATCTCCTAGGATAGGGTGATAATCACTAGCTAATTTAACATAGCCAACCTTAGCATGTTCTGTTAAGGTAATTTCAATTGTCCATGGAAGCTTCTTATGGACAGTTACATCTTGTACAAAAGGATGATTGAGAATATCTTGCTCAACTTCATCTTCATCGATCGTCCAAATATTTGTGTTCGTAGACAATTGACTCGCTTCAATCACTTCTTCCACTGTTAATTGCTCGTTACCTGATACGGCAAAGTTTTTCACATGACTTAATGGGGATTGCAAATAAATAATGATACAAATAAGAAGGAAAAAAATAGAAAGGTAAAAAATCAAACGTCGATTTGCTCGTTTACGACGTTTTTGCTTTAACTTTGGAATACGATCTTCAATAGAAACAATCTTTTTGTCTGGCATTTCTATTTCTTCCCTTTGAGTCTAATAATCTATCATGAATAGAATCTAGGTTTCATTCATGACACGGTTAATGACAAGCAAAAAATCCTGTTGATAACTTGCTTATATGTACATATTAGTAAAAGTAAAACGACTCAGCTAATTAAGTCGTTTTATTACGTAAATTATATCATAAATATACTAGTAACAGATACTCATTTTCACAATATATTAGAAATAGATACAACAAATCTAATTCTTCTATTTAAATTTTGGCATCTCTGCTAATATTTAGTAAAATTCCTACAGAACAAAGGGTTAAGGTAAGGGAAGAACCACCATAACTTAAAAAAGGTAAAGTAATCCCTGTTACCGGGATGAGGCCAATCACAACGCTAATATTGATCATAACTTGAATCGTTAACATCGCCACGATCCCTAAGGCAACAAAACGACCGAATCCATCTTGAGCACCAAGGGCGATGCGAATACCCCGCCATAATAATAACGCAAACAAAATAATTAGAAAGGTCCCCCCGATAAATCCTAATTCTTCACCTAATATCGCAAAGATAAAATCCGTTTGTGGTTCTGGCAAATAAAAGTATTTTTGTAAACTTTTCCCCAGCCCAACACCCATTAATCCACCTGGACCAATGGCATATAATGATTGAATAATTTGAAACCCATCCCCTAACGGATCATCCCATGGATTTAGAAATGCCGTAATCCGCTTAATCCGGTATGGTGCAGATATGATAAGGAAAACAAAACCAATGCCACCAATAATCGATAAACCTACAAAATGGCTAATTCTTGCCCCGGCTACAAAAATCATCACACAACACGTCAACACGAGAACAATGCCTGTCCCTAAATCCGGTTGCAACATAATTAAACCAAAGGCAACGAAAATAAGTAACATAAGAGGCAGAAATCCTTGTTTAAACGAAGTAATATATTTTTGAAAATCAGCTAAACGGGAAGCTAAAAAAATGATTAAGCCTAGTTTCATAAATTCAGACGGTTGAATACTAAATGCACCTACTCCAATCCAACTTTGAGCTCCCCCGCGGACAATACCAATACCAGGGATTTTCACGATGACTAATAAAACAAAGCAGACAATTAATAAAATGGTTGCGTATTTTTTCCAGACTTGATAGGGCATCCTCATCAAAAAAATCATCGCAAACATCCCCACACTAGCAAAGAGCAATTGTCTTTTAACAAAAAATAACGAGTCACCATATTTATACTCGGCCCAAACATTCGAAGAACTATACACCATGATCATACCTAACAGGAGTAACATAAGTACAATTATCAATAGCATATAATCAGGTGTATGGCGCTTGGATAACATGTTCTGTAACAAAAAACCACCCCATCTCTGTACTTACACACAAGGATGAACTAGTTTTCTTATGACCGTTCAGTCCACTAGTTCCCCTATTTTAGTGTATGCACAGTGTGGACAAACATGTCCCCTCTTTCTTCAAATGTTCGATATTGATCCCAACTTGCACAGGCAGGAGACAACAGGATCACATCGCCTTGGTTTGAATGTTGAAAAGCAACTTTTACCGCTTCTTTGACATCTTCAACATGGATCGTCTTAATATTTACCTGTTTACCAAGTAAACGAAGCTTTTCAGCGGTCTCACCAAAGACAACCATCATTTTAACCTTTGCTAAATAGGGGATTAAATCATCAAAGTCATTGCCCCGATCAAGACCACCAGCTAATAATATTGTCGGTTGATTAAAGGATTGTAAGGCTTTTTGGGTTGCTAAAATATTTGTTGCCTTAGAGTCATTATAAAATAACCGCTCATTAATGTTAGCAACGAACTCTAACCGGTGTTTTACGCCGGCAAAGCTTGTCAGTACATCGACAATACCATCATGTGTGGCACCAGCCAATTTAGCTGCACCAATCGCTGCTAAGATATTTTCTAAATTATGTTGACCGACGAGGACAATATCTGAGCGATCGATTAATTTTTTATCCCGATCATAAATACTATGTTCATTAGCCCAAATTCCATTGTTTAAGCGACGTTTAGTTGAAAAAGGAATTAAGGTTGCTTTAGCCTCTTGAATAGCCTGTTGTAGGTGGGGATCATCGGCATTGTAAATTAAATAATCCTCTGCTGTTTGGTTTTTAAAGATGCGCCATTTAGCTTCTTGATAGTTAGCAAAGGTTTTATGATAATCTAGATGAGCTTCGTAAATATTCAAGATGATAGCAATGTTAGGTTTAAAACTTTCGACACCTAATAATTGAAAAGATGATAATTCTAAGACCATTTTTTCATTAGCTTGTAAATTTGCGGCAATTTCCACTGCCACTTGACCAATATTGCCTGCTACTTGAACGGGTTGTTTACTTTTACGAAGCATTTCTCCAATTAGTGTCGTTGTGGTCGTCTTTCCATTTGACCCCGTAATGGCAATGATTGGTTGATCGACTAGTTTCCAAGCTAATTCAACTTCCGTGATAATCGGAATATTTCTTTTTTGTGCTTCTTCGATAACGACATTATCGTAAGGAATACCTGGGTTTTTAACGATTATCTCAATATCATCTAAAACAGAAAGAGGATGGGAGCCTGTAATCACTTCAGCACCCATCTTCTTTAACGTTTCTACATGTTCTTCATTTGGCCGTAAATCATTCACTCGGATCTTAAATTGATTTTGTAGCAAAAGTTTGGCAGCCTCTGTACCACTTTTTGCCAGTCCTAAGACGAGAATATGTTGATAAGGAAAATCAGTTAATCGGTTCATGATAACCACACCTCAATATATATTCCAAGCGCAGCAAAAATTAGACCAATCAGCCAAAAAGTAGTGACAACACGCCATTCAGACCAACCTAATAATTCATAATGATGATGTAGGGGACTCATTTTAAAGACTCTTTTACCAGTCGTTTTAAAAGAAATAACTTGAATAATAACTGATAATGTTTCAATAACAAAAACGCCACCGATAATACCTAACATAATTTCTTGTTTAGTCAAGATGGCAACTCCAGCAATAGCAGCCCCTAGAGCAAGGGATCCTGTATCTCCCATAAACACTTTTGCAGGATGAGAATTGAAGACAAGAAACCCTAATAATGCTCCTACAACAGCTAACGAAAAGATTGTAATTTCATTAGGTTCAAAATGATACCAAGAAATTAAAGCAAACGCGCCAAAGGCAATCGCAGCTGTTCCTGCCAACAAACCATCTAGACCATCGGTTAAGTTGACACTATTCGAAGCACCGACTAGTAAAAAGATAACAAGCAATGCATAACCGAGCCCTAAATCCCAGCTTATATCTGTGCCGGGAATTTTTATATATGTTGGAAAATCAACATATCTTAAGATCAAATAAAACACGATGGCAATGAGCAGTTGGCCAAACATTTTTTGTTTTGATGTGAGTCCTAAATTGCGCTTAAGCGCAACTTTTATGAAATCATCTAGGAATCCTAATAAACCATAACCAAAAATAATAAAAATCAATAGCCAAAGTTCATAACCGATCGATCCGCCCTTGACCTTATAGACCATAATCAGTGATGTAGCAATGATGCTGATAATAATCATAATCCCACCCATTGTAGGTGTCCCTGCTTTTGCTTGGTGGGATTTTGGTCCTTCTTCACGAATCGTTTGACCAAATTTCAACCGTCTTAAAAATGGGATAAATATAGGTGATAAAAGGACGGTAATTAGAAATCCAATTGCAATTGTCATCACTAATACTGATATATCCACTTTTATTTTCCTCCTCGTACGAAAACCGTCCATACATAATGATGGATATCATTTATTTAATAGCTTCTACTAACAGCTCAAATTGCATACCTCTAGATGCTTTAAACAATAATAACGTATCTGGATTTAAATACATCGATAAATGATCAAGTAGTGCCTCACCTGAAGTGAAATGCTGACAATCAATATTAGGATCCTTTTTGTGGACTACTTCATGTAAATACTTCATATCGTTACCTAGCGTAAGCAGTGCTGTAATTGGTGGTGAAATTACTTGAGCTATTGATTGATGTAATTGTTTCGATTGCTCACCTAACTCAAAGATATCACCTAAAACAAGGACTTTCTCTTTAAAACCACCTAACTGTTTAACAATATCAATTGCTGCCCTCATCGATGTCGGTGATGCATTATAGGCATCATTGATAATGGTCACATTATTTTTACCGGTTAACATTTCAAACCGCATAGCTGTTAATGATAATGATGATAAGCTTTGCTGTATTTTATCTAGCGAAATATTCAGTAATTGTCCAAGCACGATAGCATATGCACAATTTTTCGCATGGTGTTTACCTAATAACGGAACTGAGAAAGACCCCAAATTCTTGATCGTAAAATGAGTTTGTTGCTTGTCAATGGAAACTTGTTGAATGATTGCATCGTTGGTTTCCACAAAACCACAGGTCTTAACATATTTTTTTCCATGTAAGGATGCTAACAATGGTTCATCCCCATCAATCACAAGTAAGCCATTCTTTTTCAGGCCTTGTAAAATTTCTAGTTTAGCCTTGGCAATACCTTCTCTTGAACCGAGGTTGGCAAGATGGGATTCCCCAATATTCGTAATGATCCCATAATCAGGCTTGGCGATCTTTGACAACAATTCTATTTCATGAAATTGATTCATCCCCATTTCTACGACCAATACTTCTGTCGTTGGATCCATTGACAATATCGTTAACGGTAAGCCAATATGATTGTTTAGGTTGCCCTTTGTATGATGGGTTCGATAAGTTGAAGATGTCATCGAGGCAACGATATCTTTCGTCGTTGTTTTTCCATTTGAACCCGTAATCCCAATCACAATAGGATTTACTTTCTCTCGATAATAGCGGGCTAAATCCTGCAATCCTTTCGTCGTATCCTCAACTAAAAATACTGGAAAATCCTTTGGTAAATCAGTCGGTATCTCCTTCTGTTTATCCCATATGCAAGCAATGGCACCATTTTGATAGGCTTCTATCACATAATCATGACCATCAAAATGATCACCAATCAACGGAACAAATAACGATTGGCTCGTTTTTTTTCGACTGTCTGTACTCACTTCTTCAATAATCAGTTGCCCTTTAAAGTTTCCAAATGAATGAGGAAATAACTGACTCAATTCACGTATTGTAAATAACATTAGTCTGACTCCTTAGCGATAATCGCATCTTTTGCTACTTGTCTATCATCAAAATCATATCTAACATGATTAATTTCTTGATATGTTTCATGGCCTTTTCCAGCAATTAAAATTACATCGTCTTCCTTAGCTAAATGAATCGCACGTTCGATTGCTTCTTTACGATCGACAATGACTTCATAATTTGTTGACGTTAATCCATCCGTCATATCAGCTAATATGTCTTTAGGATCTTCTGTCCGTGGATTATCAGTCGTAAATAAAGCGAGATCGGCATATTGAGTAGCTATCTCGGCCATTAAAGGACGTTTAGAACGATCGCGATCTCCCCCACAACCAACAACAACATATATATTTTTTGTGGCAAATTCTTTGATCGTCGTTAACACATTTTCTAATGAATCTGGCGTATGAGCATAATCAACAATAACTGCATAATTTTGCCCAGCATTAACTTGTTCAAACCGACCATTCACGCCGGTTATCGATTCAAAAGCTGTTTTAATCGTTGATAACGGTACATTCATGGCAATCGCTACACTGGCAGCTGCTAGCATATTATAAACATTGAAAGCACCGATTAATTGACTTGTAATTTCGATTGAACCAATCGGCGTTGTTAATAGAAAATTCGTTTGCGAAATTTGCAAGCTAATATTTTCTGCCATCACATCAGCTTTATTGTTGATCCCATAAGTAATGATATGTTGGCCTGTACTCTGTTCAATCGCAGCGTAATGTTCATCGTCACGATTAATAATCGCAAATTTCTGTTGCTTTTCATTATAGTCATTACCTAATTGAGAAAACAATAGACTTTTAGCGCGCAAATAATCTGCCATGTTTTTATGATAGTCTAAATGGTCTTGAGATAGATTCGTATAAACAGCGATATCGTAATCACAACCATGGACACGACCAAGATCCAGGGCATGGGATGAAACTTCCATAACAGCTACATCAACTTGTTCATCAACCATTTGACTTAAGGACTGTTGAACAACTAATGCATTTGGTGTTGTATTTTGTACAGGATATGTATCATCACCGATTTTCATTTGGATGGTGCCAATTAATCCGGTCTTCTGCTTAGCAGCTTTAAATATCGCTTCAACTAAATAAGTGACCGTCGTTTTGCCATTTGTCCCTGTAACTCCGATTAGAGGAAGCCGTTTTGACGGAAATTGATAATACTTTGTAGCAAGTAAGGCTAATGCCCTTGTCGTATCACTAACAATGATAACTGGAGTGTCACCGAGGTCTAATTCTCTTTCAGCAACCACAGCAATAGCTCCGTTTTCAACGGCTTGCAATGCAAAGTCATGTCCATCGACAGTAAAGCCTTTAATACAAACAAATATATCCCCCGGTTCAATATGACGATGATCTATTTTAATCGAATTGATATTAATCGTGTCAATATCATGCGTCAATTGATAAAAGGGTAATATAGAAAGTAAACTTGATAACTTCATTCCTATGACATCCCATCTTTATAAAAAATAAATAATTTATGTCTTGTTAAAATCATGAAAGAAAGGAAACATGCTTTAGCTATTATAACAAAAAAAGATATTAAGTACGATAGTTTATTGTCCTTCTTGATGAGATAAATATATGCGAATGGTTGCCCCTTGATCCACTTTTGTGCCTGGTTTTGGTTTTTGATCAATAATGTAATTTCCTTCACCATTTACCTCAATTACTAGATTTGTCATATATTCAGTTAGTTGCTCTTTTTCTAATCCGATTAAATTGGGAACGTTAATTTTTGGTTGTTCAGGCCAAAGGTAATCTTTTTCAAGACCATCGACGCGTTTTTCTACTCCTAAAGCCATCAAGCTATCGCCAATGATATTGCCTACTATTGGCGCTGAAACTACACCGCCAAATTGGATCGTATCTTTCGGGTTATCGATCGCTACATAAACGACAATTTCTGGATCATCAGCAGGAGCAAAACCGATGAATGAAACGATATAGTTATTTTGCATATACCGACCATCAGGGCCAACTTTTTGAGCTGTACCTGTTTTGCCACCGACTCGGTATCCGTCGACATAGGCAGGTCTTCCGGTTCCATTAGCAACAACACTTTCTAATGCATAACGAACTTCGGCAGACGTTTCTTCAGAAATCACCTGTTCTTTCATTTTTGGCTCGAATTTTTCTACAATTTCTCCGGTAACTGGATCGATCCACTCAGAAGCAATATATGGTTCGTATAAATAACCACCGTTAACTGCTGCAGCCACAGCCATCACTTGTTGAAGGGGGGTAACTGATACTCCTTGTCCAAAAGAAGTTGTACCGAGTTCTACAGGACCAACTTGTTCTAAATCAAAAATAATTCCGCTTCCTTCACCTTGTAAATCTATGCCAGTTTGCTTACCAAAACCAAATTTATCAATATAAGAAAATAGCGTTTCTTTTCCCAAATTCATCCCAAGGTTGACGAAACCAGGGTTACAGGAATTTTGTACAACTTCAAGATAAGTTTGACTTCCGTGACCACCACTGCGCCAACAACGTAATCTTGCACCACCAACGGCAACATGTCCTCGATCGTAGAATGTATCATGCTCTAAATCAACGATACTTTCCTCTAGTGCAGCAGCTAAGGTAATGATTTTAAAAGTTGAACCCGGCTCAAATGTACTCCAAATTGGTAGATTTCGATCAAAAATAGATGCATCTACAGCTTGATAATTTTCTGGACTAAAGTTTGGTCTTGAGGTCATCCCAAGTACTGCTCCTGTCTTCGGTTGAACAGCAATCGCAATCGCAGCATCAGGATTGTATTTAGCAACTGCTAAGTTAATTTCCCGTTCGATAATCGTTTGCACCCTTAGGTCAATCGTTGTTTTTAAATGTAATCCATCCTTTGGTGGAGTATACATATCAGCAATTGTATCTAATCTTTGCCCTTTGGCATCGGAAAAGTATGATAGACTACCCTTTTGTCCCTTGAGCTTTTCATCATGAAATAATTCTAAACCCATCAGACCTTGATTATCAATGCCAGTAAACCCTAATACATGGGATAAATAATCATCATGGGGATAATGTCTTTTGGAATCTTTCGCTAAATATACGCCTGGTAAATCAAGTAACCTCAATTCATTTTCCTGTTGAGGTGAAATTTTTATCCCTTCGGGGCGAATATTTACACTGGATTTATTTTGGATCAGATATTCATAAACATCTTCAGCTGACATGTTTAAGACTTCGGCCAATTTTTCAGCTGTACCTTGAGGATCTTCTATTTGTCGAGGGATAATGACGATTGATGGGGCGGACACATTTTCGGCGAGTATTTCCCCATTTACATCTAAAATATAACCACGATCTGGCTCAAAATGAATATCTCTACTCCATAGATCAATCGCTTTCGATGTCAATTCTTCACTAAGAACAAATTGAACATAACCTAATCGTATATTAATTACAAAAAATATCATTAAACCAAAGAGAAAGACAGTAACTATTCGTTTTCTAACAGTCATATTTGATACTCGTTTCATGAAAACTCTCCTTTATAAGGTAGGCTTGTATCAAATATATGAGTTAAAAAAATGAATAGAACACTGTCTAAAAAATGAGTAAACATGTTATTCGTCTGCTTCAAGCTCATCTTCATTAGTAGAATGATCAGTGTCATTTTCCTCCTGATCATTTTCTAATAGTGAAGGAGCAGATAATTCAATACCTAGATAATCGCCCTGTTTTAGCGGAGTATCTACTTGGATGCTCTGTTGTGTGACATATCCACTACCGAGAAATTCTAGTTGTAAATCTAGGAGATCAGCCAATTTGATAACTTCTCTTAATGACCAACCCTTAATGTTTGGCATTTTTGGTTCGTCTGTTAACAATATGAGATGGTCATTTGGCAACATGTTCGCACCTTCATGAGCACTGGCAGCTACAATTTTTTCTCCGTCCCCGATTAGGGTGACCTTTATATCTATTTGTTGTAATGTTTCCTTAACTTGTTTCGTATCTTCCCCGATCAGAGCAGGGATAGTGACTGGTTTGATTGGTTCAACTTCTGCCTGATCAGGCTCGATGTTTAAGTAGTGTAAACTATTTTCCATCACATTGTTAAAAATATGGGCAACAGTCATTGAACCAGATTCTTGATATGATAATTTCGGTTGGTTTACGGCAACATACATTATTAATTCTGGATCATCCTTTGGCGCCATTCCTAAAAATGAATAAATATTATTACCATGTCCACTTAAATAGCCTGCACCATGAGGATTAGGGATCTCAGCTGTACCGGTTTTTCCAATTACTGAGTAATCTTCAAGTTGATAAATACGACCTGTGCCATTTTTACCATTGACAACTGAATCCAACAATTCTAATACCTTACTAGCTGTCTCTTTATTAATCGGTTCACTAACAACTGTCGGCGTATTTTCTACAATTACTTCCCCCGTATCAGGATGAACTATTTTTTTAATAACATAAGGTTGCAGCATCTTTCCTTCATTGGCAATCGCTGTAGCTGCCTTGACTTGTTGAATCGGTGTTACCGTACTCCCCTGACCAAATGCTGTTCTTAATTTTTCAGAAGGCCAATTATATAGTATTTGTCCAGGCACCTCACCAGGTAAGTCAATGTTTGTTTTTTGATCAAAATGAAATTTCTTCAAATACTCTAAAAAGACGTCAGGACCCATCTTTTCCCACACAAGTTTAGAAGCTGCTACGTTTGATGACCGCTGAAAACCTTCATCAAAAGTAATCGCCCCCCAACCACGTCCTCGATTATGATCATGGATTGGTTCAATTCTTTCATTCGCCACATAGGTCCCTGACTTAAACGTTTCATTGCCATTATATACCCCTGCATCTATCGCCGCTGCCCAGGTAAACATTTTTACCGTTGAGCCAGGTTCAAAAGGTGTAGATATTACGTCGTTATACCAGTTTTGCACATCTTCCGGATTATTTGGGTCATAGCTAGGCCGGTTACTCATTGCGATAACTTCCCCTGTTTTTGCATTCAAGACAATCGCTGTAATCCGTTCCGGTTGATAGGCCAGCTCAACATCTGTCATAACATCTTCTAACAAAGTTTGTACCTTTTGATCAATGGTTAAATATACATCATGACCATCGATCGGTTTTTTGACAACCTCATCCGGATCTAATAATTTTTTATTATAAAAATCCCGTTGGTAAGAAACATATCCATCTTCTCCTTGGAGGAGCTCATTCATTTCCCGTTCAATACCGGTAACACCTACAATTTCATGGGTGTTTTGTTCACTATCTTCTTGTTGCCTTGCAAAGCCAATAATATGGGATGCAAATACGCCGTTCGGATAATGTCGGATAGGTTCTTTAATAAAATTAATCCCTGGTAAATCTAACGCATCTATTTCATCACGGACAGATTGGGATAAATGTCTACCAGCTTTTCCAAACTCGACCTGGAATCTCCCTTCGGCTATCCCTCGTTCTAGTCGTTCTAAGATAAAGCTTTCATCTTCTTCCAAAATAGGCGCAAGGGCTTGAGCTGTCTTTTTCGGATCTGTTACATGCAAAGGCTCTTTTGCCGTTGCTGAATACGTTTCATCCACAATAGCATATAACCGGAAAGTCGCCCGGTCATATGCCAAAACCATGCCGTTCGTATCTAATATTCTTCCTCGTTCAGATTCTAAATAATAAGTTGAGTTACGTTTTTCTTTTGCCCATTCCTCTAATGAAACTCCATGAACACTGCCGGAAGCTTGAATATACATAAAACGTCCTAATATAACTAAGAACACAGCAATAAAAAGAAACATTAATACGCCTGCCATGAAGTGGGTACTTTTATTTCTTTTCATTGTCAACCACTCCATTTAATTTCCGCTATCATGATATGCTTGTACTTGTTTCAATTCAGCATCTTGGATTTTCAAACCATTTTCTTTGGCTATTTCAATAATTCTTGCCGGATCAATGAGCTCTGCTCTCTTATATACTAATGTTTCATTAATCATTTCTTGTTCTTGAATTTCATTTTCTAAAGATTGCAATTCTCGATTCAAGGTATCATTAGCTGATGCATATGAAACAATAAAATAGCAGGCCATAATTAAGCATATCCCAACAATTAAATAGAGAATTTTTTCTCCTTTTGTAATCCAGCCTTGTTTATGTACTTTCTTAACATATACTTGTCGTTTCGGTTGTGCTCTCGTAACCGTTGAGGCATAATCCCATTTTCTGGCATGATTTGTGTTCATGATCGTTTCCACCCTTCTTTATACGTAAACTCTTTATCCCACGCCGACACTTTTTCTACTATTCGTAGTTTAGCAGAACGAGCGCGTCGATTATTTGTTAATTCCTCTTCCTTCGCAACGATAGGTTTGCGCGTTATTAGTTTAAAAGGTGCTGTAAAACCTTCGGGGATGATCGGGAGATTTCTCGGTACTTCTTTATCTGTTGACCATTTACGAAAAGCTTGTTTACACAAACGATCTTCTAAGGAATGAAAAGTAATAACAGCAATTCTACCACCAATTGAAATGACTTCAGCAGCTTGATGTAGGGCTTTATTCAATACATTTAACTCATCATTGACTGCGATACGCAATGCTTGGAATATTCGCCTTGCTGGATGTCCACCAGTTCTGCGCGCAGGGGCAGGTATAGCTTCTTTGATCAGTTCTACTAACTGAAAGGTTGTTTCAATTGGTTGTTTTTCTCGCTCATGGACAATTTTTCTCGCTATTTGTTTGGAGAATTTTTCTTCACCATAGTGAAAGAAAATTCTTACTAAGTCGCCATAAGACCATTCATTGACTATGTTGGTAGCTGTTAATGATTGGGTTCGATCCATGCGCATATCTAACTTTGCGTCATAACGATAACTAAATCCTCGCTCTTTTTGATCTAACTGAGGGGAAGATACACCAAGGTCAAACAGAATCCCGTCTATAGGATCAATCCCTCTTGCTTCGACTTCTTGCTTGAGATATTTAAAGTTAGCATGAATAAACACCGTTTGTTTTTCAAAAGCTTGTAATCTCTTTTGGGCGGCAGCCAAAGCTTGACTGTCTTGGTCAAAAGCGATCAATTTTCCTTCATTGTTCAGTTTTGTTAAAATCATTTCAGCGTGTCCGCCACCGCCAACAGTACAATCTATGTATGTGCCATCAGGCTTAACTTGTAATCCATTAACTGCTTCTTGTTTCAAAACAGTGTCATGCTTAAACAATTCGTCACCTACTTTTTCTAGAAGCATAATTGTTATATATCAAAATCCATTAAATTTTCTGCGATTTCGGCAAATGACTCTTCTGATTGAGTAAAGTAATCTTGCCAAATTGCTTGTGACCAAATTTCTATTCGATCTGATACACCAATAATGACACTTTCCTTTTCTAATTGGGCATAATTTCTTAATGGTTGAGGAATGTTTATTCTACCCTGTTTATCAACTTCACATTCCACTGCACCAGAAAAGAAAAAACGGGTGAAAGCTCTAGCGTCCTTCTTTGTTAATGGGAGTTTTTTTAATTTTTCCTCCAATATTTCCCATGCATCCATTGGGTAAACAAATAGACATTGATCAAGGCCACGAGTGACGACAAAACGCTCACCAAGTCCCTCACGAAACTTTGCCGGGACAATTATTCTGCCTTTTGTATCTATATTATGTTGAAATTCACCCATAAACATAGAGTCCGCCCCACTTTCACCTTTTATACTACCACAATCACCCACTTTTCACCACACCTTTTTCGAAAAAATTGATAAAATTTATATATTTTTCACCGAATACTTGCAAACAAGCATAAAAATAGCTATCGAATGGTCTAAAACTCAAATAAAAAAAGAGGTTAACAAGCCTGTGACATCAACTTGTTACCCTCTTTTTTTAATGAAATTTCTCTTCATTCGATAGCAAATTAGCGTTTCATTTCCTTAAGTGGTAAAAGGTGGTGGGAATTCTCCCTACTTATTAGGTTTTAAATAAAGACTAGATAATGTTCTTGTTCAAATGAACATTCCATTGTCATTAGCTTTTCAATAAAATGACAACCATTTTCGTTTATTAAATAAATCGGATTCCATACCCGTTCTTGTAAGGATCCCTGAGGAAGTAAGGTATGATTGATTAAATCAAATTCATTTATCTCTTGGGCATACTTTTGTTCAATTGAATCCAACATACGCATTTTTAAAAAGTCAATTTCACGATAAATATAAGCTAGATTCTTCTTCGCCAATGCACCTAGATCTGCTCGCAGTTCATTAGCAATATTTCTAAGGGGCTCATGGGCCTCGTCTATCACTTCTTTTAAGTGATCAACGACTTCTTCAATCGGTGGTTCTTGCTTTGTTGCCAACCAATTTGCTTTAAAGGGCTCAACGCCATATTGCATGACCTCTTCAGGTTTCAAATGATATTTTGCTAGCAATTTATGTGTACGTTGATTTACATAGGTAAAAGATAGTCGAGGAATAACCGGTGGCATTTTTAATCCCATCACATGGAACGCTTGTTTCAACACTGACCAATAACTAATTTCCCCATCCCCACCAATGAACGCTAACGTTGGAAATAGGAATTCCTGCATTAACGGTCTCGTTATTACATTATTGCTAAGTAACGAAGGATTTTGTTTTGCAATCGCTAATAATTCTTCTGTGGAAAAAATAACTTCCTCTTGTTTCCCGATCCATTGATCTTCTTCATTTTTCACCAGTAAAATTCGTTCACCATCAAGATGATAAAAGAGATGACCATCATTTTCAGACACATCAATGGACAAGTCATAACCCATTGCTCTTAATGCTTGCTTAGTCTCATAAACATGCTGGGCAATCAATGGTTGTTTTTCAATGAGTTGACAAAAATATTCCCCCTCAAGCTCACGGATACGATGATCAGACGAATCCATTAAAACGATTCCAGTTTCGGGAAAAAGTTCATAAATTAAGCGGGCAAAAAAGTCCACATATGTTTCGGATTTTTCTAGGCAATTGTTAACAAGCGTATATAAATCTTTCGTGTATTCCGTTTCCTCTAACTGTTTAAAGACAGATTCAATCCAACCTTTGGCCTGTCCTTGGTCAATATCGATATCTGAAACGGTATATTTACCGTAAACTTGCTGCGGTATCGTCATTTTCTTGATCAATTTATTATTTGGTAGAAAAATATGATTAATTTCAGCAAAATCGTGGTCTTCCCCTGCTACCCAAAAAACAGGGATCACAGGAATTTGTAATTTTTCTTCTTGTTTTTTAGCATATTGAATAATTGAGATAATTTTATTAAAAGTATATAAAGGACCTGTTAATAAGCCGGCCTGTTGACCACCAATGACGACTACACTATCTTTCTCTTTTAAACGATTAATATTTTCCATCGTAGGACTTGGTGCGTCCCATTGTTTATTCATATCAATGAGTACATCGGCTAATTGGGTTCGTTGAAACGTACGATTATGTAAATCATTGACCCGATGTTCATTATTGTCAAAAGGTAAATAATCATAATACGGCATTAAACGTTTAGCGTGATGACGATAATCGATAATTAAACGGTGTTTGTTTTCTAATTGAATGGGGTCAATGCGCATATATAATAAACTCCTTTATTAATAATCTCCATCTCGTATTGTACATAATTATCTTGTCTATTTCATGGAATCTGTTTCATAAGCACTTAAATCATTTCTTTAATAATGCCAATGACCACTAAAGTAACGTAAAAAAATGCTGACAGTAAAAAACAAACACGCCATAATTGTTTTAATGCTCGTGTTAACAGCACTTCCATTCGTGACCGCCATTGAACAACGATGATAATTGAAAGAATAATTAATAATAAGACCAAAAACAAACTCACTAAATATGTATCAAAAATAATTTTCATCATCGTCATGACAGCGAAGAGATAAAAAATCGTTGTCCAATTAACTGAAAAATGAATTGCCTTCCATTTATGATCAGGATAAACTTTTTTACCTATCCATAGCATGATCCACGTTGCTAAAAATGGAAAAGTAGTAAAAAATGCAATGATTAAAATTAATATTGTACCCATAGACTAATTCTTTCCATGTATGACTTCTAATGCTTTCACACCGTGATAAACAAAAGAAGTATATGGAAGCTCTCCTTTACTCTTTTTTAGTAGATAACCTGTAATGGCTTCAAGCTCCGTTTCTCGGTTTTGCTGTAAGTCTGCTAACATTGATGATGTGTTTTCACCAGTTTTCATAGCGAGTTGTTGTACTCGTTCCCATTCCATTCTTTCATCTAAGCCAAGGACCCTAGCCGTTTCACGACAGAGACGTTTAGCTAATGAAGAGATGTGAGGATTGTCGACAATGGCACGATTTTTAACTTGAAATAGAGCTGTTAATGGATTAATGACAGCGTTAATCATCAGTTTTTTCGCTAACAATTCATACCAATCAACTGCATATTCAATCGGAAATGCTTGCTGATTCATTTCTTCAATTATCTTTATTATTTCATCATGATCGCCACGATAATTAGCAATTCGAATAACCCCTTTGCCGGTATGCATGATGTGATGATCACTTTTCCTCAAGGCACCATGTTCTACAACACCGACATATAAAGGATTTGGTAAACTTTGAATGGCTTCAATATGATTCATTCCATTTTGTAAAAATATGAGAGGAATATGTTTATAACTTGATGCAAGGGTAGCAATCACTGTATCAAGTTGTGGTTGTTTCACACAAATTAAATAACAGTCTTCCTGTTGCAGCTGATCTATCATGTTCACTTGAATATGATTAATCGTCACATGATCCCGGGTTATTCCTCGCTTAGCTAACTGATCATGTTGTTCTTGTCTACGAACATAGATGGTCACTTGATGGTTTTTAGCAAAATAACTACCCATCAGTAAGCCAATAGCTCCACCACCGATAATTCCAATCTTCATATGTTGACAAAATTCTCCTTTTTCTCTTATTATAACAAAACTTTTTTGTTGAATATAGATAGTGACCACGCATTTTGTCTGTAACATGTTCATCTATGCTAAAAACAGGGCATAAAAATAGCCATGAACTCGATTTATTCATGGCCCCTAAGCACTTTAGTTTAATTTAATTCGTATCTTTAATCCATTTCCATAACTTGCCCATTTCTTTCCACGCTTCTTCATAACGCAATAAAATAGCTTTTAATTCTTTGTTTTCTTTTCTTAACTTAGCTAATTCTTCTGTTGCAGCATCCTTTAATTGTCCCTGATGATCGCTGGCATTCACTTTCATTTTTTTTAATAGTAAGATTGCAGTTTCGAGTGGATCATCGACTGGGACGACAGTAGTTTTTTCTTTCTTCTCATCATGGGGCATATGTTGTTTCTTGCGGGCTTCTTTGGCAAAGCGAATCGCATTCTCATATTTTTTGCGAATGGTGGCATTCCAGCGGAAACCACAAGCTGCTGATGTTCGAGATAATTTTTCCGCAACATCTTTAAATGCTTCGAGTTGGGTTTTCCCTTCTCTAATATAACGAAGCACAGTTTCAGCTAGTAAGATATCCTCATCTTTCGTCCACGCATCCTGCCTAGTCGTATTCATCAACCTACCTCCTTCAAAATCCGTTTGCTATCAATGTATGCAATTCATAGGTATGATAGAATAACTCTTTTTGAAGATTTCAGCTAAAGGAGACACTATTGTTGTTGATATGTAGCCCGCAACAATTCTTTATTTAAGATTTTTACCAGCATAGTATGTATGGAGGTGGGCTAGATATAATGAGCATAAAAAAACAGACCACATGATTAATCGTGATCCGTTTTTATTATCATTATTCGCTAACAACCTGTTTGCCATCATAATGTCCGCAAGACTTACAAACATAATGAGGTTTTGTCAATTCACCACAATTTGTACACTCTACCATTCCTGGTACGTGCAATTTCTTATGGGTACGACGTTGTCTTTTTACCTTTTTAGAAGTTTTTCTTTTTGGTACCGCCATGTCCATACACCTCCTTAGAAGCCAACAATCTATTGACTATTCATCTTGATCTTTATCAAGTAAAGCCGCTAGTTTTTTAAGTCGGGGATCAATTGCTCGATCTTGATCTTGATTGGCTTTAGCTTCATCGAGTTCTTCTTCCAACGTAAGCTGCCAACCCTCTCCCCTAAACTTAGTATGATCCTGATCTTTTTGGTCAGAAAATACGCGAAAAGGAACAGCTAAGAGAATATTTTCCATGATACACGGTTTTAAGTCAATCACTTCACCGACTACCGGATGAATTTCTTGTTCTTCTTCTTCCTCACCGTAAAATTCAGAGGATGAGAAGATTTCAACCGTGTTTACTTCAAATGGATAAGTAACATCTTCTAATGTACGTGCACAAGGTAAAATCATGACGCCACTCATCGTTAGCGTAAACGTATATTCATCACCATTAACAGAACATTCTCCTTGGATGCGAACAGGATCAATTTTTCTTATATCATTATTCATTGTTTCAAGTTCTGAGACGTCTACTTCTTCATCGAAGGAAAATAGCTTTCGATGGGCAATTTTATTAATCTCAGATAATGTTAATTTCATTTTTTTCACCTCAATGCACCATTGCATATTTTAAAAGAAATCGATGCGATTGTCAACACATTTTTCTTTACAAACTCATTATAGCATTCAGATTTAAGGTAGGTTTTATACATTGTAAAACGGTTTCCCTCCCAATATGAAATCGGCCATTTTTTTGTTAAAATAAAACAAATGACGTTAGAGGAGAGGTTTTTGTGAAAGCATGTGGTTTAGTTGTTGAATATAACCCCCTCCACAATGGGCATATTTACCATATTCAACAAGCGAAAAAACAAACTAATGCCGACTGTATGATAGCAGTCATGAGTGGCCCCTTTCTCCAACGGGGTGAACCAGCTATCGTTGATAAATTTAGCCGAACCAAAATGGCTCTAGCAGCTGGAGTTGATCTTGTGATCGAGTTACCCTATCGGTATGCTGTTCAAAGCAGTGAACTATTTGCTCAAGGTGCCGTCTCCATTCTGAATGAAATCGGCGTAAAGGCCATCTGTTTTGGTAGTGAATCAGGTAATATAAATGATTTTATAACAAGTTATCACCGTTATAAAGAAAAAGAAGGTGAATATACTGAAAAATTAAAGCACTTCATGAACAAAGGTGATGCATTTCCTGTAGCTAGTAAAAAGGCATATGACGAAGTGGATCTTAAATCATCCCTAGATTTATCCCAACCTAACAATATTCTTGGTTTTAGTTATGTTAGGACTATTTTAGATCATCAGTTTCCGATCGAACCGATGACCATTCAACGCCTTAATAGCCATTATCATGACAAACAATTACATACCGAGATTACGAGTGCCACGAGTATTCGAAAACATCTGATCGAAGAAGAGAATATTTCACATCAAGTTAGGTTAACGATGCCCAAAGCAACAATTAATCAATTAATATTATATCAACAACAAACAGGCATTTGGCATGATTGGGAACAATACTTTCCCATTCTTCATTATCGCATCATGACAATGAGCCCGAGTGAACTGTGTGCCATTGCCGGAGTTGACGAAGGTTTAGAAAATCGCATCAAACAAGCGGCCAGACATGCAACTTCTTTTCAACATTTGATGGAATTAATAAAAACAAAAAGATATACATGGACAAGGCTGCAACGCATGTTTGTACACATCCTAACGAACACGACAAAAGAATCGATTCATCAATTAGATACAAAGGTTCCCTATATACGGATTTTAGGCTTTACGAATACAGGCCGGGCCTATTTAAGTAAGTATAAGAAAACATTTTCGGTTCCGATCGTTACAAAACTTGAGCGCCAGCTTCATCCAATGTTATATATGGATGAAAAAGCCAGTTATGCTTATTACGCTATCGTCTCTAGTAAAATAAATCAGCAACTGAGAAAACAAGAATTGATGCCACCTATTTTTAGCAAAATACAACCTAACCAATAACTTGGCCAGGTTGTATTTTTTAATCTTGTTTTGGTTCTAACTCTTTTAAATACGTAAGGGCTTCTTCAAATGTATCTACAGGAACAATTTTCATATCCGTATTAATTTCTTCAGCTGTTTTTTTAGCGACTTCATAATTTGAATTTTCTGCTCCCTGCTCAAAAGGAACGAAGAAGATATCACACCCTGCCCGATCAGCAGCAATAACTTTTTTATCCACTCCACCAATTCGATGCACATTACCCTCGTAATCAATTTCACCGGTGCCAATAATTTTGTACCCTTTAGTTAAATCTTCTTCTGTCAATTGATCATAAATTTCGAGGGAAAACATTAACCCTGCGCTAGGCCCGCCAATTTTTCCACTAGAGAAATGTACCGGTGGGTCAACAGTAACTTCACGATCTGTCACTAAATGAATGCCTATACCAACGCGATCAGCTAAAGCTTCATCTTTGAACCGAGCTAATTCAATATCTACTTCTAAATGCTCTTCGTTACGAATGACTTCCAGTGTTACGAGGTCACCTTCCTCTTTTTCGTCAATATAGTCAATCAAATCACTTGCTTCTTTGATAACTTGACCATCTATACCAACAATCCGATCGGCCATTTCTAATTTACCGAAAGCAGGCATTTCTTCCTCTACTGATACTACGTAAACTCCTTCATAATCAATTGTTACCTCTTTTTCAGCTGCCTCATAGGCCACGACAACGGATGCTTCCTGTGAGCTCTCCATCATCTGTAACTGGGCTTGAATATATTCTTCTTCGGAGACTCCTTCTGGTCTAATTTGCTCTAGAGGATAAATGTCATGATAAGAAAATATTTTAGCAAATAAATAACTTAACGGTGTTGCTTGACCGCCGCTAACCGTTACTAGGTGCATTTCACCTTCACTTTCATATCCTCCTTCCACTTCTACGATAGATGTAAGTGGATCAGCGCTACCAGGTGTATAAATATAATACGGTAATTGATAAGTTGAAAGAAAAGCTGCAACGATAAAAGCAAGAAGAAAATAAACGATATGTCGCTTTTTAAATGGCATGAAAATACTCCTTTGTCACACGATTGTTAAACGTCATCGTCATCATACATATTCTTTAGCAGTAAAAATATTATTCATAAACCGTTACGATTTAAGCGTATATTGATAAAGACAAGCTAATGTATGATGTATCTAGTTATTAAATAAATTTAAACTAACGTCATTTTACTACTTGCTGACCCAGATGTACAGCACCTATTTTCATAGGAGGGGTTTTATTGAAAGAAAAACTACAAACCATTCTCTTTGCTAGTGGCACAATATTGTTCACCGCATTATTGATCAAATACCCTCAACCTGCACTAGAATCCAGCGTTAAAGGTTTAAATATATGGTGGGAAGTTGTCTTTCCTTCGTTGCTGCCTTTTTTTGTTACCGCAGAATTGTTAATCAGTTTTGGTGTTGTTACATTTATTGGTGTATTGTTTGAACCCATCATGCGTCCCCTATTCAATGTTTCCGGAGTGGGAAGCTTTGCTTGGATCATGGGCATGGCAAGTGGTTATCCATCAGGTGCCAAAATTTCTGCTCGATTACGGGAAGAAAATAAAATTTCAAAACTTGAGGCTGAACGTTTACTAGCTTTTACGAATGCCTCAAGCCCTTTATTTATCTTTGGCGCGATTTCAGTAGGTTTTTTTCATGAACCAAAACTCGGATTACTTATCGCTGTTTGTCATTATCTTGGTAATACATTAGTAGGGATATGTATGAAATTGCACGGAAGAAAAATAACGAAACGACGACCTGGACAACAAAAAGAGAAATTCACGATCAATAAAGCCTTTCAAGTAATGCATGATGCTAGACTACAAAACAGACGCCCATTTGGTGAAATTTTCGGTGATGCCATTTTGCAATCAATTAAAACTCTCGTGATGGTCGGCGGTTTTATCATTTTATTTTCTGTGTTAACCGAGCTATTATACTTAATTGGTTTAACACCTTTCCTAGCATCCATATTAACGTTTTTGTTAAAAATTCTTTCACTACCAGTAGAATTAGCTCTTCCCTATTTATCAGGACTATTTGAAATCACAATTGGTGCCCAATTAATTGCCAATGTAGGTAGTGACTCTATGTTAGCTAAATTGATGATCGTCAGTTTTATATTAGGATTCAATGGTTTTTCCGTTCAAGCACAAGTTGCTAGTATTATTGCTAATACAGATATTCGTTTTTTGCCCTATTTTATCGCTCGAATCTTCCATGGCATATTTGCGAGTATCCTAACAATTCTGTTATATGAACCATTATATAAAAATACAGATACATATGAGATGCCTATGTTATCATCCCTATTTGAAAGTCACGTATGGCTCGGTCTTTTACAGTGGTTGAAAGATATCGGTCCCTTATTGACAATCACTTCATTAGCCATAGGAGGATTGTTAGCTTATCGAGAAAGAGTAAGAATGAAGCAGACGAGGGCTTAAAGGGCCTTAAAGCAAGTGAAGTCCTATCGTGTAGTAACGAAGGACTTCAAGGTGTTACAAAAATAATTTAATTCATCATCACCGCTTCAAAAACGATTCCTCGTTTATGATTTAATTGTCCGCTTTTGTTAGCGGTCTGATGACGCTACATATGCTTATGCTTGGTTTTTTTCAGCAGACAAGAACCGATGTTTCCATGATCGATAAGAACTTTAATATTTCCTTAGGGATTCCAAGGATCATTTGAATTTTTCAATTAAAGCTTGTTCGACAACTTCTGGTACTAAATCCTTGACACATGCTTGGTATTTAGCAATCTCTTTAACAATGCTTGAACTTAAAAATGAGTATTGATTATTTGTCATCATAAAAAACGTTTCGATGCGCTCATCAAGTTTTCGATTCATCGAAGTAATTTGCATCTCATATTCAAAATCACTAACAGCGCGTAACCCTCGCAAAATAACTTGAGCATTTTTTTTCCGTGCATAATCAATTAATAATCCTTCACTATAATCAACCACGACATTAGGAATATCCTTAGTTGATTCCTTTATAAGATATAAGCGCTCCTCAATCGTGAACAGAGGAGATTTGGATTGATTATTAAAAACCGCAACAATCACTTTATCAAATATTTGTGCTCCGCGTTGAATAATATCCAAATGCCCGTTTGTAATGGGATCAAAGCTACCCGGGCAAATTGCTAATCGACTCATGGGTATCTTCCCCCTTCAATGAAAGTTATCATGTGTTTGATTTTTGATAGATCGTGATAGCAGTCGTTTTTCCATAGTTTGTCGTTTTAATAACTTGGAATTGGTTGATTGTTTCTGGTAAAACTTCCGTCCCCTCATGTTCACAATAGATGATACCATCTTCATTCAGTAAATTTAACTCATCTATTTTTTCAATTAAAGTAACATATTTATAAAGATGGTAAGGGGGATCAATTAATATTAAATCGAATGAGAGCGATTCATTAGCCACCCGTTGTAAAGCCTTAAAAGCATCCATTCGTAACAGTTTTGTTTTTTGCTCAATTTGCAAGAGCCGAATGTTGTTTAAAATAGTATGTATCGCCTGTTTATTTTTATCTACCAAAATAGCGTAGTCCATGCCTCTGCTTATCGCTTCAATGGCCAATGATCCACTACCGGCAAATAAATCTAAACAGCTTCCCCCAGAAAAAAACGGGCCAATCCTATGAAAAAAAGCTTCTTTCACCTTGTCAGATGTAGGCCTCGTCAATGTTCCTGGGACTGCTTTTAGTTTTCTTCCTTTAAAATCCCCAGCAATGACGCGCATGAAAACACCTCATTTTTATTATCGCTTTTAATCCTATCATAAATTTCCACTTTAGGAAAACATATCATCGACAGCCTACTATATTTTATTACCCCATGTGTATATTTTCCACTAACATGGTCATAATACACTACTGAGACAACTCATGCTTTATCTAGTTGTTTCTAGATACGGAAGAGACCTTACACTTCCCCATAAGTTCTCTTCTCGTTTCTCCTCTCCCTTTGTCTTTTTGTTTTTACTAACTAGGAAAAACAAAAAGAACCTGCAGAATATTTTTCTGCAGGTTTTTTCTTTGTGAAAGACATATGATAAGTATCTTATTCATGTTGATAACAACTACATTATAATTCGATTTGATTGTCAAATTTTCTATCATTGATTAAACTTTTTTGCTCTAATTGTTCTCGTAATAATGGCAAAATAGATCTGTCAACTTGCTTTACAAAAGCATGTTTTTGTAACTTTTGCTCAATGTCTTCTAACTCAGCCTCATTGACATATAATAGGGCATATTTTAATCGTTTAGATGCATAGATTAAATGACCATAACGACGAATATGTCGTAGATTACTTCTATGCTTATACCAAATAATTAACCCTTGTCGTTTTTTTCTCATGAACAACCCCTACTTCTATATTTCATTTGCTATGAAGCTTGACAGCCACAACTGCCACCTGTTCCACAACCACCACTTGAACAACCAGAATCGCTCAGTGCTGCTCCATCTTTAGGTACTTTAATATGTTCACTGACACTTCTAGCTACAATTTCACTGATTTCGTCTAAAAATCTTTGTAAGTTCCTTTCAGCTACTTTAAATTGCGCTACTTTTTCATTTAAATCCATTTCTCGTTTCGTTGATCGGATTTTTCGCATGATTTCATTATAATCTGGATGATACCGACCAAATCGTTGTAGATCATCGTAATGGACTTTTATATCGTTAAAAGCAGAAATTAACTGCTGAGCTTCTTTATCATTTTGTAATGCTTGTTTGGCATCGTAATACGCTTTCATCACGTCGGACTCTAAAATCATTTTTCCTAATTTTTCCGAACGATCAAGTATATCGACTATTTCCAGCGTCGCTATCATGTCATCCACCTCCACTCATATTTTAACATGGATCTGTCGGTCTGGGAATGATAGGAGCTATTAATCTTTCATGACTTCACTTAATTTAAGTAACATTTGCACCATTTGTATATGTTCTTGTATTTTTTCGACCCGTTGAGGAAAAGTCCGACCATAATAAATTCTAGCCTCTCTAACCAACTCACCGAGCTGATCCGGATCTCGAGCTAACAATCGATACCAAATCGGATGTTTGCGAACAAAGACTAATATTTCAGGATGAGCGCTTACATACTGATAAGTCATTGTATCCATCTTATCACCTCTTAATCTCGAAACCAATGTATTTGATTTGAAGGTGGTTGTTGTTGATGAGCTTGTTTATGACTAAATTGTTGGATTAATTTTTGAACTGAATCAATTGTTTTATCCCATTGATGTATTTGTTTTTGAACTTTATCAAAATCCATTTTTTGCGTTAAATTGAGTAAGTGTTCCAATATTTTGGTTTCGTTACTTTCTGTTTTCTGTTCATTTTTTTCACTATATGATTTCCACAATGGATCATCAACACCATTTAATTCCCATCTATTATAAAAATATTGCCAAGAATGACCACTTGTTCTTAGTTCTCGTAATAAGTCTGGATGCTTATTGATAAATTCTTTAAAGGCTAATACCTTTGGATGTAAATGATTATCCATTGTTATCACCTCACCATTTCCCAATCCAATGATTATCTAGATTATGTTATGCAAAGTACCTATTTCTTGTGTTTAGCTTAAGGTATGGTGATAAAATTTTGTGTGTAAAATAAGCGATATACCCCTACCCCTAAATGGGTGAACTCCTCAGCTAATAGAGCTTCCCGGTGTCCTTCACTATTTAGCCAACCTTCTATCGCCCCTAATGCATCGGGGTAATGGGCAGCAATATTTTCACCTGCCGCTTGATAATTTATCTCGGTGTGAGCCAATCTTTCTTTTAAACCCGATCCGTTCGGACTCGTATGGGAAAAATAATTATTTGCTGCCATGTCCCTACTATGATGATAAGCTACTTCATGTAATATTTGTTCCCATTGTAGCGGCTCCAAATGATGTGTTTCACGGATTAAATTGGTAACGTCAAATATTTGTTGCTCCATTCCTCTATCAATTTCACCCCATTGATCGTCCGTTAAATTTGGTTTTTCAGGTAATTTTCCTCGATATTGTACTTCATAAGGAATGTGTTTCAGTAATATATCAGCTGTTAATATACGTAACGATGATAGTTCGTGAGTAAATTGGTCAAAATATAATTGCATAAAAACATCTTCATCAATATGTACTAAAGGACGGTATTTTATATCCTCATTTGTTAAATTAAACGTGTACGATGAAAGCTCATCCTGAAAATGGATCGTATTCTTGAATGCTAACTGTTCTTTAACTTCATCATAATTATAAATATGTTCCAATCCAGCTAAGGGGATATCTATATTACGAGCATAAATCGTTTCAATGGTATCTTCTTCGTTTATTCCAAATTGATAGTAGGATCCTTCATGATGATAGACCCACCAAATATAGCCGTAAGGCGTTAAATCTTTACGGAACGGCTCACCAAACTCATCCATCAAATCTTCAGCTCGTTGATGAATCATTAGCGAAAGGGACAGATTTTCATCCACTATTTCAGATACGTAATTTGTTTTTAATTGTAAGGATTTCTAGATCGGAAGAGC
>CALAMD010000125.1 GCA_937925695.1 uncultured Bacillaceae bacterium | reverse complement strand
AGTGGTTGATCAACAATCCGTAACTGACTAGGTGCCCTTGAAAAAATCATAAAAACTAAAAAAAGGCGCAGGTGTTCCCGGTATGTAAGTGACCGGCTACGTGCCTACGCCTTTTTGCATTATATTTTTTTATTTTTTGCGTTTTGCTTGTAAGTCGGCTTGTAAATCTTTTAGTGCTTTGTCTAATTCCACCATCATGATGTCAAGGGCTTCTTTTCTCGGAACATCTTTTGGTGCATAGATCGGATCACCAAAGATAATGCTCGGTTTTTTAAATTTGATGAGATCAGAAAAATCATTTGGCCCGATGTATGCGGCAGGAACAATTGGAGCGTTTGCTCTTCCGGCTATTGTCACTGCGCCTCTTTTTAAGGGTACTTCTTCACTCGTCCTTGTCCCGCTTGGGAAAATACCAACAATTTTTCCTTCTTTAATCAGGCGACGGGGTATTTTAATTGCACTGGGTCCAGGATTTTCTCGATCCACGGGAAAGGCATTTAATGTTTCTACTAACCATTTGACGAACCAGTTTTCGAATAACTCCTTTTTCGCCATGAAGTGGATTTTTTTTGGCAAGATAGCAATGCCTAGCCACAAAATATCTAACCAGCCAGTATGGGTACAAGCTATGACATAGCCATCTTGTTCAGGTAATTTTTCTTTATTGTAAGTTTTGAGTCTACCAAAAATACTTAAGATTATTTTTAATAAATAACCAGCAAAATGATAAAACATATGAATTCCTCTTCTCCTCATTAACTCTTTTGATGTATGAATGTTCAATTATAGTCTATTTTATCATAAGATGTTAGGATCTCGTATTAATTTTATGAATCAAAGCAAAAATTCCCGCTAGATCGCATGCTATTTGAAAAAAGTTACATACTATTGATGATCGATTTGGGTTAAATATGATTTAGAAAGCAGGAGATTAAGATCGAACAAGGGTTAAAATATTTACGAGAAACTTTAGCAAATTATGAGCAAGAAAATGAATTAGTCAATCGTATTCGCCGAAAAATTGACGATGTTAATGATGGTAGTCATCTTGATTTTATTGACAACCTTGATGAAGAAGAAGTGATCTATTTAGACAATTTATTAAAACAGGAAATTCACTATGCCTATCGGGCCCATGATGAAGTGCGGGCAAATGAGTTAACGAACATTTATTCTTTACTCATATAAGGGAAAAACTTCCATTGTCAAAAGGTTTATTTTTTGCTAATCTATTTTCACAGCTACGATGTACGTATCAATATTTAAGTTTTAACCTGTATCTAATGAAAAGGGAGTTTTAATCGGAGTTGAAATGTCGCGCCTTCATAGATGTGGAAGACAGGACAATTTCTGCGAACACCCACTTGAAATTAAGTGTGGTTAAAAACTTTCAAGGTGATTACGGCAATCGTGGCCTTTTATATAACAAAATAATCACCAACTCTTCTTAAGGGTTGCTTTTATATATTTTTTTCAATAATGACAGCCATCAATACATACTAAATTTCCAAGCCCGTGGCAACGTAATATGGCAATTTATAAAAAAATAAAAAATAATCCTTGCATTATTTTTTATTTTTAGTATACTAGCTTTAACTTAGAAAACAATAAGTTGACAGTGAAAAGACGTTGAAGAGGAAAAGTAGGATTTTGTTATTTTTTCACAGAGAGCTTCCGTATGGTGAAAGGGAGTAAAAAATGCAAATCTGAAAATGGCCTCGGAGTCGCGTGCTGAAAGTGTATGGATATTCCATACATTAGTAGGTTCCGCCGAGATTTGGTACTCGTTATCAATACCAAAGTATAACAAGTTAATTTATTTATTAACTTGCGTACTTAGTGAGGTTATATGCGTGAGCATATAGCGAAGTAAGGTGGTACCACGTAGATTCAACCACGTCCTTATCGTTATACGATAATGACGTGGTTTTTTAATTTTTTATAGCATAATTATGGAGGTAAGCGTTATGAGCAAACATGTAGTATTTCAAACAGATTTTGGTTTAAGTGATGGTGCAGTGAGTGCAATGTATGGCGTTGCTCTTTCTGTGAATCCATCGTTGAAAATTTTTGATTTGACCCACGATATTCCTCAATACAATATTTGGGAAGCATCTTACCGGTTATATCAAACAATTACGTATTGGCCGAAAGAAACGGTTTTCGTTTCCGTTGTTGATCCTGGTGTAGGCTCAGAACGTTTAAGTATCGTGGCCAAAACGGTCGATGACCATTATATCGTCACACCGGATAATGGAACATTAACACATATAAAGCAAAACATTGGAATAACTGAAGTCCGAGAAATTGATGAAACGATCAATCGCCTACCGCGCTCTGGCGAATCATATACATTCCATGGCCGAGATGTTTATGCCTATACGGGAGCACGACTAGCATCAAATAAAATTACTTTTGAAGAGGTAGGGCGCAAACTTGAATTAGATGATATTATTGAGTTAGAAAAACCGGAACCAGTATTTGAAGATGGTGTGATTTCAGGTATTATTGACATATTAGATGTTCGTTTTGGTAATTTATGGACGAATATTGATCGCAAGTTTTTCACCGAGGCGAATATTAACTATGGTGATTCATTAGAGGTAACAATACTTAATAATAAACATCAAGTATATAAAAATATTATGACTTTTGGCCGATCATTTGCTGACAGCCGTTTAGGGGAGCCATTATTGTATGTCAATTCAGTGAATAAACTAGGAGTAGCCATAAATCAAGGGTCCTTTGCCCAAGCCTATCATATAGGTACAGGAGCTAATTGGCAGATTTTGATTCGTAAAGCACCGAAGATTATTTACTATTAAAATTCATTACACATCGAGCTGCTAGTAGCACTCGTTGTGATGAAAAATATATATATTAAATTAAAAAGGAGAGGAACAGAATGAACAGAGGTTTAGCGATTAGAACAGTTGTCGCGATTGGTATTGGAGCAGCAGTTTATGTCATTTTAGGGAGGTTTGCAGCGATTCCAACACCGGTGCCAAATACATCGATCCACACCACATTCGCCTTTTTAGCACTTATGTCTGTTATTTTTGGTCCTTTAGCTGGTGGGCTTATCGGGTTGATTGGTCACGCGCTGCTAGATGCGATTTCCTATGGTTCCATCTGGTGGAGCTGGGTAGTCATCTCTGGTTTTGTTGGCTTATTCATTGGCTATGGTGCGAAAAAGTTTAATATTGATATTGAGTCAGGTGTATTTGGGAAAAAAGAAATCATTTCATTTAATCTTATTCAAATTGTTGTACAGCTCGTCGGCTGGGGATTATTAGCACCAACCCTTGATATATTAATTTATGTTGAGCCAAACCTGAAAGTCTTTGTCCAAGGTATTACAGCTGCTGCGAGCAATATTGTTACCGTTGGGGTAATCGGTACGTTATTATTAGTAGCGTATGCTAAAACACGTAGTCAATCAGATAGTTTAACGAAAGAATAATTTCGAATAGGAGATCTTTATGAGCAGGCCAATTATTCGTTTCAAAGATTTTACTTTTAAATATCGTAGTCAAAAAGAACCAACCTTAAAAAATATCAATTTAACGATTCATGAAGGAGAAAAAGTCTTAATTGTTGGCCCATCTGGTTCTGGAAAAAGTACACTAGCCCATTGTATTAATGGGCTAGTGCCTTTCGCATATGAAGGAGATATAACAGGTAGTTTGACAATTAATAATGAAGAAACAAAAGAGTTAGATATATTTTCTATTTCTAAATATGTTGGTACCGTCTTACAAGATCCAGATGGACAATTTATTGGGCTGTCCGTTGGTGAGGATATTGCATTTTCTCTTGAAAATGATTGTGTTGAACAACAAGAAATGAAAGAACAAGTCGTAGATATATCAAAGTTAATCGATATGGAAAATAAATTACATGCTTCTTTACACGAATTATCCGGTGGGCAAAAACAGCGGGTGTCTTTAGGTGGTGTGATGGTTGATGATGTAGATATTTTACTATTTGATGAACCATTAGCGAATTTAGACCCAGCTACAGGGAAGCATGCGATCGAGCTTATTCATGATATTCAACAACAAATGAATAAAACTGTCATTATTATCGAACATCGACTAGAGGATGTGTTACATTGTCCTGTCGATCGAGTGATCGTGATTAACGATGGCGAAATTGTCAGTGATACAACACCTGATGAACTCTTGTCTTCCACTGTTCTAGAGTCTAGCAATATTCGTGAACCCTTATATGTGAAAGCTTTGAAGTATGCTGGCTGTCAAATTACGCCAGAACTAAGGCCTAGTCATATTGATACGTTGAAAATTGATCAATGTAAAGAAAAAGTATTGGCTTGGTATGAGAGTTCTGAGCAACAAAAGCCAATTAAAAAGACAGCTCCTATTTTGTCGATGGAAAATGTTTCCTTTGGGTATCGAGATGGTGAATCTACGATCAAGAATGTGTCTTTTTCCATAGATCAAGGAGAAATTGTGAGTATCGTTGGTAAAAATGGGGCAGGGAAATCTACTTTAGCGAAACTGATTTGTGGTTTTGAAAAAGTTGACACTGGAAAAATCTATTATCACGACCAAGAAATTACGAATGATACGATTCATGATCGGGCTGAGAAGATTGGGATCGTCATGCAAAACCCAAATCATATGATTTCTAAACATATGATTTTTGATGAAGTTTCGTTAGGGTTAGTTACAAGAGGTGTGCCAGAAGCAGAGATAAAACAACGGGTGGAAGACACGTTGAAAATTTGTGGCCTTTACCCATTTAGGAATTGGCCAATTTCTGCACTAAGTTTTGGTCAAAAGAAACGGGTCACGATTGCGTCAATTTTAGTTCTTGAGCCAGAAGTAATTATTTTAGATGAACCAACTGCTGGACAGGATTTTAAGCACTATACGGAAATTATGGAGTTTTTATTAGAATTAAATAAACGCGGTATTACGATTTTAATGGTCACCCACGATATGCATTTGATGCTAGAGTATACGCCACGAGCAATCGTCATTGCTGATGGTCAGATCATTGCAGATCGCTCTGCTGTTGAAGTATTAACAGATCATGAACTAGTTGAACAAGCCAACTTAAAAGAAACATCACTATTTACGTTAGCACTTCGGGCAGGGATTGACGAACCAATTGAGTTTGTTAATCGCTTTATTGCTTATGATAGGGAGGTTCGTAAAATATGGCCGTAGAAATGTTATCTTATATAGAAAAAAATTCGCCTGTCCACCGTTTGTCAGGCGCGACCAAGCTAATCGTCTTCCTTTTATGGTCTTCAGCGGCCATGTTAACATACGATACCCGTGTCTTATTGTTTTTGTTTGTTATTAGTATCACGATTTTTTGGCTTTCAAAAGTTGCCCTTCGTGATGTCGCCTTCGTATTAATTTTTATTTTAATATTTTTATTGTTGAATAATATCGCTATTTATCTGTTCTCACCCCAGGAAGGTGTGAGCATCTATGGCACCAGCCACGTATTGTTTGAAATTGCTGGTCGTTACAACGTGACCTTAGAACAATTGTTTTATCAGTTTAATATTACATTGAAATATTTTGTCGTCATTCCAGCAGCACTCTTGTTTATTGTCACAACCCATCCGAGTGAGTTTGCTGCTTCACTAAATAGAATCGGTGTGAGTTATAAAATAGCTTACGCTGTTTCATTAGCGTTACGATATATTCCAGATATTCAAAGGGATTTCCGGACGATTTCTCAAGCCCAACAAGCAAGGGGAATTGATTTGTCCAGGAATGAAAAGTTTTTTACAAGAATCAAAAATGCCATCTCCATTATTTTGCCTCTCATCCTATCTAGTTTAGATCGAATTGAAGTGATCAGTAACGCGATGGAGTTACGCGGATTTGGAAAAAAGAAGAAGCGTACTTGGTATAGCGCTAAACCATTTAGACGATCCGACTATATAACTATTTTTGTGAGTGTGATTATTTTTATCCTATCTGTTATTATTACATTTTATGATGGTAGCCGGTTTTATAATCCGTTTTTGTAGGTAATGGTATGGTTTTGACTGATCGAAGCTGTTAACGATACAGACCGAGTTGCGAACTGTACATACGGTCGTTTATAGTGCTCGAACTGAGGTTTTAATTGTATATTCATTCGTTTAATTTGTATGAACTTAGATATGATAGCGAACTTCGTGCACATTGGACTGTTTAAAGTGCATGAACTATAGAAAATAAGCACAGTTTGTCAATATTTGACTGTTTAAATTGCACGAACTTTAGAAAACAAGCTTAGTTCGTTAACATTGGATAGTTTAAAGTGCATGAACTCTGATTAAATTCCAAATCTCGTCAACATTGGGCAGTTTAAATTGTACGAACTCTATCAAAGCAGTTTAGTTCGTTAACATTGAAGCATTTATATTTCACGAACTCTATTAAATCAGCACAGTTCGTCAACATTAAAGTAGATGAACTTCAAATTAAATGTATTTTTCAACAACAATACCAGGCTCTATCTCTATTAGATCAAGTGATTTCAGGAAATCCCATTAATCACCTGTATTCATCCACTTTTGGTTTTAGTATAATAGAAACATATATTTACAGATTGCCAACGAGAGAGCAGGTGACATCGTTTATATGAAAACCTTCATTAAAATTGTTGTTATTGTGCTGTCAGTTATTTTAATTGTGGATATCATCGCTAGTTTTTATTTTTATAACTTAGCGATTGCTAGGAACGTGAAAGATTTCCTAAAAGGGAATACTGATTTAGAAGTTTCCGCGGAATCCATGGAGGTTTTTCTTGAAGGGGATTGGCGGACTTGGGCAGACGAACAAGAGTTTGAACGCTGGGAGCTTAAGTCCTTTGATGATTTGACGCTACAAGGTTATTTTTTACCAGCCAAACAACCAACAACTAAAACTGTTGTTTTCGCCCATGGTTATTTAGGTCGCGGTCGAGATATGGCGCTCTTTGGCGAATATTACTATGAAGAACTTGGCTACAATATGTTCACGGCAGATGCGCGGGGGCATGGGGCAAGTGAAGGTGACTATATCGGATTTGGCTGGCATGATCGCTTGGATTATGTTGATTGGCTGGATATGGTCATTGATAGAGTTGGGCCGGAAGCAGAGATTGTTTTGCACGGCCTATCGATGGGCGCTGCAACTGTCTTAATGGCGAGCGGTGAAAATTTACCTTCGAATGTCAAGGCAATTGTTGCGGATAGTCCTTATTCAAGTGTTCATGATATTTTTGCTTACCAATTGCCACGGATGTTCTATATTCCTACTTTTCCGATCTTACCAACGACAAGTCTTGTGACTAAAATAAAAGCAGGTTATTCCTTCCGAGAAGCATCGGCTTTGAAGCAAGTACAAAAGGCAGATGTGCCAATTTTGTATATTCATGGTGAAGCTGATGAATTTGTGCCGACTAAATTGACTTATGAATTATATGAACAAACAAAAAGTGAAACAGAAATAGTGACCTTTCCTGGCGCTAGTCATGGAGAAGGCTTCGTTATTGCAAAAGAAAAATATGTTCAGGTATTAACTGATTTTTTAAATCGTTATATAGAGTAATGTATAAGCATCCGGTATGGTTAAATTCATCCCATACTGGATGTTATTTTTTATCCCTCAGAAACATACGATAAATTGACGATAAAAATTTCACCTCGAAACGAGGGTGTTTATCAGAACCATGGGTGATGATGCACAACATCATCATCTTTAAAATCCTTAAATATAAGTAGCACTTAACAAATCAATAAAATTATATTTTTAATTTTCAAAACATACTTGACTAATCGGAATGATTGGAATAAGATGTAAACACATTTAAATATTTTTTCTTATCAAGAGAAGCGAAGGGAACTGGCCCAATGAAGCTTCAGCAACCACCGACAAGTTCGGAACGGTGCTAAATCCAGCAAGATTTATTTCTTGAGAGATAAGATGCGATATAAAACGATTATATCCACAGCTAAACACCTCTTTTCTCTTAAGAAAATGGAGGTGTTTTTTTATGTGCTTAATATGCATTGATTAGCCAAAAGCGAGTTAGCGAAGTCTTCTTAGCATCAAGTCAAAATATTTAATAAAAGGGGTTTTAATAAATGGCGAAAAAAAGAATTTATCTGAATGCCTTTGAAATGAATACGCCTGGCCACCAATCACCTGGTTTGTGGAAACATCCTAAAGACCAATCACATCGTTACAAAGACAGCGAGTATTGGATAGAGTTAGCTAAACTGTTAGAAAAAGGTGGATTTGATGCGATTTTTCTTGCTGATGTACTAGGGACTTATGATGTATATGAAGGATCAAGGGATGCCGCTGTGCGTCAGGGAGCACAAGTCCCGGTAAATGACCCAGCCTTAGTTGTTCCCTTAATGTCTGCTGTGACAAAACACCTCGGATTTGGGGTAACAGCATCTGTAACCCATGAACACCCTTACACCTTTGCCCGGAGAATGTCTACATTGGATCATTTGACAAAGGGCCGGGTAGGGTGGAATATCGTCACCTCTTATCTGAAGAGTGCTGCTGTGAACATGGGGTTGGAAGATCAAATTAACCATGACGAACGTTATGATATTGCTGAAGAATATTTAGAAGTGTGCTACAAGCTATGGGAAGGTAGTTGGGAAGATGATGCTGTCAAACTAGATAAGTCAAAGGGAATATATACGGATCCAGAAAAGGTCCACGATATCAACCACGAAGGCAAATACTTTAAAGTGCCTGGTGCCCATTTAACTGAACCTTCACCCCAACGGACGCCTGTCATCTTCCAAGCAGGTGCTTCTACAAAAGGCCGTGCATTTGCTGCCAAACATGCTGAGTTAACGTTTATTGGAGCACCAACGATACAAATCGCCAAACAAACTGTGAAAAAATTGCGCGAAGATGCCAAGAAAATTGGAAGAAATCCTGAGGAAGTAAAAGTATTGACCATGTTTACCCCGATTGTCGGTAAAACTGAGGCAGAAGCGCAGGAAAAATTTGCAGAGTATAAACAATATATTAGCCATGAAGGGGCATTAGCTTTATTTGGTGGTTGGACGGGAATCGACTTATCGGAATACCAGCCTAACGATAATTTGCAATATGTAAAAAATGATTCAATTCAGTCCGCATTAGAAAACTTTACGAAAATCAATCCGGATAAACAATGGACAGTTGAAGAAATAAAAAATTTCCTTGGTATTGGTGGGATGGGCGCCTTAGCAGTTGGGTCACCGAAGCAAATTGTTGATGAGATGGAACAATGGGTGAGAGAAGCGGATGTCGATGGATTCAATATTGCATATGCATTGGCTCCCGGTACCTTTGAAGATTTCATTGAATACGTTGTGCCGGTGTTAAAAGAAAGGGGATTAATCCGAAATGAGTATCGTGGCACATCTTTACGAGATAGCTTATTTGGTAATGGTGATCATTTGCCGGCACATCATCCCGGCAAAAAATATGCTATTTCCCGGGTATCTAACGTGAAATAACCTTAAACAATCTTAAGCAAACCGTTTGTATCGACGTTTCTAATATCATTAAGATTGTTTTGCAGACAAAGCAAAAGGAGGAATGAACATGGATCAAAGACAAGTGCGTACGATAGCGGGTACGTTTGCTACGGGCGTTACAGTGGTAACAACAATAGGTACCAACGGAAAACCAGTTGGTATGACAGCAAATTCATTTTCATCGTTATCATTAAATCCTCCACTTGTATTGGTTTCAATTAGCAAGGGAGCGAGTTTATATAAAGATTTTATGGAAACTGACTGTTTTGGCATTAACATTTTATCTGAGCATCAAGAAAATATATCAAGACAATTTTCTAAGAAAAACATTGACCGTTTTACAGGTGTTGCATATGAAAAAGTAGTGACAGGTGCACCAATCTTACCTGATACGATAGGCTATTTTGATTGCACCGTTAACCAATTATATGATGGTGGGGATCATACCATAATTATTGGCGAAATTAAACATGGTGAGGTGAGGGAAGGAGAACCATTGCTCTTTTACCGAGGAAAATATCGAAAAATTGAACAACTAAATTTGATTGGTAAATATTAATGTTTTAGACCATAGTCGTTTAAAATAAAACCATTCCGGTAGTCGAAAAGAATCAAAGCTACCTGGAATGGTTTTATTATAAGTATTGATTAAACCAGCGTACCATATGTTTTAGCCGTTCTATGCGAAGACTTGGGTCGCCACTTCGACTTAATTCATGATTGGCTCCTGGGAAGCGGACAAATTCTACTTCTTTTTTAGCTTGCTTTAATGTGACGTAAAGCTGCTCGGCTTGCTCAATTGGACAGCGTAAATCTTGTTCACCATGGAGTATGAGCAGCGGTGTATTGATTCGATTCGCGTACTTCAACGGTGAAAAATCCCATAACTTTTTAGGATCCGCTAATAAGTCATAGCCAAGTTCCCATTCTGTAAAGAAATAGCCAATATCACTAACACCATAAAAGCTTAGCCAGTTACTAATTGAACGTTGGGTTACCGCTGCTTTAAAGCGGTCTGTATGACCAATGATCCAATTCGTCATGAAACCACCGTAACTACCACCGGTCACGCCAAGGCGTTCTTTATCAATAAATGAATAATTTTCTAATACATAATCTAAAGCCGTCATTAAATCATCATAATCTCCGTTACCATAGTCACCACGTACAGCATCTACAAACTTTTGTCCATAACCATGACTACCCCGTGGATTCGTATAGAGTACGACATATCCTTTGGCAGCAAGCATTTGTAGTTCATGGAAAAATGTTTGACCATACATCATGTGAGGGCCACCGTGGATTTGTAAGACCAATGGATATTTTTCTTCCTCATTAAAACCATATGGTCGTAACACCCATCCTTGAACGTAGAGTCCGTCTTTTGTCGGAATGCTGATTTCTTCTGGTTCTGATAAAGCAACATTTGCTAATAATCGATAATTGACATCAGTCAATGGTTGCAATTGGTCTTGCTCTAATAAGTAAAAGTTACCTGGATCGGTTGGCGTGCTTATCCCTAAGATAAATTTATGACTATCACGATGATAGGAAAAACTAAACACATGATTCTTCTCGGCGTAAATTGTTTTCAAGTTTCCTTGTATATCTGTTTCATAGAGATTGGTTGCGCCTTGGCTTGTCCCAATGAAAAATATCTTTGTCTCATCTTTACTCCAAACAGGTCCTGTTTCACCTGTACCGAGTCGAGTATCACCGATCATATAATCGCCGATGGCTAAGTCCCAGTCTTTACTTATACATTTTGGTTGGTTTGTCACTAAATCGACGATATATAAATCTCTCAAAGTAGCGCCCTGATATTGATAGTCATGGCCAAAAAATGCAACTTGCTGACCATTCGGTGAAAATCTAGCATTTCCATAAGAACCTTTATGAGTAGTTAATTTTGAAAGTTGATTGGTTGTTAAATCAAGCAAATATAAATTGTTCGTTAGTTCATAGTCAGCATCTTCAAAATTAGCAGTAAATAGAATCGATTGACCATCGGGAGCAACATCTTGAAAATAGTGATGGGTTTGTTCTTTGGTTAATTGCTTAAAAGTTTGTTTTGTTACATCATAGGCAATAATTTGTGTGAATAACTTATCCTGATGAAGGCCTTGAGCGTCTGATTTATATTTCAAACGGTTAATAACAATGGAACGTTGCTGCTTTTTCTTCTGTTCCTTCATCTGCTCTTCCTCAGTTAATTCTCTTTGTTGAGTGACGTCACTGTTTGGCTCTAATCGGGCACTAAAAATAATATACTGACCGTCTTTAGACCAGTAAGGTTGGCTAGCGCCGTATTTAAAATGAGTAATCTGTCGAGCTTCACCACCGTCTGTAGGTAAAAGCCATATTTGGGACGTGCCACTTCTAGTAGACTGAAAAACTATTTGGGAACCATCAGGGGAAAAACGTGGATGACTGTCTTTTTTCTGATGAAAAGTCCATTGCCGTGGTGTTTGCTCTGTCAGCTCTTGTACATAAAGATGTGATTCATATTCTTTATGTTGATTTATTCGTGTAGAAACAAAACTATAAGACAGGCCGTCTGGTGCAAATTGTGGGTCACTAACACTCCTAATCTTTGTTAAATCATTGATCGTTAATGCACGTCTTCTCTGCAAAATATTCTAACCTCCTGTTGATTGTATGGGTTTATTGTAAACTATTTCGAAACACGAATCAATTAGCTTTATAGTTCACATATGATGAATAAACGTTAACAGATTAACAGTCAAGGCCATATCAAGTGTTTATTAAGAATCTGACGAAGGGACAGGATCTATGTTATAATCAACAGTTGTAGTTTGAAATTATTATTTATGTTGACTCATATAGATTGATGTTTATCTGACAGAGGAAAGGAGGTTCTATGATGGATGTTGCTCAATTGAAAACTGAAATTATCGAATATAGTAAAGAAATCGGGATTGATAAAATTGGCTTTACCACTGCAGATGTATTTAGTGAGTTAAAAGAACGGTTAAAAAGGCAGCAAGAATTGAATTATCAATCCGGTTTTGAAAAGGGCACTATCGAAGAACGAACCGAACCACAAAGATTATTACCTGAAGCCCAGTCGATCATTTCAATTGCGTTAGCTTATCCAACCCGCATTCCCAACCCACCGAAAAGCACAAAAGAAGAGCGCCGGGGAATTTTTTGTCGTGCTTCGTGGGGAACAGATTATCATTACGTCTTACGTGATCGATTGGAAAAACTAGCTGACTTTATTAAAGCTAAGGTACCTGAGGTCAAAAGTAAAATCATGGTGGATACCGGTGAATTAGCGGATAAAGCGGTCGCTGAACGGGCGGGGATAGGCTTTAGTGGAAAAAACACCCTCATTATTACCGAAGAATTTGGTTCCTTTGTCTATTTAGGTGAATTGATTACGAATATTCCCTTCGTTCCCGATTCGCCTGTTGAAGATAGCTGTGGCGACTGTAGAATTTGTTTGGATGCCTGTCCAACTGGGGCCCTTGTCGAAGGCGGACAATTAAATGCGCAAAATTGTCTCGCTTTTTTAACCCAGACAAAGGACTTTTTACCAGATGATTTTCGAGGAAAAATTGGTACGCGACTATATGGTTGTGATACGTGTCAAATGGTCTGTCCAAGAAACAAGGGGATTGATTTTCATATTCATTCTGAATTTGAACCGGAACCAGAAGTAGCAAAACCAAAATTAAAACCAATGTTACGCATGTCAAACCGAGAATTTAGAGAAAAATTTGGTCATGTTGCTGGGTTTTGGCGAGGCAAGAATCCGTTGCAAAGAAATGCAATGATCGGTTTAGCCCATTTTCGTGATGAAACAGCAGTCGATGATCTGATCCATGTATTAAAAAAGGATGTTCGACCTGTTATTCGCGGAACGGCAGCATGGGCCTTAGGAAAAATTGGCACTGAAAAAGCTTATCAAGCTATCGAAGAAGCTTTAGAAATGGAAACGGATGAGCGGGTAAGAGTTGAAATGGAAAAAGGGCTTGCACTTCGCAGTGAACAATCCACTGTTACTTAAAGAGAAAGTTAAAATGATAGGGGAATAATAGAATGACACATGAGTTATATTATGATGAACTTCAGACTCCTATTGGGACGTTATTGGTTCTCGTATACGAAGGGAAGGTCATTCGGATTGATTTTGGTACATTTCACGATCAACAGGATCAATTGATTCAGTGGACTAGTCGTTATCTTAAAGATGCTATTTTTACGAGAGATAAGATCAAGACTTCTTTCGTGATGAAGGAGTTAGACGAGTATTTTTATCAAGGACGTAAGCAGTTTACTGTTTCAATCAAATTATTTGGCACGCAATTTCAACAAAGGGTTTGGCAATCATTGTATGAGACAACACCATATGGGACGACGAAAACATATCAGGAACTAGCGATTGCCATCAACCATCCGAAAGCCGTGCGGGCAATCGGTGGTGCCCTCAATAAAAATCCTATTGCAATCGTTGTCCCGTGTCATCGGATCATTGGAAAAAATAATCATTTAGTTGGCTTTGGTGGTGGGATTGAGAAAAAGCAGTGGTTGTTAGCCCATGAAGGGGTAAATATTTGCTCGTAAATTAGAGGTTTTTCAACTTAATTATGTTATAGATTGCCTAAGGATTAAAAAATCTTTAGGCAATTTTACTTTTTAAGCAAAAATGTGGACAAGAGTCGTGCTCTAATTTGAGATTTTGCGTATTGTAACATAGATCATCCATTTATATTTTGTTTTAAATGGTGATCATGATATCCCCCTCTGTTTAAGAAAATATACTCATTCAAAGAGACACTGTTCACTTAGTTGAAGAATTGTTACCTCCCTCATATTAGCGTAGGATCCTTCTGGAGGTGAGTAGCTTGATAGAAATTTTAGTGATGGCTACGACTATATCTGCTGTAACAAGTGGATTGGTTCAAGCCATTAAAAAGACAAAGCTTATTCCCAAAGACTTTTTACCATTAACAGCCGTTTTCGTTGGAATCATCTTAGGAGGATTAGCCGTTTTTATCGAAATTGATATAGCTAGTCGATTATGGGCTGGTGGTATTTCTGGTTTGGCTAGTGTTGGTTTATTTGAACTAGGAAAACAAAAAAAAGAGAATGGCGATTAATTTGGACACCTTGTTATTGAAAAAATATCCGTAACCACTCCTCTCTTTTAATGCTATATGTTTCTTCGTACCTGGATGATTTTTTTATTGAAGACTTCCTGATGATGACCCGATTCTTATCACCTTACGTTTTTCTATCATTTATATTTCCCACGACATCCATTGAATAACCTGCAGATAAATAATCTACTTTAGTTAATTTTCTTATTCAGTTGTTATGAAATTTTAATGGGCATGAGGCCCATTTTTTTTGTTTTCGTCACAAATGACGTGGTAAAACATACAATTCATAGCAAGATAATGTTGCCTTATAGAAAAATGTTTCCCTAACACAAAAACACTTGACAACCGCAACAAAACAATTTATATTTTAATACATAAACAAAGTTTACCGGACGCAAAATTGAAGGGAGTACGCAAAATGTCAGATTTATTAAAAAAGTTTTTTTCGCTTTTGATGATTCTTGCCATCGGGATCGTAACGGCCTGCTCACCAGAGGAAGGTACAAATGAAAAAGATGAAGATAAAATCCAAATTGTAACAACGATTGCACAAATTGGTGAACCATTATCAGTTATTGGGGAAGATTACTTACAGGTTGAGAGTTTAATGGGGCCTTCGGTAGATCCTCATTTATATAACCCGACCCAAAGTGATATTAAAAAAGTAGCTGATGCTGAATTGATTTTTTACAATGGTTTGACGTTAGAAGCGAATATGGTGGAAGTGTTCGATTCAATAAGAGAATCAAAACCTGTTCTTGCGATTGGCGAAACAGTACCCGAAGCTAAATTGTTATTTGATGAAGACGGGGCGATTGATCCCCATATTTGGTTTGATTTAGATCTTTGGCAATTAGCCCTAGATGCGGCCGTTGAAGAAATCAAAGCCTATGCACCGGAAATTGCTAATGAACTTGAAGAAAATAAACAACAATATTTTGCCGAGTTAGAAAAGTTAAAAGAAGAATCAAAAGTTTTAGCAGACATTCCAGAAAAACAACGGTATCTGATTACAGCTCATGATGCCTTTGGCTATTTTGGAAGAATGCATGATCTTGAAGTGATCGGCTTACAAGGATTAAGTACAGAGGATGAAATTGGTATATCTGATATTAATCATACGATCGAAATCATTAAGGAATATGCCGTACCTGCTATTTTTGTAGAATCAAGTATTAGTCAAGATTCTATTAAAGCTGTGATCGAAGGGGCTAAAAGTGATGGTATTGACGTCGAATTAGGCGGCGAGCTGTTTTCTGATGCGATGGGGGAACCAGGAACGGAAGAAGGAACATACTTAGGCATGTATCGTCATAACGTCAATACGATTTATCAAGCATTAACAAGAGGAGTTGAGTAAATATGTCAGGTCCGATCGTACAAGTAGAAAACCTATCTGCCTCATATCGTAAAAACAAAGTATTATATGATGTATCGTTCGAGGTCCAACCTGGGTCGTTAACGGGAATTGTTGGGCCAAATGGAGCAGGAAAATCCACATTAATTAAAACAATGTTACAGCTTCATCCAATATTAACTGGTTCCGTTACATTTTACGGATTACCCTTTAAACAGGCAAAAAAAAGAATCGGTTATGTACCTCAGCGTGGTTCAGTAGATTGGGATTTTCCTACGAATGCATTAGATGTAGTGACCATGGGTTTGTACGGACAAATAGGTTGGTTTAAACGACCAACAAGTCGTCATAAACAAATGGCTTATGAAGCATTAGAAAAAATGGGGATGGCTGATTATGCTGAACGCCAAATTAGTCAGCTTTCCGGTGGTCAACAACAGCGTGTTTTCTTAGCTCGTGCCCTTGTACAAAATGCCGATTTATATTTTATGGATGAACCATTAGTTGGCGTCGATGCAGCAACAGAACGCGCAATTATGGACATTTTGCGGGAATTAAAAGCAAAAGGAAAAACAGTCATGGTTGTTCATCATGATCTACAAACTGTCGAAGATTATTTTGACCATGTATTATTATTAAATCGTACGGTTCTACATCATGGTATGACAGAAGATGTGTTTACAAAGGAAAATATCGCCGAAACCTATGGTGGGAACATGCGCTGGATGGGAGAGGAGCGTCACCATGTGGTCCATTCTGTCCAATAGCAACACCCAATGGGTTCTATTTAGCACGATGATTTTAGGCATAGCAGCAGGGACAATTGGATGTTTAGCCTATTGGAAACGGCAAAACTTAATGAGTGATGCCCTTTCCCATGCTGCCTTACCCGGTGTTGTCATTGCATTTTTACTCATCGGTGAGAAAAATTTATTTATCCTAATAATCGGAGCAGCGATGAGTGCGTTGATCGGTGCTTTGTTCATCCAATGGATTACAACATCAAGTCGCATTTCAGAAGATACGGCGATGGGCATGGTGTTAGCGGTATTTTATGGTTTAGGCATTATGTTATTAACAATCGCCAATCAATCGGCTAGCGGTAATCAGAGTGGTCTAGATAATTTTATTTATGGGCAAGCAGCTGCCATGGTTCGCTCTGATGTGATTACGATGCTTAGCCTTGCGCTATTCGTTATTTTTATTGTTTTTATTGGGTTCAAAGAATGGAAATTGTATCTCTTTGACGGCAACTTCGCCCAAGGTATTGGCTTGTCTTTAAATGGGATGAACACGCTATATACAATCGTCCTCGTCATTACGATTGTAATTGGAATTCAAGCAGTTGGTGTTATTTTAATGGCGGCGTTACTCATTATTCCTGCAGTCAGTGCGCGTTATTGGACCCACTCGTTTCGGAATATGCTTATTTTATCAGCATGCTTAGGCGGCTTAGCTGGTGCATTTGGGACGTTAATCAGTACATTCGGACGAGGTTGGCCAACGGGGCCGTTTATTGTAGTCGTTGCAGCTGGATTTTTTATCCTATCATTGTTATTTGGTAAAGAAAAAGGTCTCCTTATCGAATACATTCAATTTAAGATCTATCAAAAAGAACAACAAGCCCTCGGAAACAAACTGGGTGAGGAGGGGAGCAAGTGATGAGCTATACAGCTTGGATTATTTTAACAGCCTCATTAGTCGGATTATCCTGTGGGATCATTGGGGTTTTTCTGATTTTAAGAAAGCAAGCCATGATGGCTGATGCCATAAGTCATACTGTTCTCCTTGGGATAGTTCTTGCCTATCTTGTAACGAAAGAAGTAAGTGGTCCTTCTATGCTCATTGGGGGCATTTTAGCTGGTCTGTTAACTGCTTTTTTAGTTCAATGGTTACATTCTTTAGATGTACAGCATGACGCCAGTATGGGAATCGTATTTACCACTTTATTTGCAATTGGGGTTATCTTAATTGCCACTTCGGTTGGGAATGCCCATTTAGATGTCCAACACGCGTTAATGGGTGAGATTACCTTTATACCCTTTCACACGATTTCTCTGCCGATAATTGGTGAAATCCCGCAAGCTACTGCTTTATTACTCGTCGTATTTGTGATTATTTTATTTTTTATCATTGCTTTTTATAAAGAATGGAAAATTACTGCCTTCGATCCAGCGTTAGCCGCGAGCTTGGGCTTACCCGTATTATTTTTACACTATTTATTTATGAGTTTAGTATCGATTACAACTGTTGCTTCCTTTGATGCAGTTGGGGCCATTATGGTTGTTGCCATGCTGATCACGCCAGCAGCTTCTGCATATTTATGGACGGATCGATTGTTTATGATGCTTATTTTAAGTGGGGTTTTCGGGGTTGTTTCAGCAGTCTTAGGTTATTACGTGGCAGCCTGGATTGATACTTCAATTTCAGGTAGTATGGCCTTTATGACCGGTGTGATATTTATCATTAGTTTTATCTTTTCACCAAAACATGGGTTGATTGCTAAACATGTTCGCCCTGTTGAGGAAATATAATCAGTTGTTCGTTTGATGGAAAAAAGCCCAGATCAATAATCTGGGCTTTTTTAGGTGTATTTTGGCGATTCGCCGAATGATTGGCCATATTCGCCGAATCATTGGGCATATTCGCCGAATAAATTTAATATTCGCCGAATCCCCGCCCCAAATCGCCGAATAAATTTAATATTCGCTGAATCAACAAGTATGATCAGCGCCCAAATATTCAATCAACATGATTACATCTACACTTCATATATATAAGTAGATGGAGGCGAGCGATCATGGATCTTATTAAACAACATTGGCTGGAAATGTTTCAACAGACTAGCGGTGGACCTGATTGGTGGCAGCGAAAACAAGCATTGTGGAAACAAAGAGATGCTAAAATTGTTAAAATCAGTGCCAATGGCCACCATTATCGGACGATAAGGTATGATCAGCACAAAATTTATCATTATTTTATCCATTTGAAGTTCTTAACGAAACAAAATGATCAGTTTATCCGTGAAGAACAGATTATCCCTTATCAATTTGAAATACAAAAGGGTGATATCATCAATCATGAATATGTAGCTAGACCAAGTGAAGATATTACAGAAACACAAACTTTATCACCTGAAAAAATATCCTCTTTAGCTGATGAACGGTTTACGTATGATCGTCAAGGGGCTGTTCAATATGCTGAGCTTTGGTGGAATAGTTATAATCCCGCTTATCGAAACTTCGCTGTCAATTGTACGAACTTTGTATCCCAGTGTCTTTTCGCCGGGGGAGCACCGATGCGTGGAGCACCAAATCGAAATCAAGGTTGGTGGTATCAGCATGATAATTGGAGTTATAGTTGGGCGGTGGCCCACTCGTTAAGATGGTATTTAAGTGGTTCAACGCAAGGGTTAAAGGGCAGGGAAGTCTCGTCACCTCAAGAATTATCACCAGGTGATGTCATATGTTATGATTTTCAAGGTGATGGAAGGTGGGATCACCAAACAATCGTGGTAACGAAGGATGCGCAAGGGATGCCATTAGTGAATGCTCATACTGACCATAGTCGACATCGTTATTGGTCTTACGAAGATTCAACTGCTTGGACGCCTAATATCCAATATAAATTTTTCAGAATCGGTGATTCGTAGTATAATCAAAATGGACTATTTACAATGAAAGCAAATCATCATAAGGTAGGCGTATGAATAGTGAGTTTACATGTCGTTTTATATCAACCAGAAATCCCAGCTAATACAGGTAATATTGCGCGAACTTGCTTAGCGACTAATACGACGTTACATCTCATTCATCCTTTAGGATTTTCAACAGATGATAAAATGTTACGTCGCGCAGGCTTAGATTATTGGTATCATGTTGATGTGAAAGAATATGATACAATTGATATGTTATATGAAACATATCCTCATGGTGAATATTACTATATTGAAAATTTCGGTGAAAAATATTATACAGATGTTGATTTTAGTGATGCAAATAAAGATATCTTTTTAGTATTTGGTCGAGAAACGAGTGGGATTCCGAAATCATTATTACAAGGCAAAGAAAATAACTGTTTAAAAATTCATATGACTGATCAAGTCCGGTCATTAAACTTATCCAATACGGTAGCGATCATGGTCTATGAAGTATTACGACAACAAGGATTTCCACGGTTAAGCTAAAAAAAGACCGTCATGTAATCGAAATCACATGACGGTTTTCTTAATATTGATCTTTTTTAGGTAGACCAGGTCTTGCCTCATAGGCTGATGTTAGACAAGAAGTAAGAAATACAAGAATGACACCGAGAATAAGTGCTAATTTCATAATGTTGCCCACCCCTTTAAAAAACATAATTATGTATATTTACTATTGTAACGTTATTATACATAATAATTGTAATTCTGTGAACGGTCAAGTAAACATAACTGTTAAATAAGCGGTATAATAAGCAGATGATAAGGTTTTCACGGTATAAATAGTTAGAATATTTAAAATAGAGTATATAGGAGGTGAATTAGTTGATGAAGTTAGCTGTGGATTCTATAATAGGATAGGAGTTATAATGCCAAAAGTATGGTTATAGTTAACTTAGATGGGGGTATATGATGTGACGCAGAAAGAAGAATCGCTCACAAGGTTCTGGGGGCAGTTTCATGGTATTAACATGGGGTATGTGGAAGAGCAATACGACTTATATTTAGAAGATCCAGAAATAGTTGATCCATCAATCCGAGAAATCTTTGATCAATATGGAGCACCAATATGGCCAGATGAGTCAGAAGAGGTCTCAGTTCCATCACGACAAATGACTTCCGTAGAAGATGTAAAAAAAATAACTTCTGCAATGAAACTTGTAGATTCCATTCGACGTTATGGGCATCTAGAAGCTGACATATATGCTGTTGGCGCTTTTGAAAGAGGTACAGATCTCATTAAACCGGAAACGTATGGTTTGACTGAAGAAGACTTAAAAAACATGCCTGCTTCATGGTTATCAGATAAGCATGATGTGAAAATTAAAAGCGGTTACGATTTCGTGAATTTTTTGAAAAGTGTTTATACAGGGACAATTTCCTTTGAATTTGATCATGTAAACAATGATGAAGAACGCAACTGGCTAATTGATCAAATCGAAACCGGTAAATATAAAGTGCACTTAACAGATACAGAGAAGAAACAATTGTTAGAACGACTTGTTCAAGTAGAAAGTTTTGAGAATTTTCTTCATAAAACCTTTGTCGGTCAAAAACGATTTTCCATTGAAGGTTTAGAGATGATGATTCCAATTCTTGACCAAGTTGTTAAACATACAACAGCAGATAGAATCGATAATATTTTAATGGGAATGGCCCATAGAGGTCGATTGAGTGTCCTTGCCCATGTGCTTGGTAAACCACTAGATATCATATTTTCAGAGTTCCATCATTCACCTAATAAAGAATTGGTTCCTTCAGAAGGATCGACCGGGATCAATTATGGGTGGACTGGGGATGTAAAGTATCATTTTGGTGCGACAAAAGAAGTGAAATATGGTGACGAATCGTCAACGAGAATCATATTGGCACATAACCCTTCACATTTAGAGTTTGTCAATCCAATTGTAGCTGGATTCACACGAGCCGTTCAGGATGATCGGACCAAAAATGGTTTTCCAATCCAGGATTTACATAAAGGTTTTAGCGTATTGATTCATGGTGATGCAGCGTTTATTGGCGAAGGTATCGTTGCTGAAACATTAAATTTAAGTGGTTTACAAGGCTATCATACGGGCGGCACTATTCATATCATCGCTAACAACTTGATCGGCTATACGACACCGCAAAATGAAGGACGTTCAACAAGATATGCTAGTGATTTAGCGAAAGGTTTTGAAATACCAGTTATTCATGTCAATGCGGATGATCCTTACGCTTGTATTTCGGCGATTAAATTAGCCTATGACTATCGTAAAAAATTCCATAAAGATATTGTTATCGATTTAGTTGGTTATCGCCGTTACGGTCATAATGAAATGGATGAACCTCGAGCTACTCAACCATTATTGTATCAAGAAATTGATCAGCATCCATCAGTTGCAACTCTTTTCTTTGAAGAGCTAAACAAACAAGGATTGTATACGAAAGAAGAACTAGAGGCTTTTCAACAAAAAATCGATGATGATTTGAAAAAAGTATATGATAGTTTAGAAGAAAATCCAACGATTGAAATCAAATCTAAAGAAATGCCTGAAGCGTTAGCAGCAAGCATCGATCAATTTGAAACAGCCGTTCCGTTGGATAAATTGAAAAAACTTAATGAAGATCTCCTGAAGCGCCCAGAAGGTTTTAACAGTTTTAAGCGCTTAGATCGAATCTTTAAACGTCGACAAAATGCGCTTGATGAAGGGCATAAAGCAGATTGGGGAACGGGTGAAGCGTTGGCGTTTGCTTCAATTTTACAAGATGGCATCCCAATACGATTAACGGGACAGGATTCTGAACGAGGAACCTTTGCCCATCGTCATATGATCCTCCATGATACAAAGACAGCTGAGAAATATTGTATTATGCATGGTTTAAGTGATGCTAAAGCATCGTTTGCCATCCATAATAGCCCATTATCTGAAGCAGGAGTACTAGGGTTTGAATATGGCTATAGTGTCCGATCACCGGAAACTCTTGTTATCTGGGAAGCACAGTTTGGTGATTTTGCTAACGCAGCACAAGTTATCTTTGACCAGTTCATATCTTCGGCCCGGGCTAAGTGGGGCGATAAATCAAATATGGTCATTATGTTACCACATGGATATGAAGGACAGGGTCCGGAACACTCTAGTGCTAGACTCGAGCGCTTTTTACAAATGGCAGCTGAAAACAACTGGATCGTTGCTAATGTAACATCGTCAGCCCAACTGTTTCATATATTACGACGTCAAGCAGCCATGCGTGGTCGAGAAGTGGCCCGTCCACTAATCTTAATGACACCGAAGAGTAGTTTACTGAGAAATGAACGGGTGGCTTCGGAAGCAAAAGAATTCACAGAAGGCAAGTTTCAAACCATCAGAGATCAACCTAATTTACCGATTAATAAGAAAAAGGCTAAACGATTAATGTTAGGTAGTGGGAAGATCATGATTGATATTGAAGAAGCCATTGAAAATTCAACAGAATCCTTCGATTGGCTTCGGGCTATCCGAATTGAGCAGATTTATCCATTTCCGTTTGATGAGTTAGCTAAAGAAGTTGCTGAACTACCGAACCTAGAAGAAATTGTTTGGGTTCAAGAAGAACCGATGAATATGGGAAGCTGGCAGTTTGTCAGTGAATATTTACGCGAACTGTTAAAAGATGGGCAGTCACTTCGTTATATTGGTCGTCCAAAACGTTCCTCACCTGCTGTTGGGGAACCAAATGTACATGCGATACTACAAGAACGAATTGTTCAAGAAGCCATTAATCCGGCTAAAGGGGGTAATAATAATGAGAGAAATTAAAGTACCTGAACTTGCTGAATCGATTATGGAAGGTACAATATCTGAGTGGCTCGTTAAAGAGGGAGAATATGTTGAAAAAGGGGACCCAATTATTGATTTAGAAACAGACAAAGTCAATGTAGAAGTCCACGCAGAATATTCAGGTGTCATTACGGAAATTTTACGAGCAGAAGGTGATGACGTTGAAGTGGGTGATGTGATCGCCATGTTAGACGAAAATGCTTCTGCCAGTAAAACAGACACAGCACCTGAAGAAGTCGTTGCTCAAGAAGAAGCGCCGAAACAAGCAGAGCCAGTAGCAAAACAAGAAAACGAGGAAAGAAAAGTAGACGTAGAAGAGCAAGCTCGACCATCTCGGGACATTATTGCATCACCTGCAGCTAGAAAACGAGCTAGGGAATTAAATATCGATCTCAGTAAAATTCAACCACATGAAATTCATGGCCGTATTCGTGTTGAAGATGTTGAAGCAGCTGCGAAACAACAGAGTGAGCAACTAGCAAAAGTATCGCAATCATCACAACCAGCGAATCTTGTAGCTGATTCAAATAAGCCGTTCGAGCGGATTCCGATGTCCCGTCGCAGAATGACAATTGCTAAACGTCTTGTTGAAGCACAGCATACTGCTGCGATGTTAACAACCTTTAATGAAGTAGATATGACAGCCGTCATGAATTTACGCAACGAACGCAAAGACAAATTCTTTGAAAAACACGGTGTCAAGCTCGGCTTTATGTCATTTTTCACGAAAGCAGTTGTCGGAGCCTTAAGAGACTTTCCGTTATTAAATGCTGAAATTCAAGGCAATGACATTATTCTGAAGAAATATTATGATATCGGCATTGCTGTCTCAACCGAAGAAGGATTAGTTGTACCAGTGGTAAGAGATGCTGATAAATTAGATTTTGCTGGGATTGAAAGCGAGATTATGCGTTTAGCTACGCTGGCCCGTGATAATCAATTACAATTAGCGGATCTTCAAGGTGGAACCTTTACGATCACAAATGGTGGTATTTTTGGATCGATGTTATCGACACCGATTTTAAATGCCCCTCAAGTTGGTATTTTAGGTATGCATAACATTCAAAAACGAGCTGTTGTGATGCCGGATGATACGATCGAAGTCAGACCGATGATGTATATCGCTTTATCCTATGACCACCGGATAATTGATGGAAAAGATGCAGTCCAATTCCTTGTTCGCATCAAAGAATTAATCGAGGACCCTTATGATTTATTATTAGAAGGCTAAGAAATTTCAAAGAAACCTGTAGTGATGTATTCAACATCATTACAGGTTCTTTTATTTGCTTGTAAGAGGATTATTGCATCTCTAAGCTAATCATTGCATATAAGCAACTATTGTAATCCTTGATGGATTTATGATGAACTTGCCTGAATCAAATGTATAAATAGACCTATTCGTTGTATGATAAATGTTAATGAGATTAACGATACATATTCATTTTGATTGCATTTTTAGCAAAATACGAATATTATAGTGTTTGGCAAACAAAAACATTCGGAAAGACAGGTGTTTTTTGTGAAAACATTTTTTAAACTAGAGGAAAACAAGACGACAATCCAAACCGAAGTGATGGCAGGTTTGACAACCTTTTTAACGATGGTTTACATCGTGATTGTCAATCCAGCTGTATTATCGGCAGCAGGTGTGCCCTTTGATCAAGTGTTTATGGCTACAGTGATTACTGCCGTGACAGGTACATTATATATGGCTTTATTTGCCAATTATCCGATCGCCATTGCACCTGGTATGGGGTTAAATGCGTATTTTGCTAGTGTTGTTGCCACCCAAGGTGTGTCATATCAAGTTGTATTTGGTACTGTATTTTTAGCAGGAATTATTTTTATGTTATTAAGTTTTACGAAATTAAGAGAAACGTTAATCGGTGCGATTCCACCATCATTAAAGTTCGGAATCACTTCAGGAATCGGCCTATTTATTGCTTTTTTGGGCTTGAAAATGTCAGGACTCGTCATTCCTAATGAAGCTAATATGGTAGGGTTTGGCGATTTACATAATCCGATTACGATATTAACCCTTGTTGGGTTATTTATTACGTTAATATTATATATCTGGCGAGTAAAGGGTGCCTTGTTTATCGGTATGTTGATTACCGGAGTCATTGGATTTTTAACCGGCCATTTAGAGTTTGAAGGAGTAGTTTCAGCTCCACCAGCACCAGTATTTTTTGATATTGATATCGCTGGTGTGTTTTCAAATGGTTTATATACTGTTGTCTTTGCCTTTTTATTAGTAACGATATTTGATACAACTGGGACAATGATTGGGGTGGCAGAACAAGGCGGATTTATGAAAGATGGCCAATTACCAAGGGCTAAATCAGCATTATTAGCCGATGCTACTGCAACAACAGTTGGTTCCTTATTTGGAACAAGTCCAGCTACAGCCTATATTGAATCAACTTCTGGTGTAGCCGCGGGTGGAAGAACAGGCTTAACTTCTGTCGTTGTAGCTGTATTATTTGCAATTTCAATTTTCTTTTCGCCAATTATTAAAGCAATTGCTGATTTACCAGCCATTACTGCACCTGTGTTAATTATTGTCGGTTGCTTTATGATGGAAGGTTTAGCTAGAATCGATTGGAAAAAGTTCGATGAGGCCTTTCCAGCTTTCGCGATTATTTTAACGATGCCTTTAACATCTAGTATTGCTACAGGGATTGCAATTGGTTTTATTACTTATCCATTATTAAAGTTAGTGAGTGGAAAAGGTAAGGAAGTTCACTGGTTATTGTACGTGTTTGGCATTATTTTTGCGATTCAAATGGTATTCTTTCCTGCCCACTAATTGAATGAAACAACAAGCTGAGGGCTCCAACTTTTGTTAGTTGGAGCTTTTTTATGTGTATTATCTTCGTTGGCCTGGATAAATACGTTATAATATGTGTGTGGACAAATCAACACATTAAAATGAAGTAGAAAAAATGAGTTTAATGAATTATGGCTCATTGAGACTAAGACAATTTAAAAGAAGTACTTTTATCATTCTTGAATGCTTTATGAAGCTTGTTGTACTTTAATATAACCTGCTTTTAATAAGATGTAAGTAATATGATGATTGATAAAAATGTTTCGTATTTGATTTTGCAAGAAAGGACGTTTGTCATGAGAAATAAAACCATTCTATTTACAGGCGGTGGAACAGCCGGTCATGTTATGGTCAACTTAGCCCTCATTCCATATTTTCAACAACATGGTTGGAAGATCCATTACATTGGCTCAATCGATGGCATAGAAAGGCAACTGATTCAAGAACTGCAAGAAGTAACATATCATCCAATTTCTACCGGTAAATTGAGAAGATATATGTCGGTTGAAAACTTGAAGGATCCCTTTAAAGTGATGAAAGGTGTTCTCCAAGCATGGAAAATAATCGGTGCTTGTAAACCAGACGTTATTTTTTCAAAAGGTGGCTTTGTCTCCGTTCCTGTTGTCGTAGCGGCTAAGTTACGTCGAGTTCCTACGCTGATTCATGAATCTGATTATACACCTGGGTTAGCGAACAAAATTGCTATTCCTTTTGCTAAAAAGGTGTTGGCAACATTTCCCGAAACGTTATCATTTCTTCCGAAAAAGAAAAGTGAATATGTTGGCCCCGTAATTCGTGATCACTTATTAACAGGTAATAAGGATCGCGGCTATCAACTGACCCAGTTAACAACAGAAAAACCAATTTTATTAATCATGGGGGGGAGCGCCGGATCGCAAAAAATTAATCAGACAATAAGAAGTTGTTTAACGGAAATACTAACCGATTTTCAAGTGATACACATATGTGGTCAAGGGAATGTAGATGAATCGATCCAAGAAAAAGGCTATGTTCAATTTGAATATGTCAATGAGGAGTTACCCGATATTTTTGCCATTACTGATTATGTGTTATCACGAGCAGGAGCAAATGCCATTTTTGAATTTCTCGCTTTACGAATACCTATGTTGTTAATTCCGTTATCGTTAAAAGCAAGTCGAGGCGATCAAATCGTCAATGCTAATTCATTTCAAAAACAGGGCTATGCCCGTGTATTAGGAGAGGAAAATTTAAACACGGAAACATTAATTGCAGAATTATTGAAATTAAAAGCTGCTGGTCCTGTTTTGGTTGATCGGATGAAAAAGTTTACGAGTACAAAGGCTAAAGAACATGTCATTGAACTGATTTTAAATGAAATCAATGAACATCCTTAAGAGCAGGTTGTGAAGTCGGCAATCAAAGATTTACCATTAATCAACTCATATTTGTTAAGGGCTTGAAATGAATAATCATTCGCGATACGCTTAATAAAGATGATTACTATATAGGAAGGATGTGTTTATATGAGTAATGTACCAATGATAGAACTACATAATGGTGTCAAAATTCCCCAGTTGGGTTTAGGTGTCTACAAAGTGCCTGCAGATGAAGCATATGACAATGTAAAAACTGCTTTAGAGTTAGGTTATCGTCATATTGATACAGCAAGTTTTTATGAGAATGAAGAAGGGGTAGGTGCAGCAATTCGAGATTCGGGGATACCGAGAGAAGAAATTTTTGTAACGACAAAAGTATGGAATGATCAGCAAGGTTATGAGAAGACATTGGCTGCTTTTGAGGAGAGTTTTGAAAAGCTTGGACTTGATTATATTGATCTTTATTTAGTGCACTGGCCAATGCCTGATACATTTGTTGAGACGTGGAAAGCGTTAGAACATCTTTATGAACAAGGTCGGGTAAAAGCAATTGGTGTAAGTAACTTTTTAGAGCACCATTTACAAGAACTGTTTGATAATGCCAAATATAAACCAGTTGTGAATCAAATTGAACTACATCCTAAGTTAATGCAAAAGAGCACGGTAGACTTTTGTAAAGCCCATGACATTGTAATTGAATCCTGGTCACCAATTGGTAGAGCGCAATATTTAGATGATCCAACCATTACGAAAATTGCTCAAGAACATGGTAAATCACCAGCCCAAATCATGATTCGTTGGCATGTACAACATGGGTTCGTCGTCATTCCTAAATCATTAAGAAGAGAGCGACAATTAGAGAACATATCCGTTTTTGATTTTGAATTAAGTCAAGAGGAGATGGAGCTAATCGATCGTTTAGATGAAGGGTACCGGATTGGCACCCATCCAGACGAAATCGCTAATAGAACATTTTAATGTAAGAATGTAAGCTGTCTTAGTAATCTAAGGGGCTCTATAGCATCATTGATTACTGAGACAGCTTTTTTGCTGGCTTCGTGCAACCTTTATCAAAATCGTTTCATCAATTATTGATCTTGAGAAACAATTTCGACTTTCCCCGTACTTGGATCGATAACAAGACCGTGTACTTTAATATGACTCGGTAAGAGTGGATGATGACGAATGAGCTCGACACTTTGATTAATCGATTCTTCTACGGTTGAAAACCCACGAAACTCTTCATGTAAATCAATCCCTGCTCTTTTCTCTGTTTCAATTGTTTTCTTTGTAATGCCCTTTTGCATCATTTGATTGATAAACTGCTCGGGTTGAATTTTGGACATCCCACAATCATGATGACCAATGACGACGATTTCTTCAGCCTTTAACTCATAGACAGCAACTAGAATGCTCTTCATGATACTGTCGTAGGGCTTACGAATAATTGCGCCTGCATTTTTAAGCATTTTTACATCCCCATTATTAATGTTTAATGCTTTTGGAAGTAATTCAACTAAGCGAGATTCCATACATGTAAAGACGACCATTCGCTTATTTGGATAACGGTCAGTTTCATATTGCTTATATTCTTTATTAGCCACGAATTTTTGATTATATTGTAACATTTCATCCAAATGCATCGGAAACAATCTCCTTTATGTAAAAATTAAAAAATGAATATCTAATAAGATAACAAATATTTTTTCATTTATCTATACATTTTGAAAAATAATTTATTTTGTTTCTCCTCATGATTGAATAGGTTAATATTTGATGCTGTTGAATTTGTAGAATAGTTACAACGTTTATCCAGTCATGGTATGATATCGATAAAAGGTTTGAAGTCCGGGGTGGCTTATGGAAAATAAAAAAGAATATGAAGAGGATATTATTGATAAGGATTTATATGAAGATATTGATGATGAAGAAATGTATCAACTTGTCCAAGCAGCTAGACAAAAAATATTAACAAAAGAAAAGGAAGCCCATGAAAGCAAACAAAATAAACGACGATTTCCTAGATGGGCATTTTGGCTTATCGCTTTAGCGATGTTGTTCCAAGTGCTGGCATTTTTCCCCCAAACATTTTCCATTCCTGCGATAGATTTTCTTAAAACATCAGCAAGTCTTTCTCAGCAAGCTGATATTAAACTTTACAAACAAGCTGTTGTCGTCATTGAAACAGATGATAGTCGGGGAACGGGTTTCTCGATTTCTGAAGATGGATTGATATTGACCAATCATCATGTTGTCGAGGAAAATGACAATGTTACAGTTGCGTTTCCGAATGAAGGGTTATTTCGAGCGAATGTCATTGCATCTTATCCTAGTATAGACGTAGCTGTGTTAGCGACGGTCCTTGATGATGACCAGACCTTGCCATTTTTATCGCTAGCCGATCACATGTCAGCTACAGAATCAGAGGTTGTTCGGGTAATTGGGAATCCCCTTGGCTTTCGCGGCATTGCTAATGAAGGAACAGTTATTGATCGGATTCGGCTTAGTTCATGGGATGAGGATGTTATGATGATCAAAGCACCGATTTACCGTGGGAGTAGTGGTAGCCCAATTATTAATCAAGACGGGGAAGTTATTGGGATAGTTTTTGCAACGCTTCACCATGAAGATTATGGAAGGGTAGGATTATTTATTCCGATCGATTATTATTATGAATACGAACAAAACGACTGAAGATTTATAATTAAAACGAAGTCATAGTCGATCATGACTAGCGACTTCGTTTTATTGACGGCCAAGTTCCATCTTGAGCTATACTTCCATTGTTTTTGCCGGCATCGTTTTCATGGCATGATCGACATAATAAAGCAACTCGTCGTGGGCTGCTAATATCTTTCGTTGATCTGATGAAAAGTGGTAGGCATTTAAAAACAAATGGATTTTTTTCGCTAAGAGGTCATCGTTCGTTCTTACCATTAGGAGTAACAAATCATCCCATTGTCCCCAAATCGTGTAATAGAGAGCTCTATCATAATCAGGTATATTCATCAAACATTCCCCTCCTTAAAAAGGGTCCATCAGATAAAAATTGATGGCTTTTATAGCTTACCCACTTTATATTTATATTGCCTAAAACATAATGGTGTGTTTGCCAATAAAAGGTTTCGCATAAAAATATCTTTACTAGTTCATACTATGAACAAAATGTTAAGGAGGGTATGAACAATGATGAGAGTAAAACTCATCTCTATTGCTATTGCAACAATTTTTGTCCTTTTTGGTTGCCAAGGAAATAATAACCAAGAGGGGACAGGGACAAATAATATTCAACCTACTCGGTATGACGAGAACTTGAATCGTAACAATCGAATGAATGAAGGGATCCAAAATAACAGGCAATATCCTAATGACAATATAAATCAACATCAAGCAGATCGTTATGACGTGTCTGAAGAAGCAGCCCAAAAAATTGTAGATGAAATGGATGATATTGAAGCGGCATATGTACTAACAACTGAGAATAATGCATACGTCGCCGCAGTATTAGATAATGATAATAATGGGCGAGCCACAAATGAAAATGATCTAACCCAAGATATTAAAGAAGAAATTTCCGATATTGTTCGTTCTATCGATGACGATATTGACAATGTATATGTTAGTACAAATCCTGATTTTGTTGATTTGACGAATGACTATATTACTGATTTCAACGAAGGTAGACCAATTAGAGGATTTTTTGATCAAATAGGGGATATGATCGAGCGGATATTCCCACAAAATCGAGCAGAATAAGATGGTGGCGACAGGTGTTCATCGATATGGGCACCTGCTTTTTATGTTCACCCTTGAGTTATGTTAAAATGTGTATAGAAATAGAGGAAGGAAGTGGAGAGACAAACATGAGTCAACAAGTTTTACAATACTTACAAGATCATCAGGATCGATTACTAACTAAATTAAAAGATTTTTTAGCGATTCCAAGTGTAAGTACAGATCCTGTACATAAAAAAGATATTCAAGAGGCGGCTAATTTCGTAGCAGATTATTTAACTGAAATTGGCTTTGATATAGTGGAGAAACAAGAAACCGGTGGTCATCCCTTAGTTTATGCTGAATATAATCAAGCAGGGGATCAAGCACCGACTGTTTTAATTTATGGACATTATGATGTACAGCCGGTAGATCCCCTTGAAGAATGGGTTAGTGATCCATTCCAAGCGGATATTCGGGATGGGAGAATTTATGCGCGGGGTGCAAGTGATGATAAAGGCCAAGTATTTATGCACCTAGCTGTTTTAGAAGCCTTTATGAAAACGAAAGGACGTCTGCCCTTAAATGTAAAAGTTTGTATTGAGGGCGAAGAGGAAATTGGCAGTCAGCATTTGTATGAATTGTTGCAGACTAAAAAAGAACAATTCCAAGCCGATTTTGCCGTGATTTCAGATTCGGGAATGGTCGCAAATAATCAACCGACAATATTATATGGTTTGAAAGGATTTACTGGCATCGAAGTAACTGTTACGGGACCATCTCATGATCTCCATTCAGGGATGTATGGAGGAGCGATTAGAAATCCAATTATGGCGTTAGCACATATTTTAGCCTCCATGAAAAATGAAGATGAGGTTGTAACGGTAGATGGTTTTTATGATGGGGTTGAACCGTTGTCTAAAGAGGAACGTGATTTAATGAATGCGATAGAAGGTGAAGATTTTACGGCAACAACTGGTGTTGATGTAACCGTATCGGAAAAAGGCTATACAGCTAAAGAACATACAATGGCACGACCAACCTTTGAAATCAATGGCATCTATGGTGGCTATCAAGGTGAGGGAAGTAAAACCATTATACCTGCATCCGCTACAGCAAAGATTACATGTCGACTTGTTCCAGGACAGGATCCTGAACATATTCAAAATTTATTAGAACAACATATTTTAAAACATACTCCATCTGGCGTCAAAGTTGAGATTATGAAAGAAAAACTGTCAGCTAAAGCGTACAAAGTGGAACCAAATCATCCGCTCATCGAAAAAGCTGCCCAAAGCTATACCCGAGCCTTTGGAAAAGATACAGTTTATGTGAGGATGGGTGGATCCATTCCTGTTGTAGAATGGATTGATGATATTTTTAATATGCCTATTGTTTTACTAGGCTTTGGTACGCCTGATGATCGTCTCCATTCGCCAAATGAAAGCTTTCCCCTTGATAATTTTATTAAAGGAATGGAAACGCTCGTTTATTATTGGGAAGAAGTCGCTCATCTTTAAATGAGCATAAATGCCTATAAAAACTAAACTTTCGCCCTTACGAAACGAGGTTATATGAATATACTATGGTAACCTTGAATAAGGGGAGGCGAGTTTATGAGTAAAGGTAAGCAAGGATATAATTCAGGATTTGCTCTTTTAGTTGTGTTGTTTATTTTGCTGATTATCATCGGAACTGCTTATGTAGGTGGATCAGGCTACGGTGGTTATTACTAAAGCAAGCTCTTGATCATGCAGGGGTCCTTTGGATCTCTGCATTTTCTATGCTACGGTATTTTATGATACAATTAACAAAGGATAAAAAGGAAGATTTCAGAGCTAGAGAGGACGAGAATGATTTGATTACAAGAAAGAGTAAACGTGAAATTGAACAAATGAAAAAAGCTGGAGAAATTCTAGTCAAATGTCATAAAGAAATTGCTAAAATGATTCGCCCCGGTATTACAACAATGGAAATTGATCAATTTGTTGAAGAGTTTTTAGCAGAGCATGGCGCAACACCTGAACAAAAAGGATTCAACGGTTATCCGTATGCAACATGCGCATCGATTAATGATGAAATTTGTCATGGATTTCCCCGTGATGAAAAATTAGTAAATGGTGATATCGTAACGATTGACATGGTTGTAAACCTCAATGGTGCTCTAGCTGACTCTGCTTGGACTTATGAGGTTGGCGAAGTTGATGAAAAGGGCAAACGATTAATTGAAGTGACCAAAACAGCATTATATAAAGGGATCGAACAAGCCCAAGTAGGTAATAGAATTGGTGATATTGGTCATGCTATCCAAACCTATGCAGAAGGGGAAGGCTTTTCTGTTGTCAGAGATTTCACAGGCCATGGAATTGGACCGACAATCCATGAACCGCCACACATTCCTCATTTTGGCTTACCAAATAAAGGATTGCGGTTAAAAGAAGGCATGGTTATTACGATCGAACCGATGATCAATGAGGGTAGCTGGCAAAGTAAAATGGACGATAATCAATGGACTGCTAGAACGATTGATAAAGGCAGATCAGCCCAATTTGAGCATACATTAGCGATTACAAAGGATGGTCCGTTAATACTTACTGATCAAGATGAATAATACACTTTCCCATTTTATAATTTATTAGGTGCTTAGAAACGAAGTACCGGCATATGCTGGCTTCGTTTTTTATTTTGTGTGAAAACATCAGCTAATTTGCAATAAAATTTCTTTTTGTTGCAATTATTTGAAAAATCAAGGATAATAGAGTAAAGGAACAAAGGGGGCATGTTCCATGAAAAAGCAGAAGGTTAATTATTGCTTTATAAAGTATGCTGGCCAAGCTTTGAAAGCGAAGCGTGAAATTCCATTTGAGATCAAGTTAACCTCCCGTTTATTGTTAGATGAATTGTGTTTCAACTGGAATAAGGAACAGCTATTAACCGAAATAAATCGCTCCATAGACCAAGGAAATAAAGAATTATTTCATGAGTTAAGTGAAAAATTCAAATGCTATGTACACGAATATGATTAAGCCTTACCAGTAACCTGGTAAGGCTTTTGTTTTAGAATAAGAATATACAAATTTATTTGCTATTCTGAAATCTTTGGTACAATATGAAGTGAAGCTATATTG